>JAJRZV010000117.1 GCA_024275095.1 bacterium | reverse complement strand
AGGGGTCAGGTCTTGACATTTGACATTCTGGAGTGGGGGGAGTCCGGGGGCGTGGAAAGGAAATACCTGCCCCTGCCTTGAGATGGATCCGAAGTCCTCCATGACTCCTTGCTTACCCAGTTGTTTACTTTGGTGGGCAGAACAAAAATGTCCCTGAACCCTGTTATCAGATAAAATCCCTGCCCTGCCATGGAGCGCAGAGTGCATGTAAATCAGCGAGGGATTCCCACTGTCCCGGTGAGCTTTTCGACTTTGATGCCTGCCTTTTCCAGCAGCTCTACGGTAAGACGTCCGGTAACATCTTCAGTTGCATAACCTTCCGCATATACAATGCGAGTAATGCCTGCATTGATAATCATTTTAGCGCAGATGATACACGGGAAATTGGTTGTATATATTTCACCTCCTCTGATGCTTACGCCATGGTACGCGGCCTGGATGATAGCGTTTTGCTCTGCATGCAGTCCCCTGCACAGCTCATGCCTTTCCCCCGAAGGAACATTAAGTTTTTCACGTATGCAGCCAACCTCCTCCGCGTGAGGCACACCACGTGGAGCCCCATTATATCCAGTAGCAAGGATCTGTCTGTCCTTGACAATTACAGCACCCACCCGTCGCCTGAGGCACGTGCTCCGACGCGCCGCCAGGTACGCAAAAGCCATAAAGTAATGATCCCAGTCTGGGCGTGAACGTTCAGCCACCTGCCGCTTTCACCTCTTCCAGCCAGTCTCTGTATATGGGAAAAGACTCGCAAAGTTCTCGCACACGCACCCTTACCTTATTCACCACATCTTCACTACCTGCAGAAGAGAGAACCTTATCTATCATCTCCGCAATTTCCTTCATCTCCTGTACACCCATCCCTCTGCTGGTTACACCGGGGGTTCCTATACGGATACCACTGGCCACGGCCGGCGGCTGTGGGTCGAAGGGGATGGTGTTCTTGTTAACAGTAATCCAGGCAGCATCAAGCCAGGCTTCGGCCTCTTTACCCGTGATGTTTCTGTTTCTCAGGTCTACCAGCAAAAGGTGCGTATCAGTACCACCCGACACAACGCGGTATCCTCGTGCAGTTAGCTCCTCCGCAAGCGTGCGCGCGTTTTCAATCACCTGCTTTTGATATCTTTTGAATTCTTCAGAGAGTGCCTCTTTGAAAGCCACTGCTTTGGCCGCGATTACGTGCATCATGGGACCATCCTGGGTTCCTGGAAATACTCGAGTGTTGACTTTTTTCTCAAAATCCGCTTTGCCAAGAATAAGCCCTCCACGGGGTCCCCTGAGAGTCTTGTGCGTGGTTGCAGTGACAAAATGGGCGTGCGGTACAGGGTCAGAATGAAGCCCTGCAACAACAAGCCCGGCTGGATGTGCAATGTCCGCCATGAGATAAGCACCCACCTCATCGGCAATATCACGAAATGTTTTAAAATCAATATCCCGAGGATACGCACTTGCCCCCGTTACTATCAGTTTTGGACGATGCTTTTTGGCCAGGTCCCTGACCATGTCGTAATCAATGAGTTCTGTATCTTCTTTGACACCATAGTGAACCACTTTGTAAAGTCGCCCCGAGAAGTTCACTGGAGACCCATGGGTAAGATGACCTCCGTGGGAAAGGTCCATACCGAGGACAACGTCTCCTGGCTCACATACGCTCATGTAAACCGCCATGTTCGCCTGGGAGCCGGAATGAGGCTGCACGTTAGCGAAATCAGCCCTGAAAAGCTCCATTGCCCGCCGACGAGCCAGTTCTTCCACCACATCCACATTTTCACATCCCCCGTAGTAACGTTTGCCAGGGTACCCTTCCGCATATTTGTTGCTCATCACATTTGCCATGGTTTCAAGTACGGCCCGCGAGGCGTAGTTCTCAGAAGCGATCATCTGGAGGCGAAACTCCTGCCTTTCCATTTCCTTTACAACAGCCTGGTACACTTCTCTATCCACGGCGCACACGTGCTTCACGGTGTCCTCCTTCACAGTTTTTTAAGCATTTTTTTTGCCCTAGTTGCTTCTCTGGATTGAGGATATTTTTTTATTACTTCCCTTAAAAACAGCCTGGCCTTTTTCTTTTCACCAAGCCTTTTGAGGCATTCGGCCGTTCCAAGATATGCTTTGGGAGCAAGCCACGACGACGGGAATCGTGTGATCACTTCACCAAAGTTCTTTATAGCTGTACGACAATCCCCATTTTCTGCTTTTATTTTGCCCATTAAATAATAACAGTCATCTTCCAGGTGGTGCCCTTTGTGAATTGCAGCAATGCGGCTGAATATGGCATAGGCCTGGCTGCTTTGACCCTTTTTCCACAGCTCTTTTGCATCTTCGTAAGCCTTTTCCGGGTCCGCAAGTACTTTTGCGAAAATCGAATATGCGAGTTTGAGGCTTTCAAGTTCTTTCTTTAATGACTTGAGTTGCTGCTGGAGGTCTTCTTCCCTTGCTTCCACGCTTTTCTGCATCTCTTTTTGAACCGAGGAAATCTTCTGGTCGATCTCCCGCGAGAGTATTGCAAAAGCTTTTTCAATTTCACCGGCACCTTTCAAAACGGCCAGGCGTTTTTCGATTTCGTCCTGCCTGGTAGAAACGTCAGCGAGTATACCTCGAATCTCATCAAGACTCGCTTTCAACTCCTCCGTGTCAACTTTCTTTTCTTCCACAATGGAGAGCCTGGCATCAAGTTCATCAAGTTTGGCCTTCATTTCAAGCTGGGTACGCGTGATAAGACACCCATTGAAAAAAATAAGTACAAATGTGGATGCATAAAGCGACCTTTTCATGCTTTTTCCACCACCCTTCTCCATTGTTGTAACAAGACTTCTCTCTTTTTTCTGGTGAGAGCAGGAGAGAAATGCCGCTCTTCCCGATAACGTGCAGCAAGTTCGTCACGTGACTTCCAGAGTTTGACACCCAAGCCCGCAAGCATTCCTGCCCCGAGTGCCGTCGTCTCTATTATCCGGGGTCTCACTATTTCCACTCCGAGAATGTCACTTTGAAATTGCATGAGCAGATCGTTCCGAGCGGCACCGCCATCCACCTTTAAGCATTTTATTCTCCTGCCATAATCAGCCTTCATCGCCAGCATCACCTCGGCATTCATATAGGCGATACCTTCAAGCGTTGCCCGGGC
Source organism: bacterium (assembly GCA_024275095.1). Taxonomy (GTDB): domain Bacteria; phylum JAJRZV01; class JAJRZV01; order JAJRZV01; family JAJRZV01; genus JAJRZV01. Next base: position 59,788 of record JAJRZV010000117.1, on the reverse strand, counting down.
AATGTGAGCAGCCGTGGTGGAACGTGTAATTCCATAAATAATACCTTTTGCTTCCGGTCTCCAGTAAGGTGCACCCAGCCCCTGAAACGCAGGCACCAGGTATACTCCCTCAGAAGAGCTCACCTGCGCGGCAAGTTCTTCAATCTCTTCAGACCTTTCAATAAGCTTCAGGCCATCTCGAAGCCACTGCACTGCTGCTCCCGCGATAAACACGCTGCCTTCAAGTGCATACTCCGTTTTTCCGTCAATAGACCATAACACCGTGGTGACAAGCCCGTAGCGAGACGGCACAGGTTTCTTCCCCGTGTTGAGGAGCGTAAATGAACCGGTACCATAAGTGCACTTGGCCTCTCCCGGAGTAAAACAGGCCTGCCCAAACGTTGCGGCCTGCTGGTCACCTGCTACTCCTGCAATGGGCACGCCATCCGGCAGTGACCTCATACCCTTTGTATAACCAAACACACCTGAAGAATCCTTTACATCCGGCAACATGCTCGCAGGAATTCCCATTTTATCGCACAGGTATCCATCCCATCTCTTTTCTACAATGTTGTAGAGCATGGTCCTGGAGGCGTTGGAAGGTTCTGTTGCGTGAACTTCGCCGCCTGTAAAGCGAGCGATGAGGTAAGAATCAACCGTTCCAAAAACGGCGTGTCCCTTCTCCGCTTCTTTGCGAAGTCCCTTGACGTGCCTGAGAAGCCATACAATTTTTGTTGCTGAAAAGTAAGGGTCTATCACCAATCCCGTACGTTTTCTCACCTGTGAAGTGAGCTTTGCCTTTTTGAGTTCTTCGCATATGGGTGCTGTGCGCCTGCATTGCCAGACAATGGCATTAAAATATGGCTTGAGCGTTTCCCTGTTGAACACAATGGTCGTCTCTCGCTGGTTGGTCACACCAAGGGCTACTACCTGAGTTGGACGAACTCCTGCTTCTTCCAGGGCCCCCGCGATGGCATCCTCGGCAAGTGCAAATATCGCTTCCGGGTCGTGCTCTACCCATCCCGGCCTGGGAAAGATCTGTGGAAGTTCAACCGTTTTTTTGGCCTTAACTTCCAAGTCTTTATCAATTACCAGGGCGGTTGTCCCCGTGGTGCCCGAATCTATGGCAACAACAAAGTCACCATCAGCCATGGTTGTGACCCTCCTTCAGGTGTTTTTTTGGAAATGGCACCGTTTCAAACTACAGCTGCTTTCGATTCTATTTTTGATGCCGTGAGAATATGTATTCGTACGGCGAAAGTCAAGACCTGGAGCGAGAAAGCAATCCAAGTATGGAACCAAGTCCAAAAATAGATGTAAGCAGACAATAGCCCACACCCATCAACAGCACTTCTCCCATGGTATTGAGGCCCCGAAAATGAGCAAGGAGAAGCGCACCAAAGCCGATCATCGTGGTAAGGGAGGTGAGAATAATGGCTCTACCCGTACGTGCGATAGTATGCACCACCCTGTGTTCCCTCTCTCCAAGGAATCGGTGCATCATGTGCACTCCATCGTCTATGCCTATACCCAGCACCAGGGACACAGTACCTACATTGATAAAGTTAAAATACACCCCCAGGAAAGGCATCGAACCGACCATCCATACTGCTCCCATCAGAAGAGGAATAAGCACAAGGACTGTATATTTGATGCTCCTGAAATCAAGATAAACCAGTAAGAAAATCACAAGCAATGCCAGTACAGCAGAACGCTCCAGGTCTTCCAGGATGCGCGCTGAGGCGTAGTAAAAAATGAAGGGTATTCCAAAGGCGTCAGGGTTAACCGATTTCATATCTTCAACAAATCGACCCATGAACGCCTTGTCCGTCCAGACAGACTGACTGGGATAAGCGTAGATGAGGTATTTTCCGTTAGTTCCTATATACGCTTTCTTGATGTCTTCAGGCAACTCGTTTACTGTCAGTACAGACGGTCGTGCGGACTTGCGAAAATCATAAAATGATTGCACGAACTCCCGGGCGTGAAGTGAATTGAAATAGCGCGCATTTTCTTCACTCACTTTACCTTCTTCCAGGGCCTTTATTATTGTATCCAGGTTATCTCGAAACCTGGTTGCATCGTCTTCACCCTCGAAATAACCACCTGCCACGCAAAGCTGCTTCAAGGCAAGAGCAATGTCCCGCATTTTAGAGAAGGCTACCTTCCACCTCCGGCGCCAGTCGGGACCATCAAAAATTACTGAATCAGGTGAAGCAGGCTTGAGACTGTCCAGCATCTCTGCAAGGGGCTTCAGGGCATCGATTTTTTCTTCCTGGGCATCTGGTAGATAATTGGCAATCGAATCCACGAATCCAACAGTGTCCAGTTCTTCTATCATTTCTGTCTGGCGTCTCGCTTCTTCTACGGTGTCCACCACTACAAGCCCATAATCAATACCTCTTTCAAATTCTTCTTCAAAATGTTTTACCCATTGGAGCGAAGGCATATCTTGAGGCATCAGGTTTCTGAAGTTGTTGTCAAAGGCAACGTGTTCTGCTTCGAAAACCATCCAGCCGGTAAGGATGGCAACCGGGATAAAGAAGTAGAGAGGCTTCCTTTCCATCACTCGTGCCATGCGTACGAGGGGCCCCAGCTGAGAACCACGACCAAGGATTCCCCGACGACCTAAAACAAGAAGAATCGGTGGAACAACAAGAAACATGGCCAGCATGCACAGCAAAACCCCTGTACCTGCAACAGCACCAAGGAATTCAACGCCTTTGTGATATGCCATTAAAAGTGTGAAAAAGGCTGTAGCTGTGGTCACAGCACCTGTAATAATTCCCTTACCAGTAGCAGTTACGGCATTACGAACCGCCGTGGGCACGTCCTTACCATCGTAAATGTCATCGTTGAAACGGGATACGAGATGAATGGCAAAATCAATGCCAAGACCGATGAGAATTGCACCAAATACTGAGGTGGTTATTGTAATAGCTCCAGGGTAAATCCGAACAAAAGCAAGGGTCCATATAAGGCCTATGGCAAGAGGAATGCCCATAAGAAAGGCGTAAATGAGTCTTCCATATGATACAGCAAAGAGAACAAGCACTCCGATCATGGATATGATGGTTGTCATTTTCATGTCCTTCTGAATAGCAATATGCTGATCACGTACAATGGCAACAGCTCCGGTAATACCTACCTTCACATCGGGATACCGGGGACGGAAACGATTTACTACATTCTCCAAAGCTTTCATTGCTTCAATGTCATAGACAATGTTTTCGCTGGGCTCCACAGGTGCCAGCATTATGGTGAGAAGTTTCTCGTTGGGAGAGAGGAAATATTCATCCACCACACCACCAGTTCCTGCCCGCGCTGCAAAAATGCCCGCCAGGGTGTTGCGATACGTGGAAGGTTTTACCTTTTTACCCTCAACCAGTATTTGCCTGACCCTCTCACTCCAGCGCCTGAGCCCCTTTATACCGGAGGCGCGGGTGTCCTCCTCGGTAATTTCATTGATTTCAGAAATTTCCCTGTCAAAAATGGAGTAGGTTCCCAGCAGGAAAGTCTCCACATCGAGTTTTTTCAGCATGGTTTTGTAAGTATCAAGGTTTCTTCGAAATGTACTTGTAAGGTCTTTTATTTCGTCCAAACTGAGAAAAAGAATGCTGTACGGCTTGAAAAAATCCACGTCAACCTTATGCCTTACAGAGCGGAAATACTTTTTCAGACCCTTGAGCGCGGGGGCCATTTCATCGGCCATTTTTTTAGCCCGGTCTATATCCTTTGACTCAAGTACAACAAATACGTATTCCAGGCCGCCGTAATTGTCGTATGCCTCCTTAAAGCGTTCCACCATGGGGTCATTTTCAGGGAGTTCAGCAAGCATGGAGAGGTCAAGTTTTACACCTGAGGCGAGAATCAAACAACCTGCCGTAAACAGACCAATAACTAACAGGAGCCTGATAGGATGTTCCGTCGCCTGCGTGGCAATAAAGTTGAGAAATCTCTCACGAATGTTGAGCATATCCCCCACCCACAAATTAATTGAAAGACTGCCATCTAAACTTTCATGTGTCAACGAGAAAGCACAACCTTCCGGTTTCGACTCTCAACAGTGAATAAAATAAGGTATAAAGAGAACGTTTCAGACGAAGTTTCTTATAAACGCTCGCACTCTTGGCAAAACAATATCGAGTCATAAAGAACAAAGCAAAAACACTACTGCACAAACCTTGAAACTTACGATCACCCTATTTCTTCGTCATTACAGACAACCAAGGTGAACAAATCAATCTCCACGATGGAAAGCTTAACCTCCGGAGGTCGAATGTCAAATGTTGAGACCAGACCCCGGAGGGTTATTTCAGGCCGATGCGTTTAAGGATTTTTCTGAAGTTGCTTCTGTCCATGCCGGCAAGTTTTGCCGCCCGGGTGACATTACCTTCTGTTTTTTTGAGTAAACCCTCAAAATACTTTCGTTCAAAAGCTGCCGTAAACACTTCTTTTGCTTTCTGATAGGGAAGCTGAAGAAGAGCATCCGTGCTTTCTTCCTGTTCAATGTCAAAGTTAAGCGTGAGCTCATGGGGAAGGGAACCGGGAGTGATCTCTTCCTCCTTTTCAATAATTACCGCTCGCTCAATTACATTCTCAAGCTCCCTTACGTTACCTGGCCAGCGGTACGCCATTAGCATTTTCATGGCAACGTCACTGATTCCGTGGATGTTCTTATTGTTCTTTTCTGCATATTTTTTTACAAAGTAGTTAGCAAGCAGTGGGATGTCGTCACGTCTTTCCCTCAGCGGCGGCAAATGAATGGTCACGACGGAGAGGCGATAATACAGGTCTTCCCGGAAGCTCCCCTCTTCCATTGCTTTCTTTAAGTCTCTGTTGGTAGCAGCAATAACACGCACATCCACGTGAAACACACGGGATCCTCCCACACGCCTTACCTCTCCATTCTGGAGCACACGAAGTAGCTTGGGCTGGAGACTGGATGGCAAGTCTCCTATTTCGTCCAAGAAGATCGTCCCACCATCAGCTTCTTCAAACATACCACGGCGAGAAGTAATGGCACCGGTGAAAGCACCTTTTTCATGCCCAAAAAGCTCACTCTCTATGAGGGTTTCTGTAAGAGCCGAACAATTAACCGTGATAAAAGGACCGTTTTTACGACGACTCAGGTCATGAATGGCTCTCGCGACAAGTTCCTTTCCTGTACCGCTTTCACCGTATATCAAAATCGACGCTTCTGCCGGAGCAACAGATTCAATGAGGTTGAATACTTCTTTCATTTCTGTCGTGCGCCCGATAATGCGCGAAAAAGCACTTTCCTTACCCAGGACATCCTCAAGATAAGCAATGCGTTCCCGCGATTTCTTTCTTTCCACCGCCCTCATTACGGCGACACGTAATTTTTCCACAGGTTCTATAGGCTTTGTCAGAAAATCAAACGCACCCTTTTTGACTGCTTCAACGGCCATCTCTACGGTCCCATATCCTGTTACAATTATGACTTCCGCGCTTGAACCCGAGGATTTCAAGCGTTCGAGAAATTCGATTCCGTCCCCGTCCGGGAGCTTTACATCCAGAAGTACAACATCCGGATTTTCACGAACAAATACATTTTTAGCCTCTTCAAGCGAACCTGCCTCGAGTATTTCATACTCGTCCCTTTTTAATATCCGAACAAAAGATTTCCTTATGAAATCCTCATCATCAACAATAAGCACACGCACGGACGATTTCACTTAGGGCTCCTTGGTAGCTGTATAACCACCACGGTGCCTTCACCGCGCCTGGACCTTATATCGAGCCATCCTCCATGCATGTTGAGTATATCATACACTTTTGACAGGCCGAGCCCGAAATGTTCCTTGTCCGAATGGGTGGTAAAAAAGGGAAAGTAGCTTTTAGCCTTTTCCTCTTCGCTCATTCCCGGGCCTTCATCTGAAATCATTACCGAAACCTTGTCTCTGGCAGGCACGATTTTTACCTGTACAGTGGAATCACCTTTTGCTACCTGCAACGCGTTGTCTATCACTGCCTTGAACATCTCTCTAAGCGACCTTGGATTGCCACAAACTTTAAAATCTCCATTTTCCCAGGAAAGCATGAGATTCTTGGACTCTACTTCTTCAACAAGCTCCAGGAGCATCTCTCTGATGTCCACTTCGGTTTTATCGAGTAAGGTGGGATTCAAAAACAGAGAAATTTCTTTCATGAACCGGGTGAGTCTTGCAACACCATCGTAGGCCTCTTCAACAATGGCACGACACTCTTTCAATATTTCCCTTTTGTGCCCTTCGGAGATCTCGCTGTCATCGAGACTCTGCATCAGCGTTTTCAAATATTCAATGTTTGCACTCACGTAACAGAGTGGGTTGTTGATATGATGCTGAATTGCCGCAAGTGACTCCTTGGCTGATTCAATAACCTTTGTAATCTTGTCCTTGTTCAATCCCTCCACAATGTCGGTGAGATCATTGAGCACGGCTATGAAATACCAGCTGTTTCCATACTGATAGGGAATCATCATCACGCTTATGTAGCCCTCCGACAGGCCATCGCGCGTAAAAATCCTGGCCGCTCCTTCCTCACGGCTGAAGGAAAGAAGTACGGAAAGAAGTTCAGGGGCGCGAGTTCCCTCGGCAATTTCCCTGCGCGGGAACGCGTACCGTGAGAGTAGTTCAAGTGCATTGTCGTTGACAAATTCCACATCACCCTTTCTGGAGAACATAATGATGCCTCTCGGAAGGGTTCGGGCCATACCGGTGAGCAAAGCCTGGAAACGTGACCGTTCCTCGTCCTGAAACGCGTGTCCCAAAATATGCGAGAGTAACCGCGCCCCTTCAGACGCGAAGGAGGGGGGATCCCCTTCATGGCTATGTATGTTGAGTACTCCGTACTTTTTGTCCTTGTACACAACAGGTATAACCACCGACCACGAGAGGTCTTCCCTCACCGGTGATCGAAACTTCTCCTGGATCTCCACAGGTGACCTGCGGATGACCAGTACGCTTCCTTTTTCAAAGGCCCAGCCCGCGGCACCTCGACCGGGTTCCTCGGTTTTTCCCAGAAAATCACCGTAGCCTGAACCGTACGTTGCAATGAGTTTTAGTTTGTGCCTGACAGAATCGTAGAGCATGAAAGATGCTGAATCTCCACCGAAAAACTGGCATGCCGAGCGGGTAAGTGATGGAAGCACATCACTTATAAAGTCCGTTACGTTGATTAGCTGTATGAGATGCACCAGATTCGCGGCATTCTCAGGGGGAATGTACTGGGTCCAGGCAGTGCAGTGGAAAAGGGGTTTTGTAATAGCTTCCAGAAAAGACTGGCGGTTGAGAGGTGTGGAAGTCGATTCTATCCCGAAAGCCCGCTGCAACTTCTCATATACAGAGTATTCATCCGGGCCAACCACCCAGCCCGAACGGGTGAGTATGCGCACGCATCCATGCTCGGAAAGTTTTATTATCACTTCTGCCAGTTGTTCCGCCTCCTTCCACGTTTCAAGGCACAACACAACTGCAGGAGGCGTGCGCCCTTCTTTCACCACTTCACTCAACTCATTCAGTGGCACAAGTTTCACATTTTCATGCACTTCTTCTGTCCACGCCTTTATCTGGGGTAAAAGCGACGGTGATACCGCGACAACCACAGGACCCTTTTCCTGTTCCACCCGGATGATCTCTATTCCTGCTGAACTGCTACGATTAGCCATTTACTCAAACCTCCAGTGTTTCCTCCAGAGCAGGCAATCGCACGCAGAAAGTTGTCCCCCTCCCGACTTCGCTTTCCACGGTAATGTCTCCTCCGTGGTCTTTTACTATGCGGTACGTAATGGACAGGCCAAGACCTGTACCCTTTCCAGGGGGCTTGGTCGTAAAAAATGGATCGAAAATGCGATTCAATTTTTCCCTGGAAATGCCACATCCTGTATCGCGAACATAAATAACAACATATGAACCGTCCCTGTATGCTTCTACAGAAATTTTCCCATTTTCCTTCTCTCTTACTGCATCAACAGCATTGGACAAAAGATTAACAAACATCTGGGTCAACTGTGACTCATTGCCTTTCACTCTTAATGAGGGGTCCACACGTGATGTGTAATAAATACCCGGAGACGAAAGCTTTGTATGAAGGATTCTTTCTGCAAGCGATAATGCTTCGCGTATGGTGATGGGTCTTCTATCTTCGGTGTTTTCATGTGCGAACCGCTTTAAATTATTCACGATATCAACGACACGCCTGGCCCCCTCCCTCATCTCGACCGCAATCTCGTCCAGGTCATTCAGCAGGGAATAAACCCGGCGGGTCGTTTTTTGAGCATCTGGATGATCAACGCATACCTCGAGTATTTTTGCGAAAGCAGTTTTCAGGTCCCTGATGTAATCGAGAAGCACCTCAGCGTTACCAGAGACGAAACTGATCGGATTGTTAATTTCATGGGCGATCCCTGCGGTGAATTCTCCCAGTGAAGCCAGCTTTTCCGTTTGCATCATGTTCCTGTGGATTTCTTCAATCTCTCGGACCTTTTCCTCAAGAACTTTCTTGAGTTCTTCTTTTTTCAGTTCCTCAAAGCGCCTGGCCCTTTCGAGTTCTTCCGCCACCTGGGCATTATGAATGGCAACTGTAATGTGTTTGGCAAGGATTTCCAGGAACCGTATGTCTTCCTGGTCAAAGCCCCTGTCACCGATCTTGTTGACCACCTCGATGACTCCCAGAAGGCGCCCGCCAAAAATGAGAGGTGCAGCCATCATGTTCCTGGTGTGGTATCCCACCTTTTTATCCACATCGCTGCAGAAACGCTCGTCGTTGTAAGCGTCATTGACAACGACTGCACACCTTTTCTGTGCTGCATAGCCCACGACGCCCTGGCCCATTTTCAGCCGAATTTCCTTGAGTTTGTCTCCACCGCCACCGAGAATTTCCTCGAAATAAAGTTCGTCGCTTTCTTCGTCGTAAAAAAACAGGCTGCACCCGTCCACCTGTAAAAATTCCCTGACCCTTTGCATGATATTGCGTAAAAGTTCCTTCCGCTCCATGGTGGCGGTAATGGATGTAATAACATCATGGATTACATCCAGGCGTTGCAGGCGATTTTCCAGGTGACTGATCAGAAGTTCTCTTTCTTCTTCCATGCGTTGCATGTGCATGGCCTGCTCTACGGAATGGAGAAGTTCTTCCCTGGAAAACGGCTTTTTGAGAAAATCCGTGGCATGATATCGAAGGGCCTGGATAGCAGCGTCCATATTTGCATAAGCTGAGATCACCACATACTTCATGCGGCTGTGATGTTCCAAAAGGCTTTTCATCAGGGATATACCATCCGTATCAGGGAGGATCAAATCCACGACAGCCACATCTGGAGATGCTGTTTTAAGCACCTCGAGAGCACTCCTGCCCGATTGGGCCGTAAAAACCTCATAACCTGCAGAAGTGAGAGCATCAAAAATCATGCGCAAAGAAGTAGCATCATCATCTATAACAAGCACACGACCTGTTGCATGTGACATGAGAGCCAAGGACATTCTTACTCCACTCCGTCCAGAATAATACGACCGGCTTCGTCCCTCTCCACCTTCGTTATGCCTGGATAAGTTGCTTCCAGTTCCTCGATAATGCGACGCGCTTCCTCGTTCCGCTCTTTAAGCAGGCGTTTCGCTTCCTTCATTTTGTGATACACATCGATGGCCTGCGATACGACATCCACGAGGTTGTCCTTTTCCCAGGGTTTTGTAAGGAACTTGAACACCTGGCCCTCGTTGATCGCTTTCATGGCTGTCTCAAGATCCGCGTACCCGGTAAGCATAATGGTCACTACGTCGGGACGGTTCAACTTCACCCAGGAAAGAAGGTCCACGCCCGAGTCGCCGGGCATTTTCTGGTCGGAGATCAACACCTCCACATCATCCTGCGTTTCAAGAATGCGCCTGGCCTCGGTAGAGTTGGAAGCTGTAACAATTACACAATCCTCAATGGCTCGCAATGCCCGTTTGATGGTGTTGCGCACGTATTCTTCATCATCTGTAACTAAAACTTTATGCCTGTGCCTTGTTAAATCCTTCATGGTCGCCCTCCCTGAAATTTCCGAGATATATAATCTTTCCGGCCTCCCGAGCCTGTTCCACAACCTGGCGGTACCCGTCCTCTCCCATCTCGTCGAGTATGCGAAGTGCAACCCGTGCAAGGTGGGGATCAAATTGAATACCGGACTTGTCGAGCAATTCCCTGCGCACATCCTCGAGCGTGCGGGGAGTTCGATAGCTTCGCTGCTGGAGCATGGCCGAAATGGTATCAGCGATCATCACGATGCGGCCTTCCAGGCTGATCTCTTCCCCGCTCAAGCCAAAAGGATAGCCATTACCGTTGTACCACTCGTGGTGTTCAAGTATGACCTGCCGCAGCATGGGTGGCCATTCAAGCCCTTCCACGATGCGCGCTCCGTAAAGTGGGTGCTTTTTCATTTCATTGTATTCTTCAGGGGTGAGCTTTCCCTTTTTCAAAAGGATGTTCTCGGGTATCGAGATTTTCCCTATATCGTGCAGCAAAGCCGCAACTTCCAATCCATCAAGGTGTTCACTCGGGTATTCTGCCTTTTCGGCAATGGTACGCGTGAGTTTTGCCACCTGAAATGAGTGACCGACAGTTTCAGCATCCCGCAGTTCGAAAGCCGTCACAATGCTTTTCAGGGCTGCCAATGCCGTCTCTTTCACAACATGGTCACTGTGCATTTTCCTGGCCAGACTATCCAGTATTCCTGCACTTTTCACATAATCGAGATGATCCCTCACCTTTTTGACGGCCTCCTCTCGGCCCATGGCACAGTCAGCCGCATTGCGCGAGAGCCGTGTCATGTGTACAAGTGCCACAGCCTCGTTAATAATTGACTTCAATTCGTCAATTTTCCATGGCTTGAGAATAATCTTGTAAACGCCCACTTTATTCACAGCATCTGCTGCAATCTGCATATCCATGTATCCCGTAATAATCATGCGCACAGCATCAGGAAGAAGGTCTCTCACATGCTCTAAAAATTCCACCCCGTTCATGTTGTCCATTTTGAAATCAGCAATCACAATGTCAAAAACCTTCCCCCCTTCCAGCGCACGAAGAGCCTTTACCGGATCCTGAAACACCTCCACCTCTACATCGTCACTGGAGATAATCCTTTTAAACGATCTGCAAACCATTTCCTCATCATCCACGAGCAGAATTCTTATCTTCTCTATGCGCGGTCTCCCCTCTCTCATCACCCACCTCCCTGGATTCGTAACTATAGGATGAGCAAGAGCCATGCCACGAAGATTCGGTGACAGAAGGTATTTTTTTATTGAATTTCAGGGAGAATTCATTGAACGGATAATAAAAATGTCGGGGTAATAACCTACCCCCGGGTTCTGGTTTACCCGCCTCTGCTCCTGTCAGCGAGCTTTTTCATAAACTGCGTAAGAGAAGAATATAAACCCTTCCTTTTCAAACTCAATATACGACAGGCAAGAACCGCTGCATTTACAGGCCCGGCTTTACCTACTGCTACCGTTGCCACGGGAATACCTGACGGCATCTGGACAATGGACAGAAGCGAATCAAGCCCGGAAAGAAAACTTGAGGGCACAGGTACCCCTATAACCGGCTTTAATGTGTGTGATGCTATCACGCCGGGAAGGTGAGCTGCTCCTCCTGCAGCGGCGATAAAAACCTGTACACCCTTTTCTTCAGCTTCTTTTACGTACTTGAGGAGACGATCCGGGTCTCTGTGGGCAGAAAGTACTTTTAACTCATACGAAATACCCAATTCACGCAGCGTGTCAGTGCAGGGCTTAAGAAACTCACTGTCTGAGATGGAACCCATGATAACGGCAACATCCAGTTTGCTCATTTTTTTCCTCCACCAAAAACTTGATGAACACATATCATGGCAAAAGGGAAGATAAATCACAATGGAAAATGAATTGCAGTTTCCAGTTGTGAGACTGGAAGTTAATGTGCATCATCTGTGCAAAAGGACGGAGTGAAATTGAACATTACCTGACAAATTACTTGAGCATGAGGCTGTAGCTCTAAAACAAACAAAGCAAACAAGAGAAGAGTTCTTAATGTGGAACTGGTGGTCCCACCGGGATTTGAACCCGGGTTACCGAAGTGAGAATCCGGCGTCCTGGACCTGGCTAGACGATGGGACCACCTCCAGGGACCACCTCCAGGGCGACTTTATTTATACCGGCCCCCCCACGAATAGTCAACCCCTCCGGGGTCTGGTCTCAACATTGAACATTCGCTCTGTCGAGAGAGTGGTAAAGCAGGAGCTAAAAACACTTGAAAGCAGAAAACATCTTGGTCCTCTCTCTGCTATTCATTCACCTTTCTCGCAAACATCAAAAACGCCGTATGGCTGACCATGCGTTCACGCGGACGAGTCTTTCCTGGTCTGGCAAGGATCTCTCTCACCAGTATTTCTACAGTCTCGATAATTTCAAATCCCCCCTGCATAAGAGTTTCTACCGTACGTTCTATCTGGTTGTACGTTGGAGAAAGTGTCCCCAGAACGCCACCTCCAGCAAGACTTTGCCAGGCTGATTGGATAGCCACCCAAGGTTCAGGCAGATCCAAAAACACTGCATTCACATCTTTTTCATCAAAACCATCCTGTGCACGGCGACACTTGAATTCCACACGATGATGGAGTCTTGCTCGCGCCAGATTCTCTTTCGCGAGTGTTATAAATTCATCGCGCTCATCGTAAGAGTAAACTTTCCCCGTATCACCTACTGCAAAAGCAAATGCCATTGTCAGAGAACCCGAACCACATCCGCATTCAAGCACACGCATCCCCGGGCCGATACCCAGACGCAAAAGTATGTATCCCGCATCCTTGGGGTATACAATCTGGGTTTGCCGCTTAATCTTCATCATCAAATCGTAAAGCGTTGGACGCAGCAGGTATCCTCTAACACCCGTGGAAGATACGATGTAACTACCGTATTCCTTTGAAATAGCATCTTTCAGTTCAAACATGCCCTGATTGGTTCCAAAACTCCGGTCTGACACTTCCACCAGGTACTCTTTCCCTTTCACCAAAAGCAACACCCTATCACCTTCTTTGACTTTCACTGTACCTCCCACGTGCGGAAAATTTCCTCCATTACTTCGCGCCTGGTAGATCGAAAATTATAGGAAAGTCGCGAAGGATGAACCCTGTTGGTCAGGAACACAACACACAGCCCTGTCTCGGGACGAATGGCAACAGTGGTGCCCGTAAACCCCGCATGTGCAAATGTTCCAGGGGGAAGACTTCCGTAAATAGAATGAGGCCCCTCGGGTATGTCCCATGCAAGCGGATATCCATCCTGGTGAAAGAGCATGCGTTCGCATACGCTCCTGCTCATAATCCTGCCCCTGCCCTTTAAAGCGAAAAGCCACTCCGTCGCAAGTATCATGGTATCACGAGCAGAGGCGAAAAGCCCTGCATGACCGGCAAGTCCCCCAAGGGCCCTGGCATTTTCATCGTGCACCTCGCCCTCAAGAACTCTCCCCTCCATAAGGGAAAGTTCCGTAGCTGCACACTCATATCCGCCGCTGCATCCACCCAGACCGACCATTCTGCATCCGGAAAGTGCATTCAAGACATATTTTTCGAAAAGTTCTTCAAGTGTTTCCCCGGTCACTTTCTCAAATGCAAACCCAAGCAACATAAATCCCAAATCACTGTAGACCCTGTGTCCCCTGGTACGCGGCTCATGAGAAAGTATCTTTTTGATAAAAATCTCCTTCGCTTCCTCCGTACCCCACCGGGAGAGAGGCACTGCTTTGTACAGTGGAAGATACCCGGGGAGGCCGCCGGTGTGTCCCAACAGTTCTGTCAATTTCACATCCAGCAATGCTGTGTTTCCATGACGGAAGACATCTCCTACTCGCATATCCCAGTCCACAAGACCCTTCTGACAAAGCACTGCCCAGAGCTTCCCTGTAACCAGCGGCTTTGTCACGGATGCAAGGTCAAACAGTGTACCGCTTTTTACGCTTTTAACAGAGGGGATGAGTCGGGAGGCCCCCCCGTACTCTTCATACAAAACGTTTCCATCTCTCGCTACGACAACAGCACCACCTGGAAAATCCCGATAAACCCTGTGTTCAAGAAAAGATATGGAACCGCTGGGGAAATTACTCATAACGCAGAATTTCAGAGGGTACTGATGATGCAGCCCTCCTTGCAGGATAAAGTGATGCAAGCAGTACAAGCACAAATGCGACAAGTGCAATAAGCACTACAGTAAGCGGTTCCACTTTCACCGGCAAATTAGATATGTAATATACATCCTGAGGCAGATGAATGAATTGGTACCTGCTGAGCAAATAACATGCTCCCAGCCCGGCCGCGAGTCCCAGCACCTCTCCCACGAGACCGATGAGCATTCCCTGAAGCAGAAATATACGCAATACGGTAGAGCGAGATGCTCCCATTGCTCTTAAAATGGCGATGTCTTTCTGCTTTTCCATCACCGTCATCGTCAGCGTTGTTATGATGTTGAAAGAAGCGACAAGCACAATCAGCGTAAGGATAATAAAGAACACAATTTTTTCCAGGCGTAATGCCGTGAAAAGGCTCCTGTTCATATCCATCCACGTCTTGGTGTAGTACCGGGGAAATCCAATCACTGCTTTGATGTTATCAGCGATGGTCCCGGCATCATCAGGGTCCTTTACGCGCACATCAATACCTGATACCTCGTCTCCCATGTCAAAAAAACGCTGTACATCCCTGATGTGAGCAAACACAAAGGAGGAATCGTACTCATACATTCCCGCATCAAACTGTGCAACCACGCGAAATTTTTTAAACCTTGGAATGTTACCCAGAGGCGTTGCACTCCCCTTGGGAGAGACAAGGGTCACCACATCGCCGACATAAGTAGAGGTAAGTTTTGCAAGCTCCTTGCCGATGGCGATACCCGGAGGATCACCCTTTCCAATCTGCATAATGTCCCCTTTGCCGCGCATGATGGCCTGGCGTATAGCAAGCACTTTCGAGGCCCTTTCCGGGAATATACCATAAACAACGACCCCGCTGACCCCGCCTCCGCCCGAGAGCAATCCCTGAGACATGATAAACGGACTCGCTGCGACCACTCCCGGCACGGTTTCAATCTTGTCAGCAACATCCATATAGTTTGTAAATTGTCCTCCCAGGCGGAATACCACGATATGAGCATTGAAGCCCAGAATCTTTTCCTTGAGGTCTTCCTCAAATCCAGAAGCCACCGAAAGAACCACGATCATGGTCAAAACCCCTATAAAAACACCGGTAAATGCCATCAAACTCACAAAAGAAATAAAACGCTCTCTTTTGCGCGCTCGTAAATACCGCAGGGCTATAAATAACTCTGTTCTCATTCCTGCGGCCTCTTTCGCAGGTGAGGAAAAAGGATGACCTCGCGGATGCTTCGCGAGTCGGTCAGTATCATCACAAGCCTGTCAATGCCTATGCCTTCACCTGCTGCAGGCGGCATTCCGTATTCAAGGGCAGTGATAAAATCCTCGTCAAATGCGTGTGCTTCATCATCACCGCTTGAACGCAATTTTGCCTGTTCCTCAAAACGCAAACGCTGGTCAATAGGATCATTAAGTTCTGAAAAGGCATTGGCCACCTCGAGGCCTGCAAGGTACAGCTCGAACCTTTCCACCAGTTCAGGGTTATCCGGCTTTCTTTTCGCAAGCGGAGAAATGTCCACAGGGAAGTCAACCACAAACGTTGGATTCTGCAGGTGGGGTTGAACAGTTCTTTCAAAAATTTCCTCCAGCACCTTGCCATGAGGCGAGTCATCCCTTAGCTTAGCTCCCATCTCCCGGGCCAATTTTAAAGCGCGTTCTCTGGAGTTTACAATTTCTGAATCAACACCGCCTATACTCGTAAGACTTTCGAGAAAAGTGATGCGTTTAAAAGGAGGAGTTACATCAATTTCAATTCCCTGATATTCAAATGTATAGCTGTTGTAAAGTTCCTTCACAAGACTGCTCAAAAGTTCCTCTGTCATGTTCATGAGGTCATTGTAGTCGGAGTATGCCATGTAAAATTCCATCATGGTAAATTCCGGGTTGTGAACGCTCGAGACTCCTTCGTTGCGGAAATTCTTTCCAATCTCGAATACCCTTTCAAAGCCTCCCACGAGAAGTCGCTTGAGGTAAAGTTCAGGAGCAATGCGCAGATAAAGGTTCATGTCCAGTACGTTGTGATATGTTACAAAGGGCTTTGCTGCTGCCCCGCCAGGTATTACCTGCATTGTTGGAGTATCAACTTCCAAGAATTGTCTGTCTTGAAAGAAATGTCGAATGTACGCAATTATACGCGAGCGTTTTCTGAATATTTCCCTGACCTCCGGATTGGCGATGAGGTCAAGGTACCGCTGACGATACCTTATTTCCACATCCTGCAAACCATGCCATTTTTCCGGGAGAGGTCTCAGGGATTTGGTCAAAAGATAAAAATGTTCCGTATTAACTGTGAGTTCACCTGTTCGCGTACGGAAAAGATAGCCTTCCACTCCGATAATGTCCCCGATGTCAATTTTTTTAAAGGCCTTGAAGGCATCTTCTCCGGCTGTTCTGATTTCTATGAAACCCTGGATTTTGCCTGTACCATCCAGCAAATGAAAAAAAGAGGCTTTGCCAAACTGGCGCATGGCGATAACACGCCCAGCCACAGCCACCCGAATTTTACGAGCTTCCAATTCTTCAGCGCTAAGTGATCCTGCCTCATCAAATACAGCTGTACTGGAGTGTGTGGGTTTGAAGTGAGCCGCTTGAGGGTCATAACCCATTTCTTTAAGTTCCTGGAGTTTCCTGTAACGGATGCGAAAAAACTCATCGTGTGAGGCGAGAATACGCTGCAACTCTTCCATCAGCCCTCTCCTTTTTTGCAAGATAAAAACTCGCTCCCATAAACAGGTAGGACAGTGCCAGCACAAAAGGAATAGATGAACCTGCTTTCCACGGAAGATAAAGTGCTCCATTCTCCATTACCGAGTGTATGACACCAAACAGCGAAAGTCCGGCAAGTACGATTGTGTAAACAAAAGCGCGACGCCTATCCCCGGAAGATAAATGGGCAAAGGCGCCACCCCACAGCAATGCAGTAAGTATAAACCCGTTACTTAACACGTATAGCACGGACAGGGTTTTCACAGCCACAGGAGGAAGTGCCTGTACAGACGCACCTGACCATGCAATAAACTGTTTTACCTCTATACATACAAGGTAAGCCGCTGACGGCAACAGCGAAATGGAAAGTGCCTGATAGTGCTCTCGTGGAGTAGCCGCGTATGCCTGGGTCATGATTTCAACACCAATGAACACGAGTATGGGAGCCACCGCTGCCTCCGGGATAATCGAAATCACGTACGGCAGGAAACCCACCATCCCGCCTATACCTATAAAGAGGGCCGTGGCAAGCGTGTAACCTGCCCTGCCCCCCATCTTTTTGTATGCCGGATGCCCGATATAAGGGGTACTCTGAATAACACCACCACACAGGCCTGCAATTAAAGTGGCAATGCCTTCTGCCAGGAGTATCTCACGCGTATCATAATCGTCACCAGCTACAGCTGCAGACTCGGTTACATCAATACCCCCTATGACGGTTGCCACCGCAAATGGAATGGACAGGGATGCATATTTGATAGCGTCCTTCATTCCCCCGAGGAACTCACCGCTGGGCAGTGGTAGAGACACATGTATCACTGCAATTTCCGGAGAAGAAGGCAGTCCTCCTCCCAGGACTCCGGCAAGATAGTAAACTCCCGTACCCGCCAGAACAGCTCCGAAGGCACCGGGTATTCCAAGTGGAAGTCGCAAACCTGCAATAAGGGTGGCAAAAACCACGCCGAGAGACACAAGTCCCGCCACCGGAGTTTCGAAAATTTTAAGAAGCGGTAAAAAGGCGATCAGCAAAATGGCAATTCCGGCAATGGACCCGAGGAGTCCTGCCCGGGGAACAGCCGCCCTCACCCGCTCACCGAAAAAGGAAAGAATGACCTTCACCACTCCCATAATCACCACAGAAGCCATGCCAACCTGCCACGCAAGGTGGGCATCCCCGGTGTCCATGTATACCGGGCCCACGATGCCCAGAGCCACACCGAACAGTGAAGGCGTATCTAACCCTAAAGGCATGGCTGTTACATCGCTGCGTCCTGTCTTGGCTGCCAGACGGAAAGCCATCCAGGTGTATATGAGGTCTCCTACAAGCACACCGAGAGCTGAACCCGGAATCATCCGGTAAAGCACCAGCTCACGTGGCATACCAAATACACCTGTAAGCAGTGACGCTAAGATAATGAGATTGGATACGTTATCCAGCATGAGCCCGAAAAAAGCGTTAACATCTCCTGGACCTGCCCACCTAATTTTTCTACCGTTTACTTTCATGGCATTAAAACGTGCTTGAAATTAACACTGCATTGCAGTGAGTTCAAGAACAGAAAGGGATTATCTGAGCACCCTCTCAAATGCTTCAGCCCATATACGGCGAGCTCTCTTTTGAGAAATTCGGAACATACCTTTGAAATCCAGATATCTACCACCCGTTGTGCCCAGAAATCGAGCGGTAATACCATGCTTGCGCGCTATTCTCATCACATCATAGGTGTTTTCAGGCTCACAGGCCACAACGGCCCTGGCCTGCACTTCGCCGAAAAGTGCAGCATCGGCACGAAGATACACCGGCACCTCGACGCTGAAACCCACGGCATCTGAAGACGCAACACTGCATTCGGCAAGCGCAATAGCAAGCCCTCCATCTGAAACATCGTGAACTGCACTGACAAGGCATCTGGATAGGAGTTCTCTCAGGGTTCTCTGCAAAGCCTTTTCCGCTTTCAAATCCACTTCAGGAGGCTCACCTGCCACAAGGTTATGTACAACCTTCAGGTAAAGACTCCCTCCCAGTTGCTCTCCTGGAGACCCAAGCAAAATGATGGCGTGTTCTTCTTCGGTGAACCAGGCAGGAACAATCTTATTTACATCTTCTACAATACCCACCATACCCACCGTGGGAGTAGGATGGACAGCAGCGCCCAGAGCTTCGTTTTCGTTATAAAAGCTTACATTGCCGCTGACCACAGGTATCTGGAAATATCTCAGGGCTTTCGACATTCCTTCAATTGATTTCACAAACTGCCACATTACTTCAGGTTTTTCAGGATTACCAAAATTAAGACAGTCTGTAATACCAATGGGTTTGGCCCCTACACATGCAAGGTTACGCGCGGCTTCTGCCACCGCCTGCATGCCGCCTGTAAAAGGGTCTAAATAACAGTACCTCGGGGTACAGTCCGAAGTGACACCAAGTGCCTGTTTAATACCTTTTACGCGTAAAACCGCCGCATCAGAGCCTGGAAGAACCACCGTGTCAGTCCCGACCATATGATCGTATTGTCTGTAGACCCACTGACGCGAAGCAATACCCGGCCAGGCGAGGAGTTTCTCGAAAACGTTTTTAAGGTCACGCGGTTCCGGCAGGGAAAAAACATCAAATTCCCTCAGTTCGTGTAGATAGGAAGGTTCTTTCACGGGTCTGCGGTAAAGAGGTGCATCATCCACCAAAATACTTGCCGGCATGTCAGCTACAACACGGCCTTTGTGTTTCACCACGATCTTGCCGGAATCCGTTACGCGGCCAACAACGACAGCATCCAGACCCCACTTTTTGAAAAGTCGAATAAGCCGGCGTTCTTCACCTTTTCTCCCGATAATGAGCATCCTTTCCTGGGACTCGGAAATCATTATTTCCACGGCATTCATGCCTTTTTCCCGCAGAGGAACACGATCCAGATCCAGTTCAATCCCCACTCCTCCCTTCGCGGCCATCTCTGATGAAGAAGATGTCAGACCCGCAGCCCCCATATCCTGGACAGCCACGACAAGATCCTTTTCGTAAGCTTCAAGGCATGCTTCGATCAACAGTTTCTCGGTAAACGGATCTCCAATTTGTACCGAGGGCCGTTTTTCTTCAGTCTCATCGGAAAATTCCTCCGAGGCCATGGTGGCACCGCCAATACCGTCCCTACCCGTTTTCGAGCCTACATAAATCACTGGATTACCAGGACCCTCAGCGCGTGCAGACTGGATACGTTCATGTTTCACCACGCCCACACACATCACATTCACAAGAATGTTGCCGTTATAAGAAGGGTCAAAATCCGTTTCACCTCCAATCGTGGGAACACCAACGCAATTTCCATAAAAAGCAATGCCGGAGACAACCCCATCCACTAAGTACTTCATGCGGGAGTTATCCAAGTTACCAAAACGCAATGAATCCAGCAGTGCAACCGGTCTTGCACCCATGGCGAATATGTCTCTCAAAATTCCCCCGACACCTGTAGCAGCACCGTGAAACGGCTCTATGAAAGAAGGGTGGTTGTGGCTCTCCATCTTAAACACAACGGCATATCCGTCTCCAATATCAACAGCGCCCGCGTTTTCTCCTGGACCAGCAAGAACACGCCAGCTCTTGCGGGGAAATTTACGAAGGTGCAGGCGCGAAGATTTGTAACTGCAATGCTCACTCCACAGTGCAGCAGTCATCCCCAATTCTGTTTCCGTCGGCTCCCGCCCGAGCAGACGCACAAGGCGCCAGTATTCCTCCTCTTTCATTGCAAGAGCTTTGCACAGTGCTTTATGGCGTGGATTAATATCCTTTTGTGCCATTAGCTCAACCACCTCTCAACAGATCTGAATATCCATGCACCGTCGTTGCTCCCGAGCACAATCTCCGCCGCCCGCTCGGGATGAGGCATCATGCCGGCAACATTCAGCCTACCCGGCGCAACAATGCCTGCTATATTATCTTCTGAACCATTTGGGTTTGCATCGCCGGTAATATTTCCGTTCCTGTCACAATAACAGAAAAGAGCACAGGTTTTCTCCTTTTGCGATCCGTACGTATAGCGACCCTGAATATGGGCAATAGGTATTCTGAGTGGTCTACCTTCAGGTATAGCACAGGTAAAAGGTGTATCGAATCTCTGAGGCAGAATATACACGTGTTCACAGATAAAGCGTAAATTTACATTTTGAAGCAACGCTCCGGGAAGCAGTCCGCTTTCAACCAGAATCTGGAAACCATTGCATATACCGAGGACAAGTCCACCCCTGTCTGCAAACTCTGTCACAGCATCCATGATCCTTGCGAATTTGGCTATGGCCCCTGCCCGCAGATAATCTCCGTATGAAAATCCTCCGGGCAAAATTACACACTGTACATCCTGGGGTATCCCCCGGGCAACGTGCCAGAGATAGCGAGCTCTGTAACCCAGTGCTTCTACCGCGTGATAGGTATCACGATCGCAATTGGTACCGGGAAAAATGACCACACCAAAAGTAATTCTCTTCCTGCCCTTCATTTCACGCCCAATCTATCCCCAGAAGCCTGCCCGCTTCAATATATTCCATCAACGACGGTTGACCAGGAGCCGTGCCTTCACCTGAAGAAGCGTAAGCGAGGCGGGAACCAAGAATCGGGAGCACAAACCGTGTCCACCGGGCTTTTTCGCCCATACCCATAACAGCCACATTTTCGGATGCATGAGCTATGGTAAATCTGACAAGCCTTAGAGCATCTTCCCGATTTTTCACCATCGAGGCCACCTTGAATATTTCGCCCTTTTTTCTATCCACAGCCTCCATAACGGTCTCGAGTTCTGCGGGTGTGGGGGTCTCAGTAAAGTTATGATATGAAAATATGACATTTTTACCAGCTGCACGAGCTGAATCTACTACTTCTCTTAATGTTTCCTGCTGGGATACCTCCACGTCAACCGCGTCCACAATTTTTATACATTGAAGGTAAAGGGGAATTCTCTCAGCATTTTCCATTCGGCCGCCTTCTGATACATGGCGTGCTGTAAAAATAACCTTTCCACCTGCATCCTGAATATCCCTGCAGAGGGAAAAAACAACCTGTTCGCGTTTGTCAGGTGGAAACAAATCTGCTCTTACCTCTGCCCAGTGGCACAAACCTGAGCGAAGGTGCTCCAGCACCTCGTGGATATTACCCTCGCGAATACATACAACCAAGGTAGAATTCATTAATGAGATACCTCCAGTGGATGCATCAGTCAGAATGCTCGTTGCGACTGTAATAATCCTTGAGTATTTCCTGAATCATATTATCAAAATCTTGAGAATCACGCCTCGTGAAAAATATCAGACCCAGAGCCATAATAGGGAGGATGTGAAACTCCTCACTCATTGCACCCAGAAGTACACCGAACAGGCCGTATAGAGGAATACTCGCCGCGATTGCCCACAAAACTGTATCAGTGCTCAAAACAGCAGCTGCTGCACTTTTTTCAGGACTTTCTTTTTCAACCTTTGTTACCAGGCGTTGAGGAGTAAAAACACGATACCTGAAAATCAACACAACAACAGCTTCAATCACAGCCGTACAGATAAGTACCCATCCAATCACAGGTGGTGCATTGACGCCTTCAACAGGCCTTAATGTTGCAGCCAAGTACCATGCCACCAGGCACCATATCCCCATGGCCGCCCACACCACCTGATGAATAAAAAAATAAGTTCTTCTGTTCAAGTTACTCCTGCTGCAACCTGGATACAATTTCCTGAAAATGGCGCTCGAAACCGCCACGATTTTTATAAGTCCAGCCCCCGAGACACACTTCCCAGCCGTCTCCCCCGGGTCGAACAATAGCCCATATTCTTTTATGGAATATCCCAAGGGAAAACATCACACCCAGGGAAATAATACAGAAGCCCACCAGCACCACCGGGACTCCGGGGTCCTTCTTTACCTGCAATCCTGTGGCATAGGTAAGAATTTTTACATGAAAATCGGTGATGGAAATATCCTTTATACCCTTTACTTTTACATGTTTGAATATCCCTGCATGAGCAAATACGGGCACGCGCTTGCTTTTACCATTCCCATCAGGAGAAATCTCGAGAATGGCTACAGGTCCCATATTATTCAGGTTTTCAGAGAAATCTACAACACGTGCCTTGATTCCTTTTTTTAAAAAGAACTCTTCACCGTAAGTCACCGTCAGCTTACGAGGCGAACTGCCTTCATAATCAATCTGAAACTCGATATCCACCGTGTACGTGCGCGGGCGATAATTTGCCTGATAAAAGGTAAATCCTTTGTATTTGAGTGGGTCATTTACTTCAATAGTTTTTCTCATAATAAGCTCATCATTTTCATACACAGCCAGTTTGGAGAAGTAGTCCTTAGGCATCCTGCCCTTCTTCTGGTCGTAATAAACGATTTTAAAATCCTCGCATTTTACGTAAAAAGGAAGTGCGATTTTCCGGTGCGTACCGCTCTCGTAAAAATAGTTCACCAGTTGACCTTCAGGAATTTCAACATACCCTCTAACCCCTCTCACTCCTCCTATCATGGCTCCTATAATGGTGATAACTATCCCAAAGTGTGTAATATAAGGGCCGAAACGAGAAATACGACCTTTTTCTGACGCCATAAAAACGCCCTCGCTGCTGTTCAGTCTTACAACTTTATATCCACTTTGCATGAGCACTCTTTCCAGTTTTGATGCAGCATTCGTCTTTCCGGCTAATTGAAGTTTCGCAGAAAAAGGCTGCTTCATAATGTGATCCGGATTGGCCAGCAACGTCAGGCGCTTGAGACTGCGCCACAGCGAGGGGAATCTTTCGAGAGAACACACTATTAAATTCATCATGAACAATGCAAGTAACAACTGGAAATACCAGGCGGAATAGAGGTTGTCCAGTTGCAGGACACGGATGAGTTTATAACCGGCCTCCCCGTAAAGACGTATATATACCTCAGGATCCGAGTTCTGCTGGATAAAAGTACCAACCATGGAAAAAAGAGCAATTACAATTAAAAGCACAACGGTAAGTTTGATAGACGAGAAGAAATTCCAGAGGGTGTCTATAAAGCCTGGTTGCTGCTGCTTTACTGAATCGGATGCGCTTTCCTTCGGCATTTTCTCCTTCCTTATTCAGTTTACCGGTAATTTAAAAGCATTTCATGCATTTATACAATCACTGTCCTTTCCTTCCAACCTCTTTATTACCATTGCCCACCAGGCAGGGCTCATGGTAAATAAGCATACACTGGAATTGACGCATATTGTCAAATGTCTCAGGAAGAGAAATGATGAAAAAAGCCGGGAACATTCGTAATTTCGCACTTATTGCTCACATTGACCACGGGAAAAGCACCCTTGCAGATCGCATCCTCGAAATTACAGGTGCGATTTCTGAACGCGAAAAAAAAGACCAGTTTCTGGACACCATGGAAATTGAAAGGGAAAGGGGCATTACCATTAAAGCAGTGGCTGTAAGACTCGTTTACAGAGCTAAAACCGGCGAGGAATTTATATTCAATCTCATAGACACGCCGGGGCACGTGGACTTCAGTTATGAAGTATCACGGAGCCTGGCCGCATGTGAGGGTGCAATTCTTCTGGTAGATGCCACTCAGGGAGTGGAAGCGCAAACTGTAGCCAATGCTTTCTTAGCTGTTGACCACGACCTCGAAGTTATTCCTGTTATAAACAAAATAGACCTTCCCAATGCTGACATTGACAGGGTCAAACTGGAGATAGAAGACCTTATCGGCATAGATGCATCCGAAGCAATAGAGGTGTCTGCAAAGTTCGGATGGAATGTAGACAAACTCCTTGAACAGATTGCAGTAAAAATACCACCTCCGTCTGGAAAAGCTGACAACCCCCTTCAGGCCCTGGTTTTTGATTCGTGGTATGATCGGTATCTTGGTGTCGTGGTAATGGTAAGAATTTTTGAAGGTGTTATTCGTAAAGGAGATGTGATTCGCCTGTTCAGCACCGGAAGATCATACGAGGTTCAGCGGCTGGGATTTTTTTCACCACATCCTTCCGAGGTCCAGGAGCTGGGACCCGG
The DNA here is from genome assembly GCA_024275095.1 of bacterium. Lineage (GTDB taxonomy): Bacteria > JAJRZV01 > JAJRZV01 > JAJRZV01 > JAJRZV01 > JAJRZV01. The sequence continues at coordinate 34,927 of JAJRZV010000117.1, read as the reverse complement.
AGAGGTCGGGTTTGTAATCGCAGGAATAAAGGAACCCGGTGAGGTTAAGTTGGGAGATACCATTACCCATCACACCAAGCCTGTCAGCAGGTCCTTGCCCGGATTCAAGGAGCTTAAACCCATGGTTTTCGCGGGCGTCTATCCGGAAAATCCTGATGATTACGAAAACCTGCGCGATGCACTGATGAAGCTGCGCCTTAACGATGCTTCATTTACTTTTGAACCGGAAACCTCTGCTGCACTGGGGTTTGGCTTCAGGTGCGGATTTTTGGGATTGTTGCACATGGAAATTGTACAGGAACGCCTCGAAAGAGAATTTGGACTCCGTCTCGTTGTCACCACCCCCAATGTCCGGTACCGGGTAACCACCAAAGAAGGAAAAGAAATAGAAGTGCACACCCCTACCGAACTTCCACATTATTCCCGGATTCAGCGTTTCGAAGAGCCGTATGTAATGGTAACACTTATATGTCCACCAGATTACGTGGGCAAAGTCATTGAACTCTGCGAAGGAAGAAGAGGAATTCAGAAAAGCCTGAAATATCCAACACCTTACACCGCCGTGCTGGAATATGAAATGCCGCGTTCGGAAATCATCATGGACTTTTTCAACGATCTTAAGTCTGCCACCCGTGGATACGGATCCATGGACTACGAATTTATCGGTTTTCGTCCAGGAGACCTGGTCAGGCTGGACATTCTTATCAATAACAAACCTGTAGATGCTTTTACCTTTGTGGTACCAAAAGAACAGGCTCACCGTAGAGGTCGGGAAATTGTGCGCAAGCTCAAGGAAGTCATACCACGACAACTCTTTGAAGTAGCAATACAGGCGGCTGTACAGGGACGGGTAATCGCCCGCGAAACGGTAAAACCACTGCGCAAGGACGTGACAGCAAAGTGTTATGGTGGTGACGTCACACGAAAGCGAAAGTTGCTGGAGAAACAAAAAGAAGGTAAAAAGCGTATGAAAAAAATCGGGCAGGTGGAAGTTCCTCAGGAAGCATTCCTATCCGTGTTAAAAGTGAAATGAGGAGGAAGTATTGAAAAAACTATTCAGTGAGTTTCAGACCATTCTCATCGCCGTAGGTATTGCCATGCTCATACGCATATTCATCGTGGAGCCTTACGAGATACCATCTGGTTCCATGATACCAACACTTCACATCGGAGATCATATTCTTGTAAGGAAATTTGAATACGGCATAAGACTACCTCTCGTTAACAAGTATATAATCACATGGAACAAACCCCGGCGCGGCGATATTATTGTATTTCGCTATCCTCTTGATCAGTCCAAAAACTTCATCAAGCGTGTAATCGGGCTCCCGGGAGATACCGTAGAAATACGCGAGAAAATGATCTTCATCAACGGCAAACCCTTAAAGGATCTTTACGGTATGTATAAAGACCGCCGCATCCTTCCCAACAGGGACGAATTTGGTCCTATCGTTGTGCCTCATGGATATTACTTTGTTATGGGAGACAACAGGGACTCAAGCAATGACAGTCGCATGTGGGCACTGGAACTCGGACTCACGTATGACCCCAAATATTCTCTCGTAGAAATGGGTCTTATTAAAGGCAAAGCCTACGTGATATACTGGTCCGTCAGGAACAATCCTTCAGCAACTCCAGCGCCTCCAATTACCACCTTTTTTCGATGGCTGTGGTACTGGACCAAAGCCTTCTTTCAGTACTTCACACGAATCGACTGGAACCGCATGGGCAAACAGATATATCTTCCATAAAATTATTTTAACTCTCGTTACTGCAACCCCTGCCCATACTCAGGTGGAGTTGACATCCCGGGTAAATACCCACGAAAAATAATATCTATTTTATTAAGTATAGCAAAAAGCCGTGGGGATTACCTATTAAACTTTTATATAATAAAGTTTGTCCACCCCTTGTAAAGCAATATACAACCCTCGAACTTGACTCTCACATCGAAACATCCTGCCCGTTTAAACCTCATTTCGTTGGGTTCCGGATAACCTGGTGATGAATGTGTAATTACACACATCATTAAAGTCAAATGTCAAATGTTGAGACCTGACCCCGGAGGGCCTCGTCGGCATAATGTCTCACATCGCCATCCACATCTTTCAAGCACTTTTTGAGGTAATTCCTTGCTCGTCTCCAATCCATCTGTCTTAAAGCAAGCACCGCGTGTCTTCTAACCACACTGTCAGGATGAGAAAGAAACGGGATGATTCTATCAAATGCTTTCTCATCACCTATTTTCCCCAGGGCATATATAATGTGCCAGCACCTGCGGTTGTTGCGAACGCGTTCAAGTGTATCGAGAAGATGCCCCAGCGCCTTTTCACCTCCAATACTTCCGAGAGCATCACATACACTCCAATGAAGCAGGTCATTTTGATCACCAAGGAAAGTAACAAGACGGTCTACGGCTTGTACTGCTTTTAGCTCTCCAAGTGCCTGAGCACATTGAGCTTTTATTCTCCAGTCAGGGGAAGAAAGCATCTCCATCAGTGAAGGTTCAGCACGTGAGTCTCCAAGCCTGCCCAAAGTGCAGATAATCCTCAGGCATACAGCGGTGTTCTGTTCGCGTTTAAGAGCAGCAAGAAGTTCTGGAACAACTCTCTTATCACCAGAGTCACATATCAACGAGAGAACAGAAATTTTTTCATGTTCACTTCCACGTTTTAATTTTCGAACAAGTACAGTGAGCGTACGTTCATCCATGCCTGGTTACTCAATCGATAGCCTGACAATCTCACTGATGTCCATGACCTTCACACCTTCCAAATTACCCGCGTCAGCGAGATTTTGTTCGCAGAACGGGCAGGCAGTGACAACTATATTGCAACCTGTAGTTTCTAAGGCTTCAGTAATTCGCCTGCGTGCCACCCACAGTGAAAAGTCAGGAAATGCGGTTCTCACACCTCCTCCTGCCCCACAGCAATACGCGTCTTCCCTGATGCGTTCCATTTCAACAAGCTTCACCCCCGGAATTGCCTTAAGAAGCGTTCTGGGTTCTTCGTAAATACCGCAATATCTGCCCAGGTGACAGGGATCGTGGTAAGTAAGGCGTAAAGGCACCTCTTTTTTCATTCTCAGTTTTCCTTCTTGCAACAGCTTTTCCAAGAATTCTGTAATATGGTATATTTGACAATTCAATTCATCCGCATAGTCTTCTTTAAATGTGCTTGTACAACCAGCGCATCCTGTTACAATCGTCTCTACTCCCAGGGAATTGAACATTTCAATATTTCTGCTTTTGAAACGTTCAAAACCCCTCCTATCACCAAGTCTCAACATGGTAGAACCACAGCAAATTTCGCTGTTGCCCAGAATTCCAAAATCAACATCTGCTTTTTGAAGTATATCCACGATGCTCAACGGGACTTTCTTGAGAAAACCCACATACGCAGTGGTACAACCAACATAGAAAAGCACTTCAGCCCTTTCTCTGCCGTTACCAAGAACTTTTACTTTTCTGTTACGCGGTAGCCAGCGGGTCCGCGCGCTTCGCGCTCCTCCCCATGGGTTATCGTAATTTTCCATGTTTTTCAACACCACCCGATGCTCTGGCAGAGGACCTATTCCCTGCTCAACAAGATACTCTCTCAGCGCAACTGCAGCATGCATTGGCTCAAGTAATTTTTGAATTTTGCAAAGCGATTCACAACCTCCACATAGTGTACATGTATACACCACATGCAGAAATCTCTCTGTGGGTTCAAACAAAGGCCTGAGAGGTTCACCTTCTGGAGGGTAAGGATGGGAGAGCTCACCGTCCAGGAATCCCCTTATCATCTGGAGTTTTCCGTGGCCAAAGTAGTTATCATATCTGAACCTGTCCCCGCTGGGACATACAAGTCCGTATCTGGCGCTCGTCTGGCGGAAACATGTAATGGAATTGCACACGCGACATATTAAACACGAATAGGCCTGTTTCCGGTAATCGTAAATAGTGCGCCCTTTAACTTCACCATGGTAATCCAGGAAGCTTTTAAAATCGTGATGATCAGCAAACTCAAAGTCAGGGATAGCCGGGAGGCCTGCCAGTTCAGAAGAATATTCCTCTCTTTCCCCTGAGTTAAGCAATTCTATGTATCTGTCGTGCATATACCTGTAATATCCTTTTTCCTCTCGTCCTTTTCGAAAATCATTCTTACTCATGACCCACCTCTGCGGGCAATAAATTGATGTGGATTGAGAATATTGTGAGGATCAAGTTGTCGCTTTACTTCCCGCTGCAATTTCCATATCTCAGGATTTTTAGAATAAACATACTCCGCAATGCTCCCAGCGGGTCTATCTACAAACGCTCCAGCGTCAATAACTTTCTTATACGCCCGGATATAAATGTTTTTACCTTCTTCCTTATCTTCGAAGTAAAGGTCAAATTCAGCATAAAGTGAACGGGCCTGTTTTAAAGGCAGCACAAGCTGCCCCACTTCGCTGTTTGAATATCCAAGATGTTCCAGTTCACCCGTAAGAACCTTCTTCAACTGTTCAAACCTGCTGAACAAACAATAAAAGCTGATTATTTCACTGTGACCCTTATACTTGTTTCTATCCCACACATACCATGGCTTATCGAAAGTGGAACAAAGCAGTTCATGGCTGAATATTTGCCCGTTGAATTTCTTTGCAGAAGTTATCAGTATTTCTTTTATTACAGTCACCAGCTCTTCCGAACCTTCAAGTGTACCTGCAACAATCCATTCGGGAATTTCTTTTCTCAGCTCTTTCATTTCGGATTCATTTTTTGCAAGAAGAGCTGATAAAAAGGTCTGGTTGGCCCCGTACGCTTCGACAAATCGTCCAGCACGACAATGTTCAAAAAGAAACGCATTTACAGATTCATGGTCAGGAAATCGAAACAGGATAACTTCGCGGTGTTCCTGAACAGGAAACAGCCATACTACACCTTTAACAGGGATACCCAGTGCATCATCAGTACCATAGAATGCTAAAGAAGGGGCCGTGCCTCCTGTCCCGGGCCAATCAGGAACGTGGTCCTGCTCAGATATGCTGTGAGAACCGCTTTTAAAAATGTCTCCTGAGTCAGGAAGTACCACATGATAATTGGAAACGATAATTGTTCTACCCCGTAATGTCGGGGCATTAAGCGTAATGTTACGGTTCATATAGTTGCATAAAATAAAGGGTGAATCTGCACATACTGGAAAAGCTATTTTTACCGGGGGCTCATATTTTTTTACTTTTTCCTGAAACTGGGAAAAGGTAACACCAGGCCCTATAATCGCATGAAGATTAACAGGGTCTATCTCGTAGATTCGATTCATTTTTGAAAGGTCAAGGAGAATTCCTTTGTTTGAGGCAATTTCCTCAGGGGACCACATCCCTCCAAGGGTGTAGATGGGGATTCGGGTTTTGATTGCAAAAGAAACAATCCTTTGTACCGCTTTTACATTTTTCGGTGTGACAGCAATGATGCCAGTGCGATTAACCCTGTTGCGAAAATAGCGTGAGATAATTTCTCTCGAACCGGTAAGCACATTTTCTCTCCCCAAAATGTGGACAAGAGCCTCAGTGATGGACTTGCTCATTTTATCCTCAATAGGCTTTCCCGCCGTATATCATCTCTTCAATGAATCCGTCGTAATCGGGGTTCAAAATATCCCTCGGGTCAAAAACCTTTTTAATTTTTCTCTCCAAACGTTCCCATACAGAACCGGGCTTGGCGTATCTCCATCCTCCTGTCATTCCACTTTTATACTGTTCATAGGCTGCCTGCTCCACAAAACCCCTGGACTTGTAAAATTCGTATGGATTGCTGAATGCCTGGCAGTAGTCTCTCTCAAAGATAATCACCCTGCCTCCATAATACGCACACATATAGAATTCGGTGTCGTCGTCTCTGAAATGCGACCTGTTTTTCTTTTCCAGCCACGGGTCTCTCTGTCCCAATTGCTGGCGCGCCGCTCTTAACAGGGTCTCGTAATATCTTGGTGCATTACTCAATTGAATCCAGGAGGCAGAGTACCACTCGGTTTCTTTCTGTCTCATGTAGTTTATGGTATTCCTTGTTTTGCGCAGGTACTGGCCTATTCCCCCGAATCTGCCGAGAACCTTTGAGGTCTCGAGGCCCGAAGCCTCAAGCAGCACCTGCATGTTGACCAGAAGAGGGGCGCCCTTTGTTTCCTCTGTAACCTTTTCAATCATGCGGCACTTGGCATCAAGCTCCTTCTGCGTTTCCGCGCTGACAATGCCAAGCCACACGCACGTGGGAAAAAGACCTATATTCTCCATAATTTCCAAAAATTCCTCTGCCTCTTTGAAATTTGGAGTGGCCATCTGGGCGATGCACGTGGCAGGCTCGGCTTGGGCAATGAACATGGAGAAAAGGTCAAGCCGCATGATTTTGTACCACCACTCAATATGCCTGAAAAAGTTCTTCTCAGTTGAAAGAAAGGTGTAGTAACGGCGGTATTTGTACCATGGGAATAGTTCTACTGTCAGTTCGGTCACAATTCCGAGCCTCCCCCGCATCATGCAGTGCATCTGTGCAAGCATCATCCCCGGCCCATAAGCACCGCCGATTTTTCCCGCACCGGGCATAGCTTCGGAACCCAGCTTCACCACCGTGCCATCACCAAGCACACATGTCATGCTAACCACGCGGTTAATACCTGAACCATACCAAATGTTGTGAAAAGAAAGACCGTATCCAAGCGTATTACCCAGTACCGAGGCCGATGCGGGAGCCTCTGGTTTGCATCCATATAATGCCCGGCCTTCCCAGTACCCGAATTTCTCTCCTTCTATCTGGAGGTCCTGCCATTTCACGAACGGCTGAACAGTGGCATACATACCCTCTTCATCAATTTCCAGGATCTGGTCCATCCTTACGAGATCCAGCAGTATTCCACCACGCCTGGGAATGCACTCGCCTGACTGGTTGATTCTGCATGAGCCCACAACAACGGGGATGCGCCTCTTGTATGCAATCTTTACAACACCGGCGACTTCTCCAGTGGATGCAGGTAAAACAACAAGGTGGGGGACAACCCGTTTTACCGTGCTCTGGTCTCTTGAGTAGTTATTTCTAATAGCAAGGTCATTAGTTGCCCATTCTTCTCCGACTACCTCTTTGATTTCCTTTAACGCACCATTGAGATTTTCCTCTGTACACCAGGGATAAAACCATCCCCTTTCGGTAATATCAATATCTTGCAATTTTTTATCAACTTTAATTTTTGCGTTCATACCCACCCTCTTCTGAATTTTAATTATAAAAAATATTACCAGGTATTCTTTCGTGTATCAAAAGATATAGCAAAAAAGTTTTACTCCATTCTTCCAGAAGAACAATATAATAATGACAAGATGCAGATTTTTAATGTAAAGCAGAAAATAGGGAGATTAACAAGCAGAAAAAGTTACTATTAATCATGCAAAACTAATCCATACATCCTTTCCTCACTTTCTTATCCTCTCTGGCGGTGTTGATGGTATTATATAGACTCCATGGATTCAGATTCACAACGCGCGAAGGGGGTAAAGTTGAAAGTAATAAAAAACGAGAAGCAGGGACTTGAAGAGCACGGCCTGAAAAACCTGGAAAGAATTTACTGGCACCTGCCCACGCCTGCCCTTTACGAAATGGCGCTTCAAAGAAGAGAAGGCATCCTCGCCCATCTCGGTCCTCTCGTCGTGAGAACAGGACATCACACCGGTAGATCGCCCCGGGATAGATTCATTGTGAAAAGCGGCCCCAGCAGTAAGAAAATATGGTGGGGCCCGGACAATCAGCCCATCGAGAAAAAAAACTTTGAACACCTTTACAGACGAATGGTTTCTTACTTCCAGTCGAGGGAAGTGTATGTTCAGGAATGCTATGTAGGCGCAAGCGCAAAGCACCGGAGAAAAGTTCGTGTAATCACGGAAAAGGCCTGGCACAGCCTGTTTGCACGGAACATGCTTATTCGAGAATTAAACCCGGCGAAACTAAAAAACTTTACTCCCGATATAACCGTGATCCATGCCCCGGGTTTTCATGCAATTCCCGAAGTAGACGGCACCAATTCCGAAACATTCGTAATTCTCAACCTGGAAAAAAAACTCATCATAATAGGCGGTACCTCTTATGCTGGTGAGATTAAAAAAGCGGTATTCACTTTGATGAATTATATCCTGCCGTCGCAGAATGTGCTGACCATGCACTGTGCCGCCAATATGGGAAATAAAGGGGACGTGGCGATTTTCTTCGGTCTCTCAGGTACGGGCAAAACAACACTTTCGACAGATCCCGAAAGGTATTTGATCGGTGACGACGAACACGGCTGGTCTTCTGAAGGAATATTCAATCTTGAAGGCGGCTGTTACGCGAAGGTAATACGACTTTCGAAAGAAAGTGAACCAGAGATTTACGAGTGTACCAGAAAATTTGGCACCATACTGGAAAATGTGGCCATAGACATACAGTCACGGCGAGTTAACCTCGACGACAACTCACTCACAGAAAACACCCGTGCATCTTACCCGATAACCCACCTTCCCCGCATCGTCAGGGAAGGCACGGGGCCACATCCAAAAAACATCATCTTTCTTACATACGATGCATTTGGAGTACTTCCACCCGTGGCAAAGCTCACACCTGCACAGGCCATGTATCACTTCGTATCCGGCTATACCGCAAAAGTTGCAGGAACAGAAGTAGGAGTGAAAGAACCTAGGGCTGTCTTTTCTGCGTGCTTTGGAGCGCCGTTTATGATCCTCTCTCCCGTCGTATATGCAGAAATGCTCAGGAAAAAAATCGTAAAACACAACGTCAACGTTTACCTTGTGAACACCGGGCTTACCGGGGGAAAATACGGGACAGGCAGGCGTTTTTCCATTAAGCACACAAGACAAATCATCAAAGCAATACTCGACGGAGAACTTGACAACGCGCCATTTAAACAGGATAAAAACTTCAAATTTCTTGTACCTGAAAGATGTCCCGGCGTACCCCAGAAAATTCTCTTTCCGGAACAAACCTGGAAAAACAAGCAGGCATTCAACCACACAAGAAAACAGCTGATCAAAGCCTTCAATGAAAACATCGAAAAATACAAAAACATGTTACCTGAGGATGTACTGGAAGAAGGAGATCCCAAATATTAGGAACCTGATCACAAGTTAATCTGAGTATTTAGTACCTAAAAATGAGTCGTGAAAATACCGCAAGCGCGAACGTGAAAATGAAAGGAAATGACCATGCGGGTTCTACAAGTTCAAATTCGATTGTCTCTGTAATCGTGCCTGCGCGTAACGAAGGAAAGATGGTGGACAGGGCACTGGAATCACTTGTGGCCCAAACGTGGCCCAGGGAACGTATGGAAATTATTTTCGTTGACGGCTGTTCCACAGATAACACTGTTGAACGTGCCAGGGAAATACTCAGCGCCTCAAAAATCAGGTACCAGATACTCCGTAATCCAAAACAGAATCCCGCAGCCGGCCTGAACCTGGGAATCAAAAGTTCACTTGGAGATCTTATCGTCAGGTGCGATGCTCACACCGTTTATTCTCCGAACTTCATTGAGAATGCCGTGCGCGTGCTGAGTTCTACAGGTGCTGACTTTGCAGGTGGGCATCAGGTGCCCAGACCCATCGATCTGGCGGGAAAGGTGCTGGCTGTATTCATGGAAAGTAAAATTGGCACAGGCGGAGGCGCATTTCGGTGTCCAAATTACGAAGGATGGGCGGATACGGCTTACATGGGTGTTTACAGGCGCAGTGTATTTGAGAGGGCTGGAATATTTGAAGAAGACCTCTATGGTTCGGAAGATGACTCCTTTCACCATCTGATGTTGAAAAAAGGCATGCGTATATACCTGTCCAGAGACATTAAAAGCTGGTATGTACCCACGGGCACACTATGGCACCACACACGCCGTTTTTTCCGGTATGGCCGAGGAAAGGGCAAATCGCTGGTACGCTTCAGACGCCTCACTCCGTGGAGACAATTTGTACCGCCTGCCTTCACCGGCTACGTACTTTCCCTTATACCCGCGGTGTTCTTTCTTCCATTCTCTCTGCTCGCAGCGTATTTGACACCAATGTGTATTTATATGGTACTGGTTACAGCTTCTGCATTTTCTTCCGCGCGCCGCTGGGGATTCGCTGCCTCGCTTGCCGCGATACCCTCCTTCCCCCTTTTTCACATCGCATATGGCACAGGATTCATTACGGGGTTTATAGAAGAAAGCACCAGGAAAATCCTCCGGCTCATCAGCACGCAAAAAGGTAAAAAATAATTATATATATAATACCACCACCCCTAAAACCGCGGCATTGAATCCCGAATGTCCAATGTTGAGACCAGACCCCGAAGGTTCTGTTGACAAAGTCTTTAGTGATAGCGTAGGGTTATTTTGCTTCTATTGAAAAACTTTTTCATTAATAGGTCATGGAAGATAACAACAATAAAATTTTTCTTGTAGGCAATCCTAATGTAGGCAAGAGCGTTATTTTTAACCATTTAACTGGACGTTACGCCACCGTATCCAACTATCCCGGAACTACGGTAGAAGTATCAAAAGGGAAAATTTCCCGCGGTGGAATAGAGAAACACGTTATAGATACTCCAGGTATTAACAGTTTGTTTCCTACATCAGAAGACGAGCTTGTTACAAGAAATATACTTCTTGATGCACCTCCTTCAGATGTCATCCTGGTAGCAGATGCAAAAAATCTTCAGCGGGCTTTATACATCCTGCTTCAACTTTCTCTTTTCGACCATCGGGTGGTGCTCATACTCAACATGATGGATGAAGCAGCAGAAAAGGGCATCAGTATTAACATTAAAAAACTCGCCTCTGCCACAGGAATACAGGTACTACCGACCATTGCCACAAAGGGTAAAGGGCTCAAGCCCCTACTGTACAATACGTTTACAGCTCACACGCCGGCATGTTCCTTTGATATTCCTGAAACACTGAAAGAACCCTATCAAAAAGTGCTTGCACTTCTACCAGAAAACCTGCCCCACAGGCGATACATCGCACTTGCTGTACTTTATGGAGATAGAACAATCGCTTCATACCTGCGGTCGCACCTGGACTCGAGCACGCTGGAGGCTCTGGAAGCGATCTTCGACGAATACAAGGGCACGCGTGCAACACTGAATACATTGAGTCTCGCGCTTACCCGTGCAGCTTCCGAGATCGCTGCGGAGACGCTGGAGCGTCTCACCCGAACAACAGGCCTCACCTTCTCTGATCGGCTGAGCGCTCTGCTCATGCATCCTTTATGGGGCATCCCCTTTGCCGGTATGGCCCTGCTGGCCCTTTATTATTTCGTGGGAGTACTCGGTGCAGGGTATGCCGTGGACCTTCTGGAAACCAGCATATTCAACCACCACATTTCACCATGGATTATACAATTCACAGATCGGCTCCTCCCCTTTCCTCATAAACATTTGATAGAAGATGGAGTGGTGAGCACAGCTTATGTTCTGCTCAAAGGTTCACTTTCCGATGTACAGATCATATACCTCACCGTCCACGACTTTTTCGTAGGCGAATACGGAGTCGTCACCATGGCGCTTGCATATTCCTTTGCAATTATCCTGCCTATTGTCTTTTTCTTCTTTATCGCGTTTGGCATATTAGAGGACTCCGGTTACATGCCGCGTCTGGCAGTAATGGTGGACAAACTTTTCAAGTTCATGGGACTAAACGGGAAAGCCGTTCTTCCCATGGTTCTCGGACTCGGTTGCGATACCATGGCCACTATTACGACGAGAATTCTGGATACCAAAAAGGAAAAAATTATCGCGACATTGCTTCTTGCCCTCGCCGTACCCTGCAGTGCTCAACTGGGGGTCATTTTTGCAATGCTTTCTTCCCTGCCCATATTAGCTACTGTTATCTGGATCATGGTGGTGATAACAGTCCTGTTCGGAGTGGGATACCTGACTTCCATCCTCATCCCCGGCGGACAGCAGGTGTTCATTCTGGAGATACCCCCTCTGAGAGTTCCTCATGTGAAAAATATCTTTATGAAAACGTTTATCCGGCTGGAATGGTATCTAAAGGAGGCCGTACCCCTATTTATCCTTGGGACAATAATACTTTTCATGATGGATAGAACCGGGGTGCTCGAGGTCTATCACCGTGCCGCATCCCCTCTCATATCCGGATTTCTGGGACTCCCTGAAAAGGCTGCAGATTCGTTCCTGGTGGGATTTTTGAGGCGCGATTATGGTGCAGCAGGACTCTATGCACTTCAAAAAGCAGGGCTCATGAACACTGCACAAACACTCGTAAGCATTACAACCATTACTCTTTTTGTCCCATGTATTGCCAATTTCTTTATCATCATCAAAGAACGCGGTTTAAAAACAGCACTGGGCATTACACTTTTCATTATTCCATTCTCCTTTCTCATAGGAGGATTACTCAATACCTTCCTGAAATTAACGGGTTTGCTTTAAATAGATGCCCCTACAGGATTACATTACATGTCCACTGTGCGGATTTCAATTCCACCGGCTTCAGGGCACATGCACCACCGAGTGTCCACTTGCATCTTCATGCGAGTTATACGTATGTCCTAATTGCGGTCTCTCATTCCCGCGGAAAACTGTAAAAGAAAACACTTCTGACGCCTCATCGAAAACATCTTTAAAAAAGTGGTGGGCCAGGTTATTTAAAAATAGGGGTGAAAAGTAAACACCAAATCCATACAATGAAAAATCATCTCCAGGGGGAGTGCTGTCATGCCCATGAAAGATCGAAAAGTCAGGGAAGACGAAATTCTTGAAAAATTATACATGAAAACCGAAGAAGGCAAAAACACCACTGTAGATTCACTCCACGCACTGGAAATCGGACAGGTAGGAGAAACCTTATCCCGCCTGGAAGAGGAAGGTCTCGTAAAGGTGAACAACAATGATGTCTCATTAACGGAAAAAGGGCGTCAAAGAGCCATGAAAATTGTCAGAAGGCATCGCCTTGCAGAGGTGCTTTTTCACGAGGTGTTCGACCTGGAAAAAGAAAAACTGGAGGGCCCTGCCTGCACGTTTGAACACATTATCAGTGAAGAACTCGTGGACAGAATATGTTCGTTTCTGGGCCACCCGACCCACTGTCCGCACGGTATGCCAATACCCCGCGGAGAATGCTGTAAAACGTTTATACGGGAAATAAAACCACTTGTTGAGCGTCTCTCCGACATGCCTCCAGGGACCATGTCTACTATCCATTACATCGTACCCTCATCAAAAAGGCTTCTCCACAAGCTCACGTCCCTCGGTCTGCATCCTGGTGCAAAAATTAAACTTGTCCAGAAAAGCCCGGCTTTTGTAGTAGAGATCAACGGTACTATCGTTGCAGTAGATAAAGCCATCGCCGATAATGTCTACGTCATCAGTCAATAAAAAAATACCGGGTCCCGAGTTTTCACACCCGAAACCCGGCGCGGGGGATAGGATCACGGTGCAATTACAATCTTAAAATAATTGTGACTGCTAACCATGTGATATGGGTCACAGAAAAACAACTTCGCACAGAGAGGACTTTTTTCCTGTCTTTCATTTATAATGAGTACACATGAGCGTGCATCCGGACAGACTGCGGGAGGGAATTCACATTGTCAGCCTTTCTGAAAAGGACCTCCCTGAGATTATGGAGATAGAAAGCATGTCTTTCACGAGTCCTTGGTCAGAAAACCTTTTCAGGCAAGAACTAAGGAACGAGCGTGTGGAGGTGATGGGAGCTCGATTTCTAAACCACCTGCTGGGATACGTGGTGCTGTGGCACGGGTTCCGTGAAACCCATATCATGAATATTGCGGTACATCCCCACTTTCGCCGGAGAGGGATCGGCTCAATGCTTCTCGAATATGCAATTAACCGTGCTCGAATGAAATCAGACGTATTGTTGTTAGAGGTTCGCGTATCGAATGTGCCCGCCATTCAGCTTTACAAAAGATACGGGTTTCTACCCATCGGTCTCCGCAGGAAATATTACTCGGACAACAACGAAGACGCCCTCGTAATGATGAAACGTTTATGAGAGACTCTCCCACTCACTTTCAGCTCACCATTACAGGTAACGAAAAAGTCGGCGATCGTTTTTTTCTGCTTTCTTTCGAAAATCCCGGGGTCTCTTTCCGTCCCGGACAGTTCGCGATGGTGGCCATATCCGGAGAACCCTATCCACTGCTCAGGCGACCGTTCGCTGTGTCCAGAACACCTGAAGGCACGCTTCAAATCCTTTATCGGGTGGTGGGCACAGGAACCCGTCTCATGAGTTACTGGAAAAAAGGCCGAAAGGTGAACGTGATTTTTCCCCTGGGAAACGGTTTTGAAAAAATCCAGAACGCGTGCATACTCGTGGGAGGAGGCTCGGGAGTAGCATCAATGATAGCTCTCGCCCGCGAGCTACACAGCAGGGGAACCCCTTACCTGCTCTGTGTGGGCACGAAAAAAAGCGGAGAACTGGACCCTCACTCGAGCGTCTTTCAAAACCCTCCTCTGAACGTGAAATTTGCTACAGAAGACGGGAGCTTTGGCTTTCACGGGACAGTACTCGACCTGGCAGAACAACACATTCATTCCTTCACATGCGCAGCTGTATGCGGGCCTCCAGCCATGATGACCGCTTTCCTGGAGCGCTTCCCTGATGTAAATGCCATGTTTTCACTTGAAAACCACATGGGATGCGGCACCGGCGTATGCCTGGGGTGTGCAATAGAAACCCGCAACGGGATGATGCGCGTGTGCGTTGACGGACCGGTATTCCCGGGCAAAATTCTTTTACCGGAGCATCTTAAATGACTCTCGAGATTGAAACAGGTGGAGTGCAACTGAGCACACCGATCCTTCCTGCATCAGGTACATTTGGCTGGGGCACAGAGCTGAAAAACTTGGTGGACTATTCGGCACTTGGTGCTGTAGTCACCAAAGGGATCTCATTACATCCACGCAAGGGTAATCCCCAACCACGACTCCTCGAGGTGCCGTGCGGGCTTATTAACTCAATCGGCCTTCAAAATCCTGGAGTAGATGCTTTTATTCAAAACTATGAAAAAGAACTATCAGCGCTGTCAATGCCGGTGATTGTAAACATATTTGGAGAGTCACCGCAGGAATACGCCGAAGTGGCGACGAAACTCTCGAACTGCCACTGGGTCAGTGGCCTCGAAATCAACCTCTCATGTCCCAACGTCCATGCCGGGGGCCTGGAGTTCGGTTCCAATATTACCGGGGTCCGGGACGTCATACAGGCAGTACGCAACAGCACCAACAAGCCTCTATGGGCCAAGTTCTCTCACTCTACCCACCTCTTTCATCTGGTAGAAGCAGCACTTGAGGCAGGGTCGAACGCGGTGGTGCTCCTTAACACTTTGCCTGCCCTTGCCATCAACATCAAAAGCAAACAGCCTGTTCTGGGTGCCCGCCGCGGTGGGCTTTCAGGCCCGCCTCTCAAGTACGTAGCCTTGCGTGACGTTTTTGACGTCTACAGCCGTTTCAAGTGTCATATCGTCGGTGTCGGGGGGATTATCAAACCCGAAGATGCGGTGGAGTTTATTCTTGCCGGTGCACGCGCCGTTGAAATCGGTACGGGTGCGATGGTGCATCCCGAACTTTTCATTAAATGCAGAAATTTCATGAGTGAGTATTTAAAAAACGGGAGCTACGAATCCGTAGAAAACATGGTGGGACTTGCTCACGATGATCAACACGTGTGATGATTATCATTCCATCACGAAAAGTGATCATGTATGTTTCATTTATCATCAGTTAAGGAGGGTGTCATGAGAAAAACATTGATCATCACTACTGTCGTTTTTGCACTGGGCCTTCCCGTCGTATCAAACGCGTGGGTGGAGCTGGGACCAAAAGCAGTGGCGGGAGTCAGTCTCAACAACCCTGCGGGAGATGGATTAAAAAATCTTTATATAGGCTCAGGACTTGGAGCAGGGGTGGAGACGGAATTCAGTTTCACCATTATAGGACTTGCAGTGGATTTCCTGTACCAGCGCGACAATTCGTGGTCTGCAGGTCTGGCGGGGGTGTCGGAGGTGAACACCTATCGCCTTCCTGTCAACGTTCGGTTACATCTTCCTGGTATGTTTGCAGGGGCAGGACCCGAATGGATTTTTTCCGGAGGCAAGCATTACACGGTTCTTAACTTTGTAATAGGCGAGAGCATCCCGTTTGTAATCGGTCACCTGTTCCTTGAGACACCGAAAATCTCTGTAAACTGGTGGGATAATAACAAAACACGCTATGAATTTCAGATTACCGCTTCACTGCTTTTCAAGATTTTCTAAGATAACGTTTATTTTTGCCTTCTGCTGCGCTTGTCTTACAGGCACAGCATCTGCTTTACAGGCTTTCCCGGGAAAGGTAACCGGAACGGCTGCCATACGGTTATGGAACAAAAGAAGCCGGCTGCAAAACGCTTGCACTGCCTATCATCAGTTCAAACAGGAATTTATAAATACACGTGGCCGAGATGCACTCGAAAAAACACTGAGAGCTTGTTACTGGTGTACTCTCCTGATGGAATATAAAAACCTGAATCCACAAATACGCGAAAAGGAACTTCGTGAATGCCTGAAATACGCAAAGGAAGGCAAAACGAGATATCCACGCGAGGCATTTACCCATTTCTGGACAGCAGTGATCGAAGGAGCCATTATTTCAATTAAGGGATTTTCCTGGACAGCGTTGAAATATGCTTCGGAACTGAAATCTTCCATGAAAAAAGCGATGAAGCTTCAACCAGACTATTATTACTATGGGCCTTATCGCATGTGGGGAAAAATCATACTCTACATGCCCCGATCTGCGCTCATGCTACTGGGCGAAAGCATAGACCATGCTGTTGAACTTCTCGAATACGCTGCACGCAAAGAACCGCGTTACCTCATGAATCAGGTTTACTATGCGGACGCATTGAGAAGAAAAGGACAAAAACAAAAAGCTATACGCATTTATGCGAGAGTTCTTACCACGCCCCCTGATGTTCTACCTGAAGAAGTAGAGGAAAACCGTGTTATGATCGAGCGGGCAAAAGAAAAATTGTCATCCCTTCAAAAGAATCCATGACCTCGAACATTGCAGAACTCGTGAAATTGAAAGGGCCAATTTCGTTCTACGAGTTCATGAACGCTGCACTTTACCATCCCGCATTCGGGTATTATTCCACCGGCAAGTGCCGAATCGGCAGAGACGGAGATTTTTATACATCCGCCTCTGTAAACCTTTTTGCATGGACCATCGCGGAAGGATTTATCAACCGGGCAAGGGCGACGGGACTGTGGACTTTTGTCGAGCTGGGAGGCGGTGACGGCTCGTTCGCCAGCGAATTTCTCTCTTATCTTGAAAGAGTGTATCCGGAGCACTCAGGGCAGGTGCGCTACGTACTCGTTGACCCATCTCCGGATAGAGGTGCCAAGCTTGAAAAAGGCTCCTGGAGCTCCCAGGTGGATATACACACATCAATAGAGGAACTGGATTCCATAAAAAAAGGCTGTATATTTGGTAACGAAGTGCTTGATGCTCTACCCGCCAGACGTTTCACGAAAACTGAGCGGGGGTGGGAAGAGATCTTTGTAGAATACCGGGATGGCTCCCTTGTTGAAGTTTTGACAGAACCTCAGGATGAAGCTGATATTGAAATTGTTTCAGAATGGTTTCGTGGTGTTCCATGCGGCACCACCGTTGAATACCAGCCGGACCTGGCACCTTTTATCCGGAGCATTGCAGAAAAACACCGGGAAGGAATAATCGTGCTGCTGGACTACTTTTCCACCACCGCAAAACTTGGTCAAAGGGCAGGTGGAACATTGCGCTGCTTTGCAGGCCATCGCCTCATTCACGATCCTTACGTGCGCGCAGGTGAGTGCGATATGACGGTAACCGTGAATAAGAACCATCTTCTCACCGCTTTAGAAGAGGCAGGTTATACCGGCAAAACGTGCATGCCCCAGTGGCGGTTCCTCATGGAATGGGGGATTGAATCCGCCTTTTACAAAATTATGAGCACCCTGACCCGGGAACAACAAATACACCTGAAAATGGCCTTCAACACCCTTGTAAGCGCAGGCCATATGGGAGAAGCCTTTTCGGCTGTAGCAGCAAATAAAAACCTGGAACCCGGCCCTTGAGTCAAGTCTGGCAGAAGGCCGGAATGCAAACATAAAAGTTTTTAAAAATTTAAGGTAATCAACTCGTTGCATAAAGCAGAAACAAAAACAAATCATCAAAGGAGGGGAAATGGACAAAAAATGCTACATACAGAAATTTCGGCGAAAGAAGTAGAAGAACATGCGGAATATTGCCTCCATGTACTGGAAGAGTTCTTTCTGGAAAAGGAGAAAACCCTCGAGATCAATCCTGACTACTACAACCTCTACACAATAGCAGTGCTTTTCAAAGCAATTGAATTTTTAGTGCTGGAAGGACTTTTTGGAAGCGAGCACCGGAGCTTATGAAAACATACCTGCAGGTGAGAATTTTGAACCCCTGAAAAGAATGTGGGAGGAAGTCGCAATTACAGGTATCGAAATCCTCTCAAAAGGAGCAGAATGGTTTGCAACATTTGTGGGATTTCTCTCCTGGACATTTAGAGACTCGCATAACGACGGAGAACACCCGGAAATATATAAACGCAAAAACAATTAACAACATCACTTCCCAATATCCAAATTGAACTTGACCCCGGCAAAATAATGCTCTGAAATTAAAATTTTGAAACTCTACCCCGGAATCAAAACATTTAATCCCGGACGTTGCCAAAACCGAGCGTTTTGTTCAATAATATCAAACAATTAATTGGCATGGTGAGCGTAGCTCAACGGCAGAGCACTGGACTGTGGCTCCAGGAGTTGGGGGTTCGAGTCCCCTCGCTCACCCATCCTCATCAACAAATAACAAAACCTTGTAATTTATCCTAACACTTCAATGAAAACTCTCGAACCCCCAACGCGCCAGCGCTCCGCATCACACTAAAGCGAGCAAAAGCAACCATGAAAAAATACCCTCAAAAAACAACCACTCCATCCAGATAAACCTCCTGCTTAACCCTCAGCGAGCGGGCACGTTCGAGTCCCCTCGCTCACCCATCCTCATCAACAAATAACAAAACCTTGTAATTTATCCTAACACTTCAATGAAAGTCATTCGAGAACTCATCGCTCCTTCCCGTGATGACGACAAAGCAATCACGGAATCCCACCCGCCGCATCCCGTGCAAAGCCTCAGCACGAAACCCCGAATGTCAAATGTTGAGACCAGACCCCGGATCTTTTAAAGCGCCTTTTTTGAATAGGCGGCCTGTATGGATGCATGTTTCAATCCCTTAATAGAGCGGAAACTCGTGTAAAGGTCCTTTATACGCTCTGCCCTTCCACGTACCGCGATGATCTCCAGACAATTCCTGTGATCCAGATGTATGTGCTGGTTGGAAATAATTTCTCTGCTGAACTCGTGTTGAAGGCGAAGTATCTCCGATGCCGCATCCCGGGTGTGGTGATCGTATACAATGATAACAGCTCCAGCCACTTCGCCCCCTTCAATCCATTCATCGGCGAGTATCTCTTTCCTCATAAGCTCCCGCAATGCTTCAGAACGGTTACTATACCCCCTGTTCTTTATAAGCTGATCAAACTCTTTCAGGAGTTCAGCTTCTATAGAAACACTGAAACGCTCCATTTTGCTCATAGTCATTTTTTATCAATCACGAGCATCTCAACGCAAGCGAAATAACCTCAAAGAAGGAAAACCTGCTTTTGCTTGAACCCGTCTCTCAGGTTGAATATCATCACCTGAAGACCATTCAGTGGGGGTTTGTAAAAATGGCTTTGTTTCCTGAAAAAGGCGATGTAAAAACCATTCCTGAGCTGCTGATATGGAGGGTGGAACATACGCCGGAGATGCTTGCCTATATGTACCGGCCCGACGGTGGCTGGGTAAGACGAACGTGGAGGGATTACTACGAAGAAGTAAAGGCTCTCTCCAGGGCGCTCATCGGTGCAGGACTTCAAAAAGGTGACAGGGTTTGTATCCTCGGAGAAACACGGCCTGAATGGGTGATTTCCGACCTGGCCGTTATCATGGCAGGTGGAATTTCAGTAGGAGTCTACCAAACACTTTCACCTGAACAAATTGAATATATTCTAAATGACAGCGGTGCACGTATGATCTTTGTAGAAAATGCAGAACAACTTGCCAAGATCCTCAAAATCCGTAACAACACTCCCGCTCTTGAAAAAATCATCGTATGGGAAGGCACAGCATCTGGAGAAGGTGTTTGCACTCTTGAAGAATTTATTGAAAAAGAAGGATCACACTCTGAACTTGATAAAGCGTTCGAGGAGCGATGGAGGAAAGTCACTCCCGATGATGTAGCAATCATCCTTTACACTTCAGGGACCACCGGACCGCCCAAGGGTGCAATGATTACAAATCACAATATTGTTTCACTCCTGTCCTGCTGGCATGATCAAATACCGCTATACGAAGATGACATCACTGTTTCTTTTCTGCCCATGGCCCATGGAGCCGAACACGTGGTGGGATTCTTTGGACGCATGTATGGAGGGGTCGGAACGGCATATGCAAGAAGTATCAAAACGGTGCTCGAAGACATACAGGATGTAAAGCCGACCATATTCGGCAGCGTTCCCCGGATATTTGAAAAGGCCTACAGCGCCATTCAAAGCGAACTCAAAAAAAAGCCCCCTGCTGTGAGAAAGCTGTTTAACTGGGCCATCGGGGTCGGCAAGGAGTACGCCGCACTTGTACGCGAAAGGAAGCCCATCCCCCTCGGCCTGAAAATTAAAAACGCGATTGCTGATTTTCTGGTCTTTCGCAAAATACGCAGGGCTTTCGGTGGTCGCGTGCGTTTCTTCATATCCGGTGCAGCACCCATATCAGTAGAACTTTTAGAATTTTTCCATGCCGTGGGTTTGCTTATCCTTGAAGTATACGGATTAACGGAAGCCACCGTGGTGACACACGCCAACACCCTGGACGAGTACAAGTTCGGGACCGTTGGTAAACCGATAGAGGTGCTTGAGTGCAAAATTGCTGATGATGGCGAGGTGCTGGTAAGAGGACCTACGGTGTTCAAGGGTTACTGGAACAAGCCCGAAGCAACGAAGGAAGTCATTGACGAGGAAGGCTGGCTCCACACTGGTGATATCGGTGAAATCGACGAAGATGGATTTTTACGCATCACCGACCGTAAAAAACATATTATTGTTACCGCCGGCGGTAAAAATATCGCCCCCGCAAATATTGAAAATACCATCAAGAGCCTGGATCCCATTATCAGCCAGGTACACGTGCACGGCGACAGGCGTCCCTACATAACGGCCCTTGTAACCCTGGACGAGGAAGAGGCGAAAAAATTCTTCTCAACCACCGGCAAGGAGTATCCCGGCATGGCAGATGCAGTGAAGGATCCGGAACTGAGGGAGCACATCAAGAATCTTGTCGCTCGCGCTAACGAAAAGCTTGCACGGGTTGAATGGGTCAGGCGGTTTGTTATACTCGACCACGACTTCACCATCGAGTCCGGGGAAATCACGCCCACGCTCAAGATCAAGCGCAAGGCCATCGAAAGCAAATACAAGCAACTTTTTGACGATATTTATGAGGATCGGTGTGAAGATGTCATCGAAGTCGTCAGGTAACAGCTCAATGTTCAACATAGAAATCCCCTCTCGCGAAAGGGCCAATCTTCTTCAGCTCATACTTGAAGCGCTTCTGAAAAAGGCTGCACGCGACTCCCGGCGTTTGAATAAGCTGAAAAACGCTGAAGGCCGCTACCGCATCCGCGCGGGACGCATGGAATGTTACCTGGAAATTCGCCCTGAAGGTGCAGTAATTGACCGTTATACAGGGCAAGAAATAGATGCATTTATACGCGGAACAATCGATGCTTTCTTTCGATTGGGAACAGGTAGCTTGTCTCCCGTCCCCCTGCTCACCGGCCGGTTGAAAATTAAAGGTAAATTTCGGGCTGCGGCCAACCTCGGCCTTGCCCTGAGGGGTTAACATGTCTGCAAGAAAAACCTGGCTTTCCACCCTTAAAAAGAAACTGGGTGAACATCTGGTAAGCACGGAAGACTCCACGCTTGAGCAATACGCCACCGATTACACGGAAGCCGAACCATCTAAACCAGCTGCCGTGGTTTATGCACATTCTGCAGAGCACGTGAAGACAGTACTGGAAACCGCAAATCAGCACAGGGTCCCTGTCACCCCTATCGTCGCAGGTACCAATGTGGGAGGGCTGGCCCTGCCAGCACCCGGTGGAATCGTGCTTGACCTCAAAGGCATGAACCGTATCGTGGAGCTTAACCGTTCGGAAATGTATGTGGTGCTTGAACCTGGAGTCACCTTCGGCCAGCTCAAAGAATATCTCCAGCAACACGCGCCCGACCTCACCATCGCCTACCCGTTAGCTCCTCCCAACGTATCAATAATGGCCAATTGTCTTTTAGACGGTCTTGGTAATCTTTCATTCATGCACGGTTCAATGGGCGAATGGATCGGTGGACTGGAAGTAATGCTGCCTTCGGGAAAGGTGGTACGTACAGGCGCAGCGGCCCTGAGCAAGTACTGGTTTGCCAGAGCCCCACTCCCGGACCTCACGGGGCTGTTCCTCAACTGGCAGGGCACCACCGGCATTGTCACAAAGCTTTCCGTACAGCTCTGGCCGGAACCGACAGCCAGGAAAAGATTGTTCGCTTTTACATACTCCGTGGAAGAAGGATTTCAAATACTGAGATCTCTCGCACGTCGCTTTATCTTCTTTGATCTTGGGGGGCTCACATGGCCCGCAGGCAAGATGCTTTTCGGCGTGGACAATCCCCTGGTAAGGGACCCTTCGGAACCGGAATTCTTTTTATATGCGGACATCGGCGGATTTTCAAAGGGCGATCTCAACGAGCGCCTGAAAATTTACAACCGCGTGCTCAAGGATTTTCGCAAATCCGGAGTGGAAGTAGAAGGGCCGGTGGACGTGGACGAAATTGTAAAAGCAGTACCGGACTTCGCATCACTGGCTGATTTTCCCATGACGCTCGAGTTTCTTCTTGAAAAAGGCGGGCTCACCTGGATCGGCACGTACGGGCCGTCGTCGCTCTGGGAAAACGGCGTACGGCGCGGCTCCGAAATCATGCTTGCTCACGGGATAGCACCCACGGTTGTAACCCGGCCCATGAAGGGCGGCCACTACGGCGTCCTGCGGTTCATAACCGTATTCGACAAAAAGAATGAAGACGAAAAAACGCGCGCCAGGAAGGTCAATGAAGAACTCCTCGAGCTGGTGCTGGAGCTGGGTTTTGTACCTTACAAGATGCCACCGTGGGCCTGGGCACGCATAAAAAATCGTATTGATCCGGGATTTTTAGAACTCCTCTATAAGCTCAAGGAGCTCCTCGATCCTAACGCAATCTTGAATCCCGGAAAGTCAGGAACTGCCGGGCCCTAAGGGTAGCGGCACCTTAGCCTTTTGAAGTTCCTTCGCAATTTTGGAAAGGGCCTGCTTTTCTATCTGGCGGACCCGTTCGCGGGAAAGGTTCATCTCCTTGCCCAGCTGCCTGAGCGATGCAGGTCGCTCGCTGAGAAACCGCCTCTCGATAATTTTGCGCTCCCTTTCATCAAGAACATCTATGGCCCGCTTGATGCCGGTCTTGAGAAGTGCATGCTCCTCCTGGCTGATGACAATATCCTCTTGCGACGGCCCTTTATCCTCAATCACATCGGCAAATGTAATATCGTCTTCGTCGGCATTTATAGACTGATCTATGGAATAATCGCGGTGGGCGAGACGCATTTCCATTTCCACCACATCCTTTTCCGGTACATCCAGTTTATCCGCCAGCGCCTTCACGTCTTCACTGTTACTGATAGCGCCAAGCTCGCGCATGTGTCCGAAAAGTTTCTTCTGTGCCTGTGTGGTTCCAATTTTCACCAGCGACCAGTTGTTCATGATGTAGGAATGAATGAATGCACGAATCCACCACACCGCGTAGGAAATGAGCCTGTAGCCCTTGTCCGGATCAAACTTCTTCACTGCCATCATCAAGCCGACGTTACCCTCCTGGATGAGGTCCATGAGATTGAAAGGATAGTGCCGGTACTCCAGGGCTATTTTTACCACGAACCGCAAATTTGAAATGATGAGCTTCTTCGCAGCCTCGAGATCCCCCTCTTCTTTATACTTTTTTGCCAGGCGGTACTCTTCCTCCCTTGAGAGAACAGGAATTTTTTCTATTTCTTTGAGGAACCGGGCTAACGCCTGGTTTTCAGACTTGGTGATTTCAGATGGCATATTCTAAAGACCCGCCCTTTTATTACCCGTTGAAATGTAAACCTGTTTTACATTTTCTAATAAATTGTGCGATTTAGCAACACATGAAAGTTCAAATTTCGTTCGACAAACAACAAAAAGGCTGATAGAACGCCTTAAGAACCGTTGCCATATCATGCTCACAGCGACATAATGATGTCCAAAAGTCACAGGAGGGTATATATATTATGAAGGCGGTCATTTTGAAAAATCCCGCGCCTGTAGGAAAAGCCCTGCTCGAACTCGCTGACATGCCTGTGCCGGAACCGCAAAAAAAACAACTGCTCATCCGCGTGAGCACCTGCGGAATATGCCACACAGACCTGCACACTGTTGAAGGCGAGGTCGTAGCACCTGCATACCCTCTCATTCCCGGCCACCAGATTGTAGGAGTGGTGGAAGCAACAGGTGAAGGAGTGAGCCGATTCAAAAAGGGTGACCGCGTGGGCGTGGGCTGGCTCAACAGCACCTGCGGGCAGTGTGAATACTGCCGCAAGGGCCTGGAAAACCTCTGCAGTGAAGCCCGATTCACAGGACTGCACGCTGGCGGCGGCTATGCGGAATACGCGGTGGCCAGTGAAAACTTTGCCTTTTCCCTGCCGGAAAACTTCACTGATGAAAAGGCAGCCCCACTCCTCTGTGCCGGCATCATTGGATACAGGACATTGCGTCTTTCAGGCGTTCGGCCGGGTGAAGTTCTGGGACTTTTCGGATTCGGTGCCAGCGCACACCTGGCCCTTCAGGTGGCCGTGCACTGGAACTGCCGCGTATACGTGTTTACCCGGAGTCAGCACCATCGCGAACTGGCAGAAAATCTGGGAGCCGTATGGGCCGGCGGACACGACGACGAACCGCCGGAAAAACTCAACGCTGCTGCCGTGTTTGCTCCTGCAGGATGGGTCGTTCACAAGGCCCTCGAAAAACTCAAACCCGGTGGAAGGGTGGCCATCAACGCAATTTACATGAGCGACATGCCCCCCACTCCTTACAACCTTATCTACCGCGAGCGCAGCATCACCACAGTGGCAAACTATACCCGCCGCGATGCTGAAGAATTCCTGAAAATCGCCGGAGAAATACCCGTGCAGGTCCACGTGGAAACTTTTCCGCTGGAAAAGGCCCGCGAAGCTCTCTTCAAGCTTAAAAACAGCGAAATCCAGGGAGCAGCCGCCCTGAAGATCAGGTAGCAGGCGCATCAGAATCGGGGTCTGGTCTCAACATTTGACATTTAAAATAAAAAAATGCACGACACAGGCCTTTTCATGCATTCAAAAATCTTCTGTTCCCCCTTTCTGTAAACCATGTCGAAAAAGCGTAACTTCTCTAAAAAGAAACCAATGCGACACCAAGGAACAAAGCACCTCTCCTGAATCTTAAAAATCCCATATGGCTCCGTAGGGAAGTAGACGCAGAAGTGATATAATATTAAATTGTAAAGCAGGTTCGCGCATGTGGGGGGCGATGTGGGCTCGACAGGGTTGCTGGTGTTGGGGTTGCATGCCGAGGTGCGGTCAACCTCGTAAAACAGGCCGCATCGTCATAATTGCCGAACCTGTTGCACTGGCTGCATAATTGAGCAGCCACGTCCCTTACACCTCCCCTGCCGGGTGTAAGAGGGCGCCAGCAGGCAGGGGCACCGGCGGGCGTCGCCTCTACGCCTCCCGGTCGCTACTATAAGAGGCTGGCGTTCCGAGGGCCCGTCCCGGAGCCTGACGAACGCGAGACTTTAATCCGGGACTAAGCATGTAGACGCCCCAACCGAAGGCAATTCTGGACGGGGGTTCGACTCCCCCCGCCTCCAAAAAATTGAAAACTGATATGTCATTACACACTGGCTTCATCAATTCCCGCGGCGTGCGAACCTCCATTGGCGCAGCCACGCAGAAAGCGAGCACGCCTGGAGGCGTGAGAGCAACGAAGCAATCTCTATCCACGGGTTGCACCCGCCCATAAAACCATGGCATCAAACCCCGAATGTCAAATGTTGAGACCAGACCCCGATGTCTCTCACTCTATCATACGGTTCATACTGCCGGACATGTATCCTTCAAGGTCAAGTGCTATGTATTTAAATCCCAGTTCCCTGAAGAAGTTGGCAATCCGACCACGCATTTCTTTTGACATAAAACCGTCAATTTCTTCCCTTCCAATCTCAATTCGTGCAAGGCCTCCGTGATGATACCTTACCCGCACGGTTCGAAAACCGAGAGACCTCAAAAAAGATTCCGCCTGTGCTATCATCGCAAGTCTCTCCCTGGTAATTTCCACTCCGTATGCAAACCTCGAGGCAAGACACGCGTTGGCCGGACGGTCCCACCCGTCTATCGCCAGCTCTCTGCTTAACATCCTGATTTCCGCTTTGGTCAATCCAGCCTCAAGCAACGGACTTCTGACACCCAGACGCCTGGCCGCTTCCCTGCCGGGCCTGTAATCCGACACATCATCGGCATTTGTACCGTCGAATATCCACTTGTACCCGTGGCTTTCGGCAATATCACGTGCATGCGTGAACAGCTCGCTTTTACAGTAAAAACACCTGTCAGGAGGGTTGGAGGCAAATTCCCTCATTTCAAGTTCGCAGGTGTTTACGAGGAAGTGACGAATATTTCGGGATTTACAAAATTTCCGTGCCAGCTCCAGTTCTTCACCAGTGTAGGTTTCTGAAACCCCGGTAAATGCTGCACTTCTTTCACCGAGAACCTGAAAAGTTATGCTCAAAAGAAAGGTGGAGTCTACGCCACCGGAAAAAGCAACCAGGGCGCTTTCACATTCACGGATAATTTTTTTTAATTCATCGAGCTTTCTTTTCACAAATGCCTCTGCCATTTTATTTTTCTTTTAAAATTTGTTCCGGTGCTCTACATAAATCACGGTGCTACTGAGAGCATACCTCATCAGGCCCTGGTTCCCATCCTCCACCACACGGCCTATGCTCCCCGTCTATGTCGGTGGTGATATTATCTACACCGGGGCAGTAATCAATCAATTCGCTGCCGGAAGCGATGTGGACAAGATCTGTTTTAAAGCCCGGATTGACCGAAAAAGCGCCGGGAACCACACTGTCCAGGCAATAAAGGGGCTCGGGAGTACCCGCGAGTGAACCAGTAAGCACCATATACCTGCTCTTATCATCCACCACCGTATCGCATTGCTGCCCCCCGCGACCGGTCCAGAAATCCACACAGTTGAAATCGGAAACCCGGGCCGCGGACTCAAGGTTCCACAGGCACGCAAGAGTGGAACTGAGATCACTGCCGTAACCCGAATGAAGGATACTCGTTTGCAGCGTCACCGCATCCTGAAGGTAATTACCTATTCCAACGGATGTCACGGCACCCGTTTCAGACCCCATGATTGTAGAGAACTTAAAGTCCAGGGGACTACCGTAAAAATTACCAGCCAGATAAACTCCGAATCCCACTGAAAAAGCAGCACCTGCAGAAACGAAAGAATTAACGACTTCGCCGCCGCCGGGGTCTGTCACGGCGAGACCGTATCCCACGTAACATTTTTCTTCACAGGCTTTTAAAATGCTTGAACGTATCGAAATGCTCGCACCGGACCGAACATCAAGGGCATAAGCCGACTCATCCACAATCTCTCCGCCTGTGACCCGTACTGCGTACAATTCCAAAGACCCCATTGATACCACTTTTAATGCCCGGCTGTTTTTCGCCCGCACAGGCCCCTTTATTACACTTTTCTGTATTTCGACATCCGTACCTTCCACCTGAATGAGTGTGGCGTTTTGAGACACGTCCGAGGCCTTGCTTAAAAACGAAACGTTAACAAAGGTAATCTTCCCTCCCCCAGTAAATGTTATACCCGATGGCGAATTTACATGCACACCCGTCGGAGCATCACTTTTGACCCAGCACCGGTTGAACCCACCTTCCACGTAAACGGAACGTTCAGGAGAAATGCTAAATACCCTCGCTCCCGCTTCAAAATCACCTGACTCGATGAACAGATACCTGTAATTTTCCTCCAAGGCGACGTTCAGCGCCTCTTCGAAATCGGTGAAGGGAGAAGTGGCACGTCCTGTAAATATCCCCGGGGCATTATGATGGGAAAGGTAAAGAGCTGCAGGACGTGATTCTAAAACAGGAATCGTTGCAGATGAAGCGTAAGTTTTTCCATTGCCATCTACTATTACAGTGACCTTGTAAACGGTTCCCTCTTCGCCACCTGCTACAAGAACCGCAGACAATTCATCACCGGTGGTATAAAACATCTCGGGGTCACCTTTTACTGACCACTCAATCCGCGTAATACCTGATACCTTCTGCGCAAAGGAAGCAATGCTCAGCGAGGCTTTTTCGTATGCCTGCAGGCATGGAGGTTCCACGGAAATATCAAAATCGTTTAATTTTTTTTGCGTGCCCGAATCGCAGGAACAAGCCAGCAAAAACAGGGTCAGGAAGACTCTAACCGACGCATTATCCATAGCATTCCCGCGGTAAAAAATACTATTACCAGCCAGCCCGCAACAGCATCTTTTTCTGGTACCGGTACCGCCGTACAACCGCAACCACCACCCCGGGTGAGAATACCCAGTAAACTCACGTATATATTCCACGAGACAACCGTTTGATTGCCGGCCCTGTCAATAGCTTTAAAAGTAAAGCGATAAAAGGCAGGTTCATAAAAAATACCCATCCGTACCAGATCCAACCTTACATAGTCAGTTACGGTAATGGGATATCCATCGTCAATAAAGAAGTAGCGCTGAATTTCCGAGGGGGTTGTTACATTATCAGTAACTCGAAACTGAAATACTATCTCTCTCACGTCTATAACCATTTCACCTGGAGCGGTAAGTACCGTTACATAAGGAGGCTGTCTGTCCACCGTAAATCCATAAGTGGCAGGGTCAGCATCTTCGTTGCCTGCGCGGTCCCTCGCGTAAACTTCAAACACGTGACTTCCCTCATTCAGTCTCGTATAACACACTGATGTCATCTTGGTGGGACCGGTATATTTTCCGGAATCAAGACGGTAAAAATAGTCGAATCCCGTCTTTTGCACGTTGTCAGTGGCCCGGTAAGTGAAGCATTCATATATACCCATTGTATATTTGGGAGGAGTAAATATAAGTTCTGTATCAGGGGGTATGTCATCAATACTGAAGACCCAGGTGGCGGGTTCTCCTATATTACCCGCAGGATCCCGTGCACGTACGCTGAACACATGGGTTCCTGGATCAGAAAGATAAATATCCACCGATGTAGATCCTGAAAAAGCAGACCAGGAGTCATCGTCCATTTTGTAAGAAAAGTTCAAATCGTCTTCACTGCGAAAGTAATCCCTTCCCGTGTATTCAAAATGAAATGTACCGGGACTGTAAAAGGCCAGGGGGCCTTCTGTGACAAACGCAAAGGGAGGTACCGTATCAACATTAAATCGAAGAGATGCAACATCGGAAGCATTATCCATACCATCAATGGCAAACACCTCGACAGTAACAACACCTTCCGGTAGAAACGGTGCTACCACAGCAGTAATACTGTTTCCATCGCGTGCTTTCCACATCTCGCGCGACCAGGGGAACTGAATGCCCGATGCATCAATGAAGCGATACTTGTATCTCAAATAGTTTTCCGGCGTTACATTATCAGCCCCTGAAAACTCCAGCACAAAACTGTTGACATTGTTTTCCCACGGCAAAGAAGTAACAAAATTAACCGTAGGGGGATCAGCATCATTACTCAAAGTGATAAGAGGAGCAGAAAAATAGATACCCTGGATGGTAACTCCCAGGGTCGGGTAAGGCGAAAATCTCAACCCGGTAAGTTTTGGATTAAGAAGTTCGTTGGCCATTTTACCCATGACGAATCTGGAAAAAATCACAGGAAGAGCATAGTGCAGGAGAAAGTCATTTATTGCCGTTTCGCTGATGCTCAAAGGATTATCGATGATGTCAAGGCGCGTAATATCAATATTGTAAACATCCAGGACATATAAAATACCATTTTTTGTATCCCTTTGCAGATATAAAGGAACCTGAAGGTCCATATCAGCTCTGAAAACAATGCCCCCTCCACCAGAAGAAAGGTATCGAGATGTCACGGGCACAGATGTCATATTCACGTACGCAAGAGGCCTTCCCGAACCCCCTGCTGGAATAACCGAAATATAGAGGGGTGGAGCTGGTGTGAGTATTACGCTGTCCGTTTTTGCCTCATATCCCGCGTAGCTTCCTATCAGTTCCGGGAATATACCAAGGAATTCGCGTGCATCAATGGTGTAGGATTTACACATGTAACCGTTCAGGGAATTGAGGGCCAGCATCTCACCCACGAACCTTTCGTTGAAGCTGATGGTAAACTCCTCCGGAGGGTCAGGCACGTGAGGCACAACACCTCCACCCTGAGCACTCGACCTTCTGCTACATGCACGTGCAAGCGCCACGGAATTTGAGAGTGAAGCATCCCCTGTCAGCTGTATCAAGCCCGTGAGAACTTTAACGTTTTTCAATTTGAAAGACACATCGAATTGAAGTGAGGAAAACTCCTTCTGAAAATCAACTATATCATTAAACCCATCTTCAATATCTCCCATTATGGAATATCCTATGAACTGCGTGAGCAGAGACGAAAGGAGATTCTTTATTTCTGTCTCAATAGCAGTGCGATATGGTTCGAATGTGGAGCCAAGATAGATAGGTTGTGGTGTCCCATCCACGAGCTTATACAGGCTCCCGTCTTGAAGGCCCATGTCCGAATTGAGAAATGCCGGAGATACCTTAATTTTTCCATTATCCACGCTACTGTCAACACTCAAAGTGTAGGAAAGTGCATCTCCCTCCGGGACACCGTTAAATGAAAAATTTGCTGTTGATGTCACTCCATCCGCGCAATCACCACTGCCGATAAGATGGTATACGAGCCCTGTTGAGATAAAGAGCCAGTTGTACTGAACTTGAAAGGCACCTGTAACAGTCTGGATGGTCAGCGTGTTCTGGCCCTGCGGAAAATTCTCGTTGTTAATTTCAACGGCGATGTAAATCTGGCAACCAGCAGCAGGAGTAATCAGCGAGTCTCCTCCATATTCCTGGGGAGGGTTGGCTCCTCCTGCAATGTAGCCTGTAATCAATTCGTTTAGAAGAGAATCCTTAACGCTTACTTCTACTGCATCCAGTACGGTAATCGTAACGGCATGGGCAACGGTTGCAGTTGCAATTACCACCGCAAAACTCAAAAATGTGATAAAAATTTTTCTCATCTCGCTTTCTCTTCTCTAATCCACTTTCCCCAGCCGGAAAAAGTAAACCCAATTATTGACGATTGTAACAAGGTAATTATACCCTTCATTGGAAATTTTCCAAATGTTCACAAAACGTGAGCCACCCGAACCCACCTCTGAACCCGTGCCTCCGTATTCAGGTAAGGTCGGAGTAATGGTCCGGAACAGGGAAAACCCTGCAGAGATTCCCAGCGTGGAATCCTCACCAATTCCGATGACTACTACTTTCCCATCGCTTGATGAGACCCCCCGTGCAGTATATGAATTGGTACCGTCAGCCAGGGGATATACACCCTTGCTCACGTACACCGGGTTCTGAGGATCGGTAATGTCGTATACATACAGCACGTCCGAGTCAATAGTGTTCAGAAACAACAGGCTTCCGCCAATATCAACACCCCTGACAGTGCCCGGATAGGTTATCCTGAGGGTCTCTCCTGTGGCAGCCTTTACAACGACAAGCCCCGAACTTCCTCCAGCAGCATACCCGACGCCGGCAGTCGCCGCAAGCGCATAAATATAATAAAAGGGACCATCAGTATACACAGGGAAAAAATATTTGCCCGGTTCCCATACATAAACATTACCATCGGTATCAGATGTATAGATGTAGACTCCATCCCATGTAACGTGGTTGAAGGAATAGCCTCCTATGAGCTTTTCGCTGGTACTGGAGTCCGGGTACACCCGATACAATCCATCACTGGCGGCAACCAGCAGGGTGTTATCCGGCCCTGTACTTACTTCCGTATAGTTCACCACCGATGTGAAATCCTCCCGGGGGTCAAGTATCGAACGCAAATAAATTACATTTCCGCCGTTAATGATACTGCTCATATCAAATTCCAGCAGTCCAATAGCTCCACCAGCCATAAACATGGAATTTCCACTGTATACAAACGTACCATTTGTACCCGATAATCCCTGAACTGAAACCACGCTCGCGGCCTCTCCCAGATTCAAAAAATCCTGAAACAAATAGGTTCTTAAAACGTTTCTGTGGGCGAGGTAAAGATATGCACCATCGGTAATACCAGCACCAAAATAATAGAGCTCGCTACTTGTCGGATCCCTGCACACAGAGGTCAGGCGTTGGGGTGCCCCGGATATGGGCAATGAATACACGTGAAATCCCCGCTTTGCTGCTGAAATGAACATGTACCCATCTTTGATACGAACATCTGCAGGAGGATTTGAATCATTGCTGCCACATACAGTGCTGAAATCAACGGTTCCCCTGAGCACGGGCCTGGTACCTTCGTCTTCATATACACTGGCAGTATGATCTGCCATGAGGACAGCCATGAAAGTGATGCCATTTGTATATACGGCCTCCAGCTTTACCACTTTACCGTTTATGGTCGGCGATGTTACCCATCCGGTGTCACAGTTAGGAGCGTTAGGGTATTCGAATTTACACCTTCGTAAATTGTACGTATAGCTGGAGTCGACCTGGTAAAGGGTATAAATGTATCGATAAGAATTCCCCCTCGAGGGAGCAACAAAACGACACATATCACTTACCGAAGCCTCTGGAAAAGTTTTGATGGTAACACCATTTGCAGTGCAGAGAATTTTACCCCACATGAAATTCAGTGATGAATCGCAGGCCACGAGTATAGTGGCTGTCACTGAAGCGTCGTAATATACGCCGTAATCGGTGATATTCTGGTTGAGGAGCAAATTCGCAGCACGGGAAACTCCACTTCCGGGGCTGAACCTGTACACACGAACCGGGCTCATGGCCGTGCCAGAGGAGTTCAGAACACCTGCATAAATACAACTGTAAGTCGCAGGGTCAAAATACACCTTAACGATATTATCCGAGAGCTCGCAGGTGGTTTCATTGGTCAGAGGATCCACCGTGCAGTAACTTTCAAAAATCATTCCTTTCACTGCGGGACTTGCAGGTTGTGAAAGGTCTATTACCGATAAGCCATTTTGAGACGCAAAAGCCATAAACGTAGCAGGTGCAGGAGAAGTCAGCGACAGGATATCCCCTGTATTGAGATAAGTTGATATTTTAAAGGGTACCGCAATACCTGAACCAGTTGACTGTTTGGTAGCCAGCACATACTCACCAGGTATGGCCACCGTAACGCCCCGCTTGGGGCACGCGACACTTTCACCGTCTGCCGTGTAAACAACAGGCTCGAGGGCGTTCAGGCCGAGACGATTAAAGTGCGTGGCAGCATAGGCGTTGAATGTATATGAATCGGTAACGTACACATTATCGACAGTGCCATCATTGCCCAGGTCTACCCTCCAGGCATAGGCGGTGATTACGGCTCCAAAGGTATTAACATCCACGCTGTACTGTCCTCCTGAATTCAGGTAAAGAAAGGTGGGACCATAGGTACTTCTACACTTGGGTACCACGCGTGTACGCACGCTGACCAGATCCCCGATGAGCTTGTACTCACATTCCTTCCAGGTTATCACCACGCGCGGGCGGTAATCATTTACCACTGTGTAAGATAATTGGGAGGAATAGGACAGCCCATTGGCAATGGTAACGTTTTCCAGGTAATCGGCCGGGGCGCCGATATCTTTTTCAAAGGTCAGTGATGCATTTTCTACGGGTGTTTCAGGACTTGTGAAAGTTACGGTAAGTGTTACAGATTGAGGAGCATAAACAAATGTGGGCTCCACCGTAACAATACCGTTTACTTCTGGACAGGAAATTTTATTGCTTCCCGAGCAGGAACAGGAAACAAATATATACAACGATGATATTATTATTAAACTTTCTTTTCCTCTCCTCATATAAACCCCTTAAAATATTATATTATACCCTGAACAAGTTCCTCCAGTGAAAAACTCTGTGAGCATAATCACACGGGGCATTATATCATAACAGCTGTTCTTATCGAGGAATTAAAGAAACAAATTAAATGAATTTACACTTCTAAAAAATACACACATAGCTCGTTGAATAACAAGGGATAATTTGAGTTGTATTGAATAAAATATCAGCTTATTTAAGCATTAAATTGAAGCATTTGAATAGATTATAATACTTGAAAAGCCTTTAAACTGGGGTTATATTAAAATTAACTTATTACACTGCAAAAACAATTTTACACAATGTAGAATATTCAAGCTCGAAAGAAATATCTATTTGTTTCATCAATGCTATGTATTTAAACACCGTAGCGCATATTTCCTTACACTCGTAAGCATCAAACATCATCCCTTTTTCCTTGAATGGACAGCCGTTTATTTCAATACAGAGCCTTTTCGTGGTACTCTCATGTACAGCATAATACGCGGGATGCAACACCGTCAAAATATAAAATTCCACGTACTTTTGTAATACATGCGGAAAACGTATCCCTGTCACGTCGGCAACCATGTTCACCATCTCTGAAGTT
>JAJRZV010000116.1 GCA_024275095.1 bacterium | reverse complement strand
CTGGTGCGTTCGGATATATTCGCCCGTGCACACCTATCGCATGAACATCGTATTTCACCAATAAAGCCTGCGTGCAGATTTTTAAAGGACTAAGAACTTTTTAAATTAAACGCCTTCTTTTTTTCTAAGTTAAGCAGGTCGTGTATTACTAATTGTGTCTGGGTATATAGCATGAATGGGGGGTGGTGCCAGGAATATACCCGCGGGAAGCCCCTATATAGTAAATAAAATAACCTCCTGGGCAATACACTTTTGACAAAACCTTTCCTGGTCTGTATAAATAAATGCTTATGATTCTTGGGATAGATAGAGGAGCCGTATCTACTAAAGCCGTACTTTTTGACGGCAAACTGTGTGTTAAAAATTGGGTGTTTGGCGGTGATACTCCTTTTAAGAAAAGTACAGAAAAAATCGTTGAGGAATGCCTGGCTTCAGGAATTAAAAAAGTAAAGCTGGCCAGTGTAAACACTCCTTTTTCTTCAGGTATAAGAGTTGAGCCCTTTACAGCATTGAAGAAAGGTGTCCTGTTTCTTTATCCAGATGCAAAGGTTGTCATAGAGGTGGGTGGTGAACGTGCACGGTTTTTGAGGATAGGTGAAAAAGGAGAAACAGAAGATTTTGCCATGACAGAAAAGTGTGCTTCAGGTACAGGTCTCTTTATTGAACAGCAGGCTGGAAGATTTCAGATGAGCGTGGAGGATTTTGCAGCGATTGCCCTGAAAGCTAAAAAACCAGCAAAAATTGCTGGTCGATGCGCCGTGTTTGCCAAGTCAGATATGATACATCTTCAGCAGAAAGGAGTGCCCGCTGAAGAAATTGCTTACGGTTTGTGTTATGCAGTAGCAACCAATATCGTCTCTGCCCTTTTGAAAGGTAAAGATATTGCTTCTCCAGTGGTGTTTGCAGGTGGTTGCAGTAAGAATGGGGCCCTTGTCAGGGCGTTAAGAGAGCTTCTTCCGGATGTCGAAATTATACCTTCACCCATGCCTGGAATGGAGTGTGCCCTGGGGGCGTGTTTGCTCGCAGCAAATGATCCGGAAGTGGACCTTGAGGAAGTTGTCAAATCTCTGGATTTCACATCTTCACGCGAGCTGGTTCCATTATCATCAGATTCTCTAAGACAGGTGGTTAAAGAGAGACATAAAGAGCCAGAAGATATATTCGAGAATGAAGCAGAAGGTTATGTGGGCATAGATGTGGGTTCCGTCAGCACGGATATTGTCGTGGTGGACAGAGCAGGCAATCTACTTTCTGCAGTTTATCTTCCCACAAGGGGCAGGCCTGTTGATGTACTTGTTGAAGGATTTGAAATTCTTGCGCGAAGGTTTCCAAAAGGACTGAAGGTGCTCGGATGTTGTACTACGGGAAGCGGGAGGTATCTTGCCCAGGCGCTGGTTAATGCCGATCTCGTGAAAAATGAGATTACCTGTCAGATGAAAGGAACGCTGTTTTATTTTCCCGATGCAGATACGATTTTTGAGATCGGCGGTCAGGATTCCAAGTACATTTATATGGAAGGTGGTCGTATACGTGATTTCACCATGAATAAAGTATGCGCTGCAGGCACTGGCTCTTTTATAGAAGAACAGACCTCGCTGATGGGCATAGATGTGAAAAAGGATTTTGCCCGAATGGCTCTCTCTGCTGAAAAGCCTGCTCTTTTGAATCATCACTGTACAGTGTTTATGGAAAGGACCGTTTCGTCTGCGCTTTCGTATGGGTTTGAACTCAGGGATGTTTGTGCAGGAATTGCGCATGCAATAGTGAAAAATTATTTAGAGAAGGTGGTGGGGAACCGAAAGGTCGGCAAAAAGATCGTGTTCCAGGGAGGGGTGGCATCGAATGATGCAGTGGTGAGCGCATTCGAGTCGGTGCTGGGGAAGGAAATATACGTGCACCCGTATAACCGGCTCTCCGGAGCTATCGGAGCCGCGTTGATTGCTCGAGACCAGGTCAAAGGAGAAAGTAAATTCCGGTTTCCTGAAAAGATGCCTGAGAAAATGAAGACTTTTGAATGTAAACAGTGCAGTAATTTCTGTGATGTAGGAGTGCTGAAGCTTGGAAAGAGCGAATTTGCATTTTTCGGGGACACCTGCGAACGGTACACATCTCAGAAAAGAGGTAAAGGGGTGGAGGGCCCTGACCTGGTCAGTGAGTTCATCCAGGAAGCCGAGAGATATTTTCAGGAGAAGCAGGCCGCGAGAACAATCGGTATACCTCGAGCATCGGTGATGATAGCGTATCTTCCTTTCTGGGCTACGTTTTTCAGTGAGCTCGGGTTTAAACCTGTCCTTTCTCCACCGTCTTCTCATGAAATTCTTATTCTCAGCTCCAGGCTGCTTCAGGCTGTAACGTGCATACCTGTAAAGTTTGTTGCTGGACATGTGGCATGGCTTTCAGAGAGGGTGGATTTTATTTTTCTTCCCGCAATTTATGCATTTGGTGAAAAAGAGTTTACGTGCCCTTATACCCAGGCCCTCCCAACAATGCTTAGAGATATTTCCCGCGTAATTGCTCCGACACTTTCGATGGATGAGGAAGGATTCGTAGAAGGTTTCAAAAAGTACGAAGAACTCCTTTCAATTTCCTCTGCGGCAGTGCGTACGGCTTTCAGAAAAGCGATGAATGTTCAGATTGAATTTGAAACAAAAATGAGAAATAGGGCAGAAGAAGTCATCAAAGAAGGAGGAATCACTCTTGCTGTCATTGGAAGGCCTTATAATATCTACGATTCATACCTTAACTTAAATCTTTTCTCCCACCTGCGAAGGCTTGGTTTCACAGCAGTGCCCATGAACCTGCTCAGGGTTAGTGAAAAAGAAAGTCCTCTGTTTCCGTGGAAGTATTCCAGGGACGGCTTTAAAACACTTTTAGATTCGCTGAAGAGGCAAAATATCTATCCAGTTATTATATCCAACTTCGGATGTGGTCCAGATGCATTTGCTCACAAAGTGTTTGATGAAATATTGAAAGAGTACCCGGCTCTTTTTCTCGAATTTGATGAGCACAGGGGAGAAGCCGGCCTGATAACAAGGTTAGAAGCTTACAGCGATTTGTTACGTGAAGCAGGTAAAAGGGTGAAAGAGAAAAAGCATATTTTTATACCCGAGCGTTCGAAGGTTGCCCCGGATGATTTAAAAAACAGAAAGGTTTACATTCCTTACTTTTCTGACCATGCATACGCTCTTTCAGGGGTTATGAGATATGCCGGTATCAATGCCGAAGTTTTACCTCTACCCGATGCGAAAACAAAGGAACTCGGAGAGAGGTACTCCTCTGGTAAAGAGTGTCATGCATATTCGGTTTTGCTCGGAGACCTTGTTGCACTCCTTGAGAGAGAGAAGGAGCCCTTTGTGTTTCTGTTTCCCGGAACAAAAATACCCTGTCTTCTGTACGAATACGCTACGGGGATGAATATCTTT
The DNA here is from genome assembly GCA_024275095.1 of bacterium. Lineage (GTDB taxonomy): Bacteria > JAJRZV01 > JAJRZV01 > JAJRZV01 > JAJRZV01 > JAJRZV01. Next base: position 11,399 of record JAJRZV010000116.1, on the reverse strand, counting down.
TTGCGCGAGGTTGGTGCAACCCATGCGAAGGTTTATACACCTGTTGCCGAAGAATTTATCTCCATAGTTGGTATGAAAGGTGCGGAGCGGTTTTACAAAGCCCTTTTTGCAATAGATGTACTTCACAAGGCATTTTGCCTGAAATTGCCTTTTGAGGTGAGAAAGGGAGAGGCATTTCGAATATACCATAAAGCCCTTACGGCAATGGAAAAGGCTGTGGAAAGCGGAGATGTACTTCTGGAGTTTAAAAGATTTATTAAAGAATTGGAGAAGGTGGAAGTAAAGCGCGATGACAGGCCTGTTGTAGGTGTCGCAGGAGATATTTACACACGCGTTAACAGGTCTGCCAATTTCGACCTGTTTAATGCTCTTGCTGAAAGAGGACTTGTGGGTGTGCCGGCACCTTTTGAAGTTGATATTCTTGACTTTGGCATTTCCCGGGATTTCTACGAAGGTACGAGAAAATGGGAATACAAAAAGGCTGCTCTTGCAGGAATACTTCTCTTGAGGAAGGAGTTGAAACTCTGGTCGTTTTACCGGGCGGCAGAACACATCCTGAGTAAATGGGATGAGCCTTCCTACAAAAAAATTCGCGAGTATGCCGGGCTCTACACTGACAACTTAAATAACGAACTGTTTTACCTGAACGTGGCCAAGATGGTGGATTTTGCAGAAAAGGGGGTGGAGGGGATTATTAATGCCACGTGTTTTAACTGCATGGTCGGTACGGCTTCATCCGCTGTGATAGAAAAAATAAAAAATGACTACAAGATTCCCGTTGTTACGCTTGTATATTCAGGGCAGTATGATCCAGACACCGAAGCTTTGCTCGATGCGTTTGCAGAAGAGGTTAAGGAAAGGCGTGCTCGCCGGAGTCGGTTCTCATTTGACAAGACAGGATGTTGCTGACCGAGTTTTTCTTCTTTTATCTGTAATCAGTAGTTGTAATTCTGCCAAAGCCTGCCATGCTTGCTCCATATAAACCTCCATACAACCAGGGTGAAAACCCAAAAGAATGGGCTTGACAGGAGCTGTGAGTAATGAAATGTGCATGTGTTTTACCCTGTAATTTGCGAGGTTTCAAAAACCTGAACGTTTATAAAATTTTACTTTTTTCTCAGCTCGTCTTGTCTTTTTAATATTTCTTTGCTGTAGTGCTTTCTGAAAAGATTTCCTGCATAAAGCCACTGCAGGCGAAGTTGCAGGGGTTTTTTTTTATACTTTTTGATGCTCTCTTCGTCAAGATGGTACTCAAACCCTTTTCTATCTTCTTCTTTCTTCATCTTTTATTTTTCTCAAGTATTTTGCATCGATGAGGTCCTGGGGTCTGGCTGCATGTTCCTTCATTTTGATCAGGTCATCGATGGAAATCAGTGGAATTGTAACGTCTCCAACCTTCACTTTGTTTATTTTTTTTGAAGCCTCGTTGTAACTTACCGCTGAGTCAACGATGACATCAATTTCTGATATGGCCCATTCGTCGTTGTAAAGGTTAAATGCTTTCATGTTTTTTTCTTTTATCCATTTTTCCCTTTTCTCTTCGTCTGCAAGATCCACTACGTCCACGGGCGCTTTCGGTCTGAATCCCCATTCGCTCACAAGTTCTGCAAACCTCCTCAGGTTTTCATCCTGGAGATCCAGCAGGAGGTCTATGTCATATGTCATCCTGGGTATTCCATAAAGGTTTACGGCCACTCCACCTGCCACGATATACCGTATTTTTCTTTCGTTTAGCTTTCTAAATATGGATAAATAGTCAAGCATTTTCCAGACCGTGAACAGATATAATCACCTTTTTATACATTTAACCACGCCAGAAGTTCTTTTTCCATATACAAAATTTTAATCCTTCGCTTTTTTGATCGGCGCAATTTTCATCGCGAGGAAAGTGCCGGCTGCTCTCTTCCAGGCGGTATTGTAATTTACTTTTGAATTTTTAGAATGCGGAAGCCGTACGGCTCGAGCGTAAGAGCGTAACGTGAAACGTTTGTGTCTGTGAGACGATTCAGGGGCACCTGGTTCCAGATGTCTGCCACTTCAGCAGAAGAGACATCTCCAAACACAGGCCCGAGGTCCAGGTGCACATTTACAGATCTGGACGATGGATTCATCACCACTGCTATGCAGTCGTTGTTCAGCTCCCGTACAAATGCAATGACCTGGTTGACGTCAGTGTTTACAAATTGAATGCTTCCTGTTTGAAGAGAAGGCAGGGCGTTTCTCATGCGTATGAGTCTCCTGTAGAAGCTGTACAGGGACTCCGGGTTTTCCGCTTCTGCGGCCACGTTGTGTGTTTGATAGTTGGGCGAGAGGTTCACCCACGCTGTGCCGGTGGTGAAACCACCCCCCGAAGAGTCGTCCCACTGCATGGGAGTTCTGGACGCGTCTCTCCAGTCTACGACAATGTCACTGCCACTGGTGATACCTATTTCTTCGCCGTAGTAGATAAAAGGTGTCCCGGGCAAGGTTAATTGCAACAACGCGAGAATTTTGGCTTTTTTTTCGTCCTCTCCCACCAGTAAAAAAGACCGCGGCAGGTCGTGGTTTCCGATAATGATGGCGTGCCATCCCCCGGGAGGAAATTTATCAAACGTTTTTTCCATGAGTTCTCGGAGAAGGGCATTGCCACCACCCAGTGCAGCGGTGTAAAGTCCGGTCATGAGGATGAAATTGAAGATCATGTGTACTTCGTCGTGGCCGTTGCCAAGGTAGGCAATAATATCATCGGGGAAGAGCATAACTTCGGCTACCATAGCTTTGTTTGGATAAGCGTCGAGTACGGCTCGCATGTCCTTGAGGAACATGTGGGTTTCAGGTTGGTGGATACATTTGTTTTCAGCAGGATTTTCATAGTAAGAGTGGGCGACATCCAGTCTGAAGCCATCAACCCCCATGTCCAGCCAGTAGCGTACGATGTTCAATAATTCCTCACGCACTTCAGGATTGTTGAAGTTCAGGTCGGGCATGCCCTCGTAAAACTGGTGAAAGTAGTATTCGCCTCGCACAGGATCGTACGTCCACCGGCTGGCCCCGAAGGTGTTGATAATGTCAGGAATATCGTTACAGTCGAAGTAGGGTTCCGGTGCCCACACGTACCAGTCGCTTTTTGGATTATTCGGTCCCTGGCGGGATTCCTGAAACCAGGGATGAGCGGCCGATGTGTGGTTGAATACCAGATCGAGGAATATTTTAATGCCGCGCCTGTGGGCTTCCTGTAGAAGTAGCTGAAAGTCTTCCATCGTACCAAATTCCGGGTTGATGTCCCGGTAATCAGTAATGTCGTAGCCAAGATCCACGTTTTGGGTAGGATAAATCGGGTTAAGCCATATTCCACCAATACCAAGGTCCTGTAAGTAATCCAGTTTTTCTATTATGCCCTGGAGATCTCCAATGCCGTCGCCGTTACTGTCCTTAAAGCTCCTGGGATAAATCTGGTAAAAAACAACTTTTTTGTACCACGTGGGTTCATCTGTCGAGGGAGCCGGGGAGTCGTATGTAAAATTGTCTGCTTTGTTTCCACCGCATCCTGTGCATACGATCACCGAAACCAAAATGGCCGAAAACACATAAAAAAGTTTCCTCTTTTTGGGCATCCTTTCCCCCCTTTTGTTTCTATGTGGTCAAAATATTGTAAAAATTTTCAGGGTATTTTACATGAATATATATACTTTGTAATTTTCGAAGGTGTTTGCATGGCAGCCTCAGGGTTGAAAGTAGGCGTTTGCGGTTTCCCGGTGGCGCGTGCCCGCGTGTTTGGGAACCTGGACGTCGTGGAGGTGCAGCAAACCTTTTATGATCCTCCATCCCTCGATCGTTTGAGGACGTGGCGTACCGAAGCACCGGAGAGTTTTTGCTTTACCGTTAAGGCATGGCAACTCATTACTCATCCCCCTTCTTCTCCAACGTACAGACGCCTGAAATCTTTAAAAGTTGAAAAAGGAATGGGATGTGGCTTCTTCGTGGCATCGCCTCTCGTTGAGAAGGCGTGGCAGAAAACGCTGGAATGTGCCGAACTCCTGAATGCGAGGATTATTCTTTTTCAAACGCCCCCGTCCTTTAAACCTTTGCAGGAAAATATCAATGCTGCCGTAAATTTCTTCAGGCGACATATACGAGAAAATCTGGAAATTGTGTTTGAACCACGTGGATGGTCATGGGATGCAGCTCTCAAGATATATGAACAGTCTAAAGTGCCCATTGTTTTCGATCCTCTTGCAGCAGAAGAACCTCCCTCTGATTTTTTCAAATCATGTAAGTTCCTGTACCTGAGACTTCACGGTGGAAAGAACTACAGGTACAGGTATACAAAAAAAGACCTGGCAGCACTTGCTGAACGCGTGGAAAGGTGGGGGTGCTCAACATACGTGCTGTTTAACAATGTTTATATGTTCGAAAACGCCGTCGAGTTTAGAAAGATGATGATTGGGTCAGTGTAACTTTACATAATATGTTTCAGGATGTAAGTTAATCTCAAAGCAAAAGTTCCGAGGTGAAGATGGAGGCGCTTGTAATTACAGCAGCTGTATTTTACGCGTTTTCATCAGGTTTTTTTATCCTGTATTTTTACAGGGCGATTCCCTGGATACGTAAAGCCGGTACTGTTTGTGCAGCAGGCGGGCTTTTAGCGCACTTTCTTTATGCTGCCTTTTCATATGCCTATGCCGACCGTCTGCCGATTCTTTCCATGCCAGAGGCTCTTGCCACTTTCGGGTGGGCGGTGGTGCTGGCCTTTGTTGTATTCCTTCACTCTCCCGACGAGGAAGTGCTCGGTGCATTCGTGATGCCTGTGGCTCTGGTGTGTGAGGTGATGTTGATGATCTCCGGCATAGGGAAGGGTCCCATGCCCCCCGGTTTTGATTCCATTTTGTTCCCCGTACATGTGACTTTTGCCTTTGTGGGTTATGCCTTTTTTGTCCTGTCGTTTGCTTCGGGTCTTTCATACATTATTCTCGAGAGGCGCATGAAGTCGAAAACAACCGGGACCCTTTTCAGGCGCCTGCCTCCACTGGAAAAAGTAGAGGACCTCAACATGAGGGCGATAACCTACGGATTCCCCATGCTCACTCTTGCCATGATTACCGGTTCCATCTGGTCCGAACATACCCGGGGTGTGTGGTGGTCGTGGGATCCGAAAGAAGTGTGGACGCTCGCTACCTGGATCGCTTATGCCATTCCACTGCACCTGCGTTTCATGGGCTGGAAGGGACGGCGCCTGGCGTATGCTTCGGTAGTCGCATTTATTATATTGATGTTCACGTTTCTCGGCTCGAGTACAATTTTTAAAGGCTACCATCGGTTCTGAGAAAAAATGATTTCCCGTTTTTTCCTTGCAGGCCTGAGTTACCGGACGGCTCCTGTGGAGTTAAGAGAGTGCCTTGCGGCTTCAGGCGAAGAGTTAAGAAATCTTTTAAAGGAGGTCAAATCCATTGAAAACGTTGATGAGGTAGTGATTCTTTCAACGTGCAACCGCGTGGAATATTACATTTTTCGAACCGGTCCTGTACAGCAGAAAATAAAAGATTTTCTCAAAATGCGATACAACCTTTCAGAAGAAGAAATAGAGAAACATGTTTATTTCCACGAAAGCGAAAACGCCGTCAGGCATCTTTTCTATGTGGCCGGTAGTCTTGATTCCATGGTTCTCGGTGAGCCTCAGATACTCAATCAGGTGAAGGCCGCGTATTCTGAAGCCGTCGCAGGGGGTGCATCCGGGGTGGGAATGAGCACACTGTTTCACCATGCTTTTCGGGTTGGAAAGCGCATTCGAACGGAAACAGGAATTGGCGCCATGCCCACTTCGGTAAGTCATGTTGCTGTTGAGATGGCAGAACGGATTTTTGGAGATTTAAGAAAAGTTCGGGCGGCTGTTATCGGTGCTGGGGAGATGGGCACTCTCACTGTACGTCAGCTTCACGCACACGGCGTGGAAGATATTGTTGTCGCTTCAAGGACACTTGCCCATGCCGAAGAGCTCATAGAAGAAATTGGAACAGGCAGAGCTCTTACTTATGATGATTTTCTGAGAGAGGCGCATCTTTTCGATGTGATTATTACAGCAGCGGGCTCGCCCACGCACATATTGACTTATGAACGAGCAGAAGGAATTGTGTACAAACGCAAAGGTGCTCCACTTTTTATCATTGACATTTCCATTCCCCGTGTCGTTTCAGACAAGGTAGGGAAACTTGAAGGTGTCTTTCTTTATGACATAGACGACCTGGAAAAGATTGCCGACGAGAACAAGCAGTTGAGATTAAAGGAGGCAGAGAAGGCACGGCGGATTGTTGATGAGGAAGTGAAGAAGTTTATCGCTCGAACGCGTGAGGTGGATATTAATGATTTGCTGGGGGAGCTTTACTCTGCGGTAAGAAGGATAGTGGAAGAAGAGTATGAGGAGCTGTTACACGAATTTTCAAGGCGCGGGGAGTTTACTCAGGATTTGAAGGAAGGTTTTATCAATTCCCTTGTAAAGAAGTTGATGCATGTGCCGGCCACGCGTATCAAACAAGCGGCACGGGAAGGCAAGCTGTCCGAAGTGGCGGACATTATGAGAATGGTTTTTGCCATAAGGAGGGATAATGGTGAAGCTGAGGGCCGGTAGCCGTGGAAGCAAGCTCGCTCTGTGGCAAACACGTCACGTGATAGAGCGACTCCAGTCCATCGAGCCGTCAGTAGAGGTCGAAGTTGTGGTGATTAAAACAAAAGGAGACAAAATTATTGACTCGCCCCTGTCGCGTATCGGAGGGAAAGGCCTTTTTGTCAAGGAAATCGAAGAGGAGATGCTTCGAGGTAATATTGATTTTGCTGTGCACTCGTTAAAGGACCTTCCCACGGAACTTCCGCAGGGACTGAAAGTGGGGGCAGTGCTTGAGAGAGAAGATCCGCGTGATGCGTTTGTATCTTTCAAGTACAGGTGCCTGGAGGATTTACCCGAAGGAGCAACTGTGGGAACCAGCAGTTTGCGCCGCAAGGCCCAGATACTCGCACGACGCCCGGATTTGAAAGTCGTGGAGATCAGGGGAAACGTGGATACCCGTGTAAGGAAAATACGCGAGGGAGTAGCAGATGCTGCTGTGATGGCATATGCGGGACTCAAGCGGATGGGTCTGGCAGATGCCGCCCAGGTTGTGTTTGATAGCAGCGAATTTATACCTGCCACAGGTCAGGGTGTTATCGTGGTGGAAGTGCGTGAAGATTGTCAATTTGGGGAATTGCTGGAGTCCCTGAACCACGAAAGTACACGTCAGTGCATTGATGCGGAAAGAGCGTTTCTTGAAACCATTGAAGGAGGCTGTCAGGTCCCGGCTGCAGCTCATGCTGTCCAGGTAGACGGTCGGTTTTTACTTACAGCTTTCGTGGCTGATGAGGATGGTTCTCGAATGATGTACGAAAGTGTGAAGGGAGTTGACCCTGTCGCAGTTGGAGTTGCTGCTGGTAAGGCACTGCTTGAGAGAGGTGCCGGGGAATTAATTGAGGAGGTGAGGAAACGAAGGGAAAAGTCTACATCGTAGGTGCTGGTCCGGGAGACCCTTTACTGGTTACCAGGCGATGTGTCGAATTATTGAAACAGGCTGACGTGGTTATATACGACTCGCTCATACCAGAAGAGTTGCTTGAAGAAGTGAGGAAAGAAGCTGAAAAAATATTCGCAGGCAGACACGCGTGGAAGTACGATCAGCGCCAGGATGAAATTAATCACCTCATGGTCGAACGTGCTCTTGACGGTCTTACTGTCGTGAGGCTCAAGGGCGGGGACCCCCTGATATTTGGTCGAGCCGGTGAAGAAATGGAAGCACTGTGGAAAGCGGAAGTCCCTTTTGAGGTTGTTCCAGGGATTACTGCTGCTTCGGCCGGTGCTGCAGCAGCAGGAATACCTCTCACTCACCGTGAATGGGCATCGGCGGTCACGTTCATTACAGGTCATGAAGCGTGGTGGAAGCAGGAGAGGAGTACCCGACTCCGTGAATTTGTAAAGGCCGGAGAAACGCTCGTGTTTTACATGCCGGTGAAAAAACTTCCTGAAATTGTGGAGGAACTGAAGGAAGCCGGGATGGAAAGTAATACTCCGTGTGTACTCATCCACAGGGCTTACACCCCGTCCCAGCGGAGTGTAAAAGGAACGCTTCAGGACATTGTGTTACTGGCCGAAAAAGTGCAGATGAGTCCACCTGCGCTTTTTATTGTGGGCCGGGTATGCCGTTATGCAGACCTGTTTAACTGGTACGAGAGAAGGCCCCTTTTCGGGATTGGAGTGATAAATACACGTGCACGCCACCAGGCACGCGATATGACCCGGTTGCTGAAAGAACGCGGTGCGTATGTATTTCACTTTCCTGTAATCGAGATAAAACCCATCGTGGACGGAAAAAGCGTGAAAGAGACAGCCAAAAAAATCCAAGCCGCTGATTACGTGGTGTTTACATCGCGGAACGGGGTGCACGTGTTCATGGAGGCGCTCTTTAAAGCGGGCATGGATGCGCGGGTGTTTGGTCGATGCCAGCTTGTGTGTATAGGTTCGGCAACCGCGGAGGCACTGCAAGTTTACTCACTTCGTGCTGATGTGGTACCGGAGAAATTTGTTGCTGAGGGCGTGCTCGAGCACCTTATTCATAGGGGGGATATAAGGACTCGCAAAGTGCTCATTATCAGGGCGGAGAAAGCCCGTGAAATTTTACCTGAAACTCTTCGGTCCCATGGAGCTCATGTTGAGGTAATACCCGTGTATCGGACTGTGATGCCTGAAGAAGTGAAAGAAAAGGCAAAGGTTCTCCAGGAAGAAGTTCAAAACGGCGGACTGCACTGCGTGACTTTTACAAGTTCATCAACCGTGGAGAATTTTTTTCGTGCACTGGGAGAGGACGCGGCCGGAGAAATCCTTGGAAACCTTCACATTGCTGTAATCGGTCCGGTTACGCGTGAGACCATTAAGGGCAAGGGTTTTAAACCCGATATTGAGCCTGAAAATTTTACCGTGGAGGCGCTTGTTTCTGCGATTGAAAGTTTTTATAAGGGTAAAAGAGAGCGGATAAGTTGAGACGTGCAATCCGGATAATCGGTGGTATATGTTTTTTCCTTTTCGCCTCGTGTGGGAGTGAAAAGCACTGTATTACCCCGTACAGTGACAGTCCGTTCTTTCCCTTTCCAAATAGTTTTTGTTTCTCTCTCCAGGGTGGGAGGATGAACGTACCAGAATACGCGTTGCCTGAAGGACTTGATGCTGAACTTCTGGAAAGTGCAGATGGGTTCAGCCAGGTCAGCCCTGTAATAATCCCCGTGTCCCGTACTGTAGATACCGACCGCTTTTCCGGGTACGAGCAGTCTCTTACCAGTGGCTCACCGATCATTATCGTGAACGAGGACCTTTCTCATCGCGTCCCGTTTTCTGCATGGCAACGTGAAAGCGATAAATACCTGGTTCTGTTTCCGCTGGAGGCGTTCCGTCCCGGGGAAAGGTATTACGTAATTGTAAAAGGTTTTCTCCCTTACAGAGATGGAGGCACGTATCGCAGTGGGCTTTCAGAAGAAGAGATCTTTTCCCGTCCTGGGTACGGAGAAATTGTGGAGCGCCTGGGGCTGCCCGCTTCGGATGTCCAGGCGATCTGGGATTTTCCTGTCAGGACAAGAGATAATGCCGCGTATTTCCGCTCCATCACCCTGACCGTCATGGAAGAACTGGATGATGTACGCATTGTAAGCGTCGAGGAATACCCCTCTTACGAAAGCGGCGTCGCACGTAACGTGAGGCTGGTAATGGAATTTCCGGAATTTCTTGATGAAAACAGGCGGCTGAAAAAACCCCTCCGGCCTACAGGAATCACCCGAAACGTTTTCCTTCTTAAAGTACCTGAAAAGGACGGCAGTAAAGGGGAGATACCATTTGTGCTTTTTGGCCACGGCCTCAGTGCCGTGAAGGAGACCATGGAAATCGTGGCACCGGAACTGTGCAGTGCGGGATTCTACATGGGTGGAATAGATGCGTCTTTTCACGGCGAACGTCAAAAGTACACGGGCAGTCTTATCAATCTTTTCCTCAAGTTGGACGTGACGTTTGCCGGGGTGTTTCGTGATGCTCAGGTGGAAACCGTCATTCAGGAATTTTTGCTCATCTACTTTATTAAAACCCATGCAGAGGAAATTTTTGGAAGAGACGAGCCGGTTAAAGTTTTTTACATCGGGCAGTCGATGGGATCGTACCTGGGTACCGTCCTGTTATCTGCAACCCGGGAGGTGGAAGCTGCCGTGCTTAACGTGGGCGGTTGTTGCATAGGCCGCGTTATGAGTTCAGATTTTATTAACGGTTTCGTGGGAATAGAGAGGCAGCTTTTGCGGACTCTCTCGATAGAAGATATTGCCGTATTACTCGGTTTATCCCAGACGATCATGGATGCCATAGAACCTGTTTCTTACGCTTCATGGTTGAAAAAGAACGTAAAAGCCGTGGTACTCCAGGAATCGGTGGATGATGGAATTGTACTTAATGAGACCACCAACACGCTCGCTCGAGCTGCGGGACTTGTGCTTTTCAACCCTTATGTAAGGAAGGTGCCGGGGCTGGAGGTTTCTCCTGTAGGAAGTGAACAGACTTCCTCCTGGGGCATGTATCAGTTTACGGTGGAGCCCAACATATTTTACGAGTTGCTTACACCCCATGTAATGCTTCTTGCCAGGGAACCGGCAATCCAGGCCCGTGACCTCTTTCTTACATTTCTCGATGCCGATCCCGCTAACGATGGCCGACTTGAAGACCTTTGCAATGGTCCCTGTGTTGTAAAATAAAAGTGACATCAGATTACACTGAGCTGATATGAAACGGATTGTTTCAGTTATTGGTGCAGGCAACGCGGGTTCTGATTTACTGGATTTTGCATATCACCTTGGCAAAGGCCTTGCACAGATGGATGTGGTTGTGGTCACAGGCGGCCTAGGTGGAATAATGGAGGCCGTGTCACGCGGGGTAAAGGACGGGGGCGGACTCGCGGTGGGAATTCTTCCAACCTACAGGCACAGTGATGCCAACCCACACGTGGATATTCCAATACCGACCGGCCTGGGACATGCGCGCAACGTGGCCGTGGCAGCGTCGGGCCAGGTGGTTATCGCCATAGGAGGCGCTTACGGGACCCTGAGCGAGATAGCCATTGCACTCAAGCTGGGACGTCCCGTGATCGGTTATCGCACATGGAGCATTGAGGGAATACAGCAGGTTTGCACGCCCGAGGAGGCACTGGAAAAAATAAGAGCTCTGATAGATTGACATTGGGGTCGGGTCTGGTTTAAGAAAGTCAAGCCCTAATATATAAAAACGTAAGCGTCTATAAGAAGCTACTCACATGGGACACCTCCATGGATGTTAGTTGGGGCAAGTGGAAAAAATCCCTCTGGCTCAAATCTGGTAATTG
>JAJRZV010000115.1 GCA_024275095.1 bacterium | reverse complement strand
TTTCAAAGTAGTTTTTTTCTTCTAATTTTTTCACGAAAACGTCGATTTCGCGACGCTCTTTTTCGGAGAGGTCACATTCATCTTCCTGTTTAAGCCCTGGTGCATCAATAATGCCCATAGAAGCAAATTTTTGCAGCACGGCTATCACCTTTTCCTCTTCCAGACCTGTCACAGCGACAATGTCCATTACGCTAACACTGCCATCGATACGTGAAAGTATGAAGGACTCCTCGGGTGTCAGCGTGATTCCTTCGAGTTGTGCATCAGGGTTTAATTTCGGAACAACGTGGACCTGTTTTTCTTTCCCCTTCACACCAAACTACTCCTCTCAAATATAACCAAATATTTATACACCGTGTCAACTGTACTCGCGCAGACACGAGTATTATAACTCTGTTTTACAAAAACGTGTGATTTCTTATGGGGTTATTGTTTTTGTATGTATACAGGTGTTTTTATTGAGAACCTTTTTACAGGCCTGTTTTTTATTCCTTACAACGATAGAGAGTGCCTGCTGTATTTTGGGCTTTTGTGCTTTTCCCATCCCTGATAGAATTTAACATCCCATGGAATATGATTTTTTAAACAAAGTACTTTCAGCCGTAAGAGCGCGCATTCGAAGGGATTCAACTGCGGAGCCAATCAGTGCTTTAAAGTCACGCATTTCGCAGATTCCGCTTCCCATAGATTTTTACCGGGCCCTGAAGGATGAGTCTGTCCCAATAAAAATTATCGCCGAGTTTAAAAGAAGCTCACCATCAAAAGGAAACATTCGACAAGATGCCGAGGTGGAACACTTTGTAAGACTTTACGAAAGAGCGGGTGCCATCGCTGTGTCTGTGCTGACGGAAGAAGAGTATTTCAGGGGCTCCATGAATGACCTTTCGCGCGCTTCTCACTGCACAAAACTTCCCGTTTTGTGCAAGGATTTTATTATAGAGGCATATCAAATTTTTCAGGCCCGCGCGGCAGGTGCTTCGTCGGTCCTTCTGATCGCCCGGATTATTCCATCGGATGAGGAGCTGAGGTATTTGCTCCAGGTCTCACGCGCTCTGGGTATGGAGCCTCTCGTAGAAATACACGACGAAGAGGATCTGGAAAGAGCCCTGAGGGCAGAAGCCCGGATTATCGGGGTTAACAGTCGCAATCTCGGTACGCTGAAAGTCGAACCGGAAAAGGTATTACCTCTTTTTTCTCACATCCCTCCCCACTGTGTAGCTGTGGCGGAAAGTGGAATCAACGGTCCCGAGGACCTGGAACAGTACTTTCAACTCGGGGTGCGGTGTTTCCTCGTGGGCACATACTTGATGAAATCCCCCGATCCTGAAAAAGCTCTCCTTTCACTTGTGAATTCAGAACCGTGAATCACAAAGACGTCCATTTTATGAAACAGGCTCTTTCACTGGCCCGTCGGTGGGAAGGGAGGACTTCACCAAATCCTTCTGTTGGAGCGCTGATAGTGAAGAATGGAGAGGTTATCTCTCGTGGAGTTCACCGGGGGCCGGGCACGCTTCATGCGGAAGCGGAAGCATTGATGAAGGCGGGCGGAGAAGCGAAGGGAGCCACGTTGTTTGTGACACTGGAGCCGTGCAATCACCACGGCAGAACTCCGCCGTGTACACACGCAATAGTAAAATCTGGCATTACCCGGGTGGTTTACGGGCTGAAGGATGATAATCCTTTTGTGGAGGGTGGAGGAGCTGATTATTTGCGTGATAAGGGTTTGAAAATAGATCGGTGTGATCCTGACGGCATGGTTTCCAGGTTTTATCGCCCGTATCGAAAATTTATTCTCCAAAGAATGCCTTTTGTAACATTAAAAGTGGCTCTCACTCTCGACGGAAAATTAACGCTTGAGAGAGGACGCGGCACCGTGCTTTCTTCTCCTGAAGCGCTAAAGTTTGCACATGTGCTGAGGGCTCGCTCAGATGCTGTGGTAGTTGGCGCTGGCACGGTACGCATAGATAATCCGCTTCTGACTATACGAAAAACACCCATTCCTTCGAGCAAGCGTTTGTTAAGGGTGATACTGGACAGCCGGTTACGTGCTCCGTTGAATGCTCGTGTGTACAGTGTCGAGAAACAGTATCCCACCCTTGTGTTCACGTCGCGACCGCGCACATGCAAAAAAGTTGTACAACTTGAGAGAAAGGGTGTTGAAGTGATATCAGTGAAATGCGAAAAGTCGAACATTCCTGTTCAAAGAATTCTCAGGGAACTGGGTGAAAAAAGAGGAATCATGAGACTTCTGGTTGAAGGTGGAGAAAAGGTTCTTGCTGCGTTCATTGAGGAGAAGTGCTTTGACGAGCTGATATGCATATATTCTCCTGTAATTGCAGGTAAGAAAGGAGGGGATGCATTTGGGATCTTGGATGAGAACAGGGAACGCTGGCAATTGAGAGAAGTAAAATTGCTGGGTAATAGTGCGGTGTTGATAATAGAGCCCTGAAATGTTTACAGGAATTATCAAAGAGGTTGGAAAAATTTTACGATTTCGGCGTATCGGCAGAGGAGCTGAGGTTGTGGTTGAATCGTTTGAGGTAATTAACGAACTGGACATCGGTGACAGCGTATGCGTAAACGGCGTATGCCTCACTGTGGCACGTAAACGCGGATTTTCTTTTGCAGCGGATCTTTCTTCAGAAACTCTTGCGCGAACCAATTTCCGTCTGGCACGTCCGGGCATGCTTGTCAACCTGGAACCTTCTCTGAGAGTTGGTGATAAATTGGGCGGGCATTTTGTCACAGGTCATGTGGACGGCTGTGGACGCGTGATACGGTTGCTTCGCACAGGCACAGAGGCTCTACTTTCCATAAAGGTTCCTTCTGAGATGAAATCTGCGCTGGTTCCGAAAGGCTCGGTTGCTGTTAACGGTGTGAGCCTTACCGTTGCACGGATTGTTTCCGGAGGCTTCGAAGTGTTTCTCATTCCTGAGACCTTGAAGGCCACGAACCTGAAGCGCCTGCGTCCTGGCGATGTTGTTAATGTGGAACTGGACATGCTTCTTAAACGAGGCGAAGTCCCTTAATGGATGATTCTCTGAACACCTGATGACAGTTGAAAAAGATAAAGAAATTAAAAGAATACTCCAGCAGGCCGGAACCATTGCTGTAATAGGGCTTTCAGCCCGTAAGGAAAGAGATTCGTACCGTGTGGCCATGTATCTTCGAGAGCACGGTTATCGTATCATTCCGGTAAACCCAACCTATCAGGGTCAGGAAGTTTTGGGAGAAAAAGTGAGAGGTTCGTTGCAGGAGGTTGATGAGCCGGTGGATATTGTAAATGTGTTCAGGAAGCCGGAAGGTGTGCCGGAAGTGGCTGAAGCAGCCATACGAAAGAAGGTTCCTGTTGTGTGGTTGCAGCTGGGGGTGGTGAATCGTCGTGCCATAAAAAAGATGGAGAAGCACGGAATTAAAGTGGTGGTGGACAGGTGTATCAAGGTTGAACACGCCCGGCTTCTGGGTGATTAGTTGCTGAGGATGTTTCTACGTTCAGATCTTTCGCAATAATGATTCCTTCTTCAGCTGGAGGTGTGAGGTGTTTCTCGGTGATAATGTGGAACTCCACCTGGTAACCGTCTTCAAAAAGAACTGAATTTGTCACTACACACGGTATGTGGGTTCCGTCTGCCTTCTTCAGCGCCCCTAATTTGTTTTTCAGCTCGGAGGAAGCTGAATCGCATAAAAATTTTTTCAGGGGTTGGACATGCCCATTGGAAACAATCTCGCATTGATCAAGTTTCACAACCATGGAGAATGAGTGGCCGCGTTTTGCGAAGAGACTTATCTGCCGATTGCGGTATCTGATACGTTTTTCCCGGGTGCGTGGGGTTACAAATGCCTGCGGAGGAAACGCGATAATCTCTCCCCCGATACCATTTTTTATGAGCGTGTTGAGAAGTTTTTCTTCATCATTATTTTTTGACATTGAAAAAATAACCGTGTAGCGAGGTGCAAATATTTCTGCAACGTGTATTTTGTAAGCCATGCCGGTATCACGTATGTATCCGCAGGTGTCCAGCACAATATCCTCTGCCTCCTGCTTTTTCAACCAGTGAGTGAGATGTTTCAGGTTCTCCAGAGAAAGTTGTTCGTATCCCCGGGGAGAAAACGATCCAAGCATGCGTGCGACGCGTTCGTTTTTCCACCCGTGGTTGATGAGCCCCCAGTGAAATCCCGGGAGACCTAATTTGGTCTGGCCGGGGTCAAGGTCCAGGAAAGCACACGGGAAGGATTGTTTTTTATACCAGCTGATGTAAAGCAGCCGTGCAAAGGTGGTTTTTCCCGTGTCTGCTCCCCCCAGGAGAAGGACCCTTCCGTGAAGAGTGGAGATATACTTTTTATACACCGGGGGTATTACAAGCATTTTTGCCTTCCATTTTGCGCAAAAGAAGTCTGAACGATATTTTCAAGGCTGTCTCAGCAATGTCTACTAAATTTAAAACCATGACATGTTGCTTGTTTTCTCACACCTTTCTTGAATTGCTATCAAGCATCATCAATAATATTAATGATGACACAGGAGCGACGCCGTTTCAGGCGAAAATTGTATTGTGTGCCTGTAATGATACGAGATGCGCAAAAGGGGACTTTTTACGTGGACCACGTTACAGATATCTCGGAAGGAGGCCTGCTCATACATACACTGCATTTGCACGCTCCGGGAGAACGGATACAGGTGGCGTTTCGGTTTCCGGACTCCATTCGCTGGATTGAAGCCGAATGTGAAGTTGTATGGTCCACGTTGCAGGAGGATGTCATTCCTGCAATGGGGTTACGGTTTGTATCTCTCAGTGACGATGACAGAGAGTACATTCGTCGTTACGTGGAAAAAGAGGAGCAACCTGTCATTGATGATCTTAAGGATGACCTTGAGTAACCTGGTCAAGGCGGCCCTTTTGGGGGTGCTGACCTTCGCGGGCATGGGGTGTGGCCCCTCGATATACAGGGCGGTCACGGTGGAGAAAATTGGTGTGCCACATCCGCTCACGAGCCCTGCTCCTGCGGGACGCGTGTCTCTTGTGCTCGCGCCTCAAACCAGTTTGGAGAGCGTGGCAGGTGGCTATCGCATTGGACCCGGCGACGTGCTGGAAGTCAAGGTGTGGAACCAGCCGGAACTTTCGGGGGAAATCCGGGTCCAGCAGAACGGCACCATTACCCTGCCCATTATCGGGAGTATAAAGGTTGACGGCCTTACAGAATCGGAACTTACCGACCTGTTGAAGGAAAAATTGAAGCAGTACATTCGGAAACCAGAAGTGGTTTTACAGGTGAAGGAGTTCGCGGCCCGGAAGGTGTACATTGTCGGTGAGGTGAAAAATCCGGGAATGATCCCTCTCCTCGGAGAGACCACGTTGCTGCAGGCAGTTGCTCTGGCAGGCGGCGTTCTGCCCACGGCATTTCTGGAGGGCACATACATTATCCGTAAAAACAAGGTTTACCCTGTAAACCTTTACCGCATTTTGATAGAGGGGCACGCCGAAGAAAACGTGTATCTTCGCGATGGGGACATCATATTTATTCCGGGAGTTTCATTCAGGCGTGTGTTTGTCCTTGGAGAAGTGGCACATCCGGGAGAGGTGATTCTTTCACGGAAAAACATGACGGTTGCCGAAGCGATTTCTGAGGCAGGCGGTATTGCCTTGGGAGGGTTGAGGGATCAGGTGAAAATCATTCGCAACTGGCCTGACAACCCGGAAATGTACAGCGTTAATATGGATGCACTTCTTTCGGGTGAAGCTGTTGATGCTTCGGCGACCATATTGAAACCGGGAGACATTGTTTACGTGCCACGCTCCAAGCTCAAGAGCATCAACGAGGTCTTGCAGCTCATTCAGCCCCTCCTCGACATGTTTATTTCTCGACCACTCCAGACGGTGGTCAACTCCCTTTATATCTGGGAAAGGGTGAAGTGAGATGGCCCAGGCAAGGCCCCAGAAAGAAGTGCTCTTCTCGGAACTTATCCAGATATTTAATCGTCGCATCCA
>JAJRZV010000114.1 GCA_024275095.1 bacterium | reverse complement strand
TACCGGCGCGTGCACCGACAGCTGCACAGCAGTTGAAGCCTGGACGGGCCTGTCACAAAAAAGCCCGATACTCCGAGTGCAGCTTTTGCCCCGTGTCAGCCAGCTGTGGGTGGTGGTGGATGAGTAAAACCTTTACCTGGAAAACCTTCATTTATCTCGCCCCCTTTTCTCCGGGCAAAAAACCCACATAACACGAATGAGATGTGCATCCCGTGAGAGCACCTCTGGGGGAAGCACAGGATTTAACGGGAGAAGAATCACCTGTTCTCCAACCTGCTGATACACGCCAGCTGCGGCTTCCTGATTGTTCAGCGGAGAAAAGGCGAGTTCTCCAGGACGAGGGAAAATTTCTTTGTGACCGTAAAATATCGTGCCTTCTGAAAACACCGGTTTAAATCGGCCGGTACGTATTACACACGCGTGGGTACATCCCGGTGGAAATCGTGCTTCAGCACCGTAAGAGACCATCTGCTCTTCCAGATGCGAGCACGAGGGTTTCACGTATTCAAAAAGCACCGAGGGAGCTCTTTGCGAACCCTTTTCGAGATAATCCAGCAGTGCTCCAGTACTCATACCCAGTGCGCGGGCAATCTTGCGCAGAGTATCCAGGCCGGGACGCACTTCACCCTTTTCAATACGCCACAGGTGTGTGTAATCAAGGCCCGCCTGCTCTGCCAGCCGCGTCCGACTGATACCTGTAGAAGAAATAAGTTCGCGTAAACGTTTACTGTATTCCTCCACAAACAGGACTTTCACACATTTAACCCCCCCGCTTCAATGGCAGGTGTTTATATAATTGCTTTCAATTTTATTGCATATTTGCCATAATTGTTCCATGGAAGAGCTCGCCGTCTATCTGGAAGTTGAGGAAAAATACCGGGAAGCGTTTTTATGCGCAGGGTGGCAGATTGTCAAGCTTGTATCCACCCCCAGGCAAAAGTGCAAATGGCTGATGTGGCGAAAGGTTTCGTTTCGCACCGTTAAAACGTGTTCGTGCGGCAAGGAGTTTTCCGAGGCTGAGTTGTGGTCTGTGGTCCCTTTCGTGGGAATTATGAGCACGCCCGAGGAGTATCTCTTTCTGTTCAATTGCCCGGCGTGTAAAACCACAATAACCCTGCCGATCATGAAGAGCGCAAACGTTCACTCTCACCCGTAAGAGGAGAGAAACCAGGATACAGTCCGCCTGACACCTTCTTTCAAATCAACAGGAGGGGCCCATTGCAAGCGGCTTTGTAGTCTGGCAGAGGTAAAATAAAGATGATTTGATGCCACATCTACTCGGTATTCTGTAAGAGGTGGCTCGGATGCAGAAAATCGGTTCCACGTCTTTTCTATCACCCGCGAGAGTATCTTCGCTGCACCCGCAGGAATGGAGAAATATTTCACCTGCACGTTCAACTCATCTGCAAACAACCGAAAAAGCTGCCTCCAGGTAAGCTCCCACGGGTCTGCAATAATGTAAATGTCGGAAGGCAATTTAAAGGAAACAAGGCGAAAAAGTGCGTCCACAAAATTTTCCACATAGGCCGTGCAGATTCTGTAATCACCAGAACCAACAAGGGGCATCCAGCCTTTTTGAAGTTGAGCGAGCACCTTCCAGCTAAAAGTCTTGTCATGAGGACCAAAGGGAACCAGCCCGGGACGGACTATGTACCATTGAAGTGAACTCTGCTCCACCAGTTCCTCTGCTCTTATTTTGCTGAGAGCATAAGAAGGTCGCACAGCATCCCGCGGTAATGACTCGTCTCCTGCGGGATCAAGGCTTCTGTACCTGTGTACAGCGAGAGAGGAAATTAATATAAAGCGCTTTATGCCTGCATCAACAGCTGCTGTAAGCATGTTTTCCGTGCCTTCTACATTCACCCGCCAGGTCTGACCTTTATCATCCCAATCTCGCAGGAGAGCTGCAGCATGGATAATGACTTCTGCATTTCCACACGCCTTTTTACAGTCGTCACCGTTTAAAACATTTCCTTCCATCACCCGCGCACACAGCTCTGCTGTTTCCGGAGAAATACATCCCGGCAAATCAAAGGCTATTACACTCCAGCCTTCTCTGGCAAAGCGGGACACCAGGTGGCGCCCCATAAATCCACCCCCTCCTGTAATACATATAGTACCTTACAAAACTTCCCTCGACTCTTCTCCTGTCTGTGTTCCTCAAAAACGGTATGCCACGCTGAGAAATGCCTGATCACCTCCTGCTGAAGGATGACCAAATTTTGAATTGGTTTTGTCTCCCTGAAGAAGAAATGTCCCGGCTCTTATTTCCACAGCATCTTCTATGAAAAATGAAACTTCGGGCAACAGCACACTTGAGTTGTCAGAAATGCAGTAGCCACCCGTGAGGCGAAAGCGAATGCGGTCGGCCCAGAAGGAATGCTCTCCTATCACAAAAATGTAGTTTTTCAGCACATCCTTGCCGATTTCATCAAAAAAACCGTGAAGGAATTGAACATTAATGTATGTACCTCCAGGAAAGGTGTAGTCTATGCCCGCAGTAAGCTTCCAGTAGTTCTCACTGAGAAGAGTCATTACTTCTGCTCCTTCTAAAAGGGAAACTCCTTTGTTAAGCACTGTGATGGTATAACTCTCCGGAAAATACAGCGCGCCTTCCACCCACAGGCCCATCCCATCGAGAAACTCAAGTGACGTGGCCATGTCAAATCCCAGGGCCTGAATGCGTGGATACCGGAGATTTGCATATACAGTAACAACCGGGGAAGTCCCGGCGGTAGAGAGTACA
Source organism: bacterium (assembly GCA_024275095.1). Lineage (GTDB taxonomy): Bacteria > JAJRZV01 > JAJRZV01 > JAJRZV01 > JAJRZV01 > JAJRZV01. The sequence goes on along the minus strand of JAJRZV010000114.1, from coordinate 1,099 downwards.
AAAGAGAGGTCATCAGGATAAGGCATATCTTCATAACCCCGGAAGTATGAAACAGCAATGTCCACACCCATGATATTTCCCGAAAGACGTACACCTACCATGGAATTGCTCAGATCCCGTGCGGGAAGGTTTACGCGGGTGTTCACATCACCAATCTGAATTCCCAGCGTCTTTTCTAAAGGCGCAAACTTCTCACGGTACTCTTTAAGAGGACGCGGCGTTTGTGGAGAGTCAACCACAGCTTTGAGTGCCGATTCAGGAAGCTGCGCGGGGCGGAAGTACGGAATATAAGCCATCTCTAATGCAAAGTCATCAAACAATGGAAGGCTCAGCACGATCATTTCGTTACCCATGGACTCACCAAAATCCAGTGGATCTTCAAGCGTATAGGGATTGAGCAAATCTGTCGGGTTAAAGGCGTCAGCAGAACCCCATTTGCGAATTTGTCGTCCAACTTTGAGGTACGCCCCAGAATATGGAAAATCGTTGATCAGCACGAACAGATCGTTAAGACGGATGCGAAAGGGGTCTATCCGCTCAAGATATAACAGGTCCTCCATGGAATGGGTTTGAGATACACCGAGAAAAGAAAGTTCTCCGTCAGCAACGGCTCCTACCTGACCGTAGGAGGTGTTGTAAGTGAGCGCGAGGGTCTCTTCATTCCACGATATACGAGCCCTTGTATCGGTTTGCACGCGCCAGTAAGACTTGACCTCTCCTCTTATATCTCCCGTTGCTGTAGAAGCGCAGATAAAAACGAGCATTGTAAGCACTAACCTTTTCATCATCGCATCCTCTCTGACATGAGGGTTCGCTTGGAAAAGAAATCACCCGGAAGCTTTACATCATAGTGAATGTCCGAAAAGATCACTTCCGTGCGATGGCCGTTCTGAAGGTTTCTGACCTCCACGCGAGTGGGGCTTTAACGTCCTTCCACCGGCCTCCAGTCCTCACGGGGTTCAATTTTTACCGGCTTCAGGTCTTCATCGAGGTATTCCAGGCGGTGAATGGTGAATTTCTCCTTATCAATGTAAAGAACAATTCCGCCGTATCCGATCTCTGCACCCGGTTTTCGAACAACCTTGAGCACATAAAATCT
>JAJRZV010000009.1 GCA_024275095.1 bacterium | reverse complement strand
TTTCTTGGATTTTGTTTTGCTGGTTTTTACCTCCTCTATACCTTTCTTTAATTCCTCAAGAGCTATAACAGCCCTCTCTTTGAAAACGCGAGAATGATCAAGAATTAAAACAAGTCTACCGGCATCCCTGAGCACTCCTTTCATAAATGCGCCTTCCTGGGCCTCAACGAACACCTCTGGAGGAGGTTTTACTGCCTCATTTGAGACTCGAAGAATCCGGGAAGCCTCATCCACCAATATTCCCATGGGCTTCTCTCCCACTCTGGCCACGAGTACCCTCGCTTTTTTGGTAAGAGGAGAAGCTTCAATACCCAGCTTTAATCTCATATCCACAATGGGAATGACTGTACCCCGCAAATCGTAAAGTCCTTTTACGTACGATGGTGCCTGGGGAACGGGTATAACGTTTTCCGGAGGCATAATGATTTCAAACACTTCCATTATATCTATGGCGAAATGAACTCCATCAACTCTGTACTCTACAAACTCAGCCACTTCAATCACCCTCAGCCTTGAAAAGAAAATCAAACACCTCTCTTATACTGATAACAGTATAGATGTCAGAGTCACGCCTTATAATGCCTACAAGATATTCTGATGCGGGCCCGGTAACTGTAGGAGGCACTGGTTCGACCTCTTCCTCAAAAGCTTTTATAACCCCTGCAACCTCCTGTACCACCATGCTCACAAGAACCCTGTCAAAATTGAAAATAACAAACCGTGTTTTTTTATCCCAATTCCCGGGATCGTAAAGTGAATCAAACATCCCTATCCTGTAACCCACATCGACAACAGGCATGATATTGCCTCGTACGGATGTAATTCCAAGTATATGTTCTGAAACACCCGGTACAGGGGTGATACTCCTCGGTTTTACAATTTCACGAATGTGGTGAATCTCAACAGCGAAGAATTCTTTCCCCAGTCGGAAGGCCAGAAATTGCACCTCTTCCCCAAGGGCCTTCTGCGCCTCGGCCTGCTTGAGGAGCTCAGCCGCGGCCACATCGGCAAATGAAAGTTCTGCGTCTTCTTCCTTCTTCTCTGTTTCCTGAAACACCTGCTGATCCATTTCCACTTTCTCTTCAACCGTTTCTCCAGAGGATTCGTCTTCAACTTTCCCTTCCAGCGCTTCAATCAATGCCTTTTCTTCCTCCCTCTCCTCAATTTTTTCCAGACCCTCCTCCATTACTGCAAGGTCCTGAGAGGCTTCGAGAATAGCATCCTTAATTTCGTCCTTCTTAGCCGGCTTCTTCTCTTCAGGTTGAATTTTCTTACGACGCTTTTTAACGCCTTTACCCCTGCTTTTTGTCTTAGCCTTTTTCCTTGCTTCGAGAATATCCATGCTCAATCCTCTTTCAGCCCAAGATCTGAAACAACATCTTCAACCACGTCAGGAGATATTACTCTCTCCTCTCGAGCAAAACCTTCTATGAGGCATGCGGATGCAATGTTGTTGATGACCCTGGGAATACCCCCGGAATATTTATAAATCAGTTCCACAGCGTTTTCAGAAAAAACATCCAGCGTGCCCCCTGCTTTCTCCAAGCGAAACTTGATGTATTCCCGCGTCTCATCAAGGCTCAGAGGATCAAGGTGAAAACGGAGGCCGAAACGCTGGCTGAGTGCCCGGTATGCAGGGTGCCTTAACCTCCGGTTGAGTTCCGGCTGTCCGACAAGAATCAAACAAAAGAGGTTCGTATCATCCAGCTGAAAATTGGTGAGCAGGCGTATCTCATCAAAAGTAGGTTTACCAGGTATGAGTTGTGCCTCGTCCACTACAATAACTGGCGTGATTCCCTGTTCAAAAAATTCGAAAAAAGCCTCCTGAATTTTTTCTGACAGTTCACTTCTCGACCTCGGAAGCTGAGAAACACCCAGACGCCTGGCGAGCACCCTTAAAAACTGGTATGGAGAAAGTACTGGATTGATGATGAGAATCTTTTTATACGAATCCCCCAGGGAATCAAACAGAGCCCTTGAAAGAGTCGTCTTCCCCGTTCCTATTTCACCGGTAAGAACCATGATTTCCTTCTCTTCGGCTGCGAATTGCAGACGTGCAAGAGCTTCCGCATGCTGTTTGCTCATGTAGAGAAATTCAGGGTCGGGAGTTTTGGAGAAAGGCTTGGCATCAAGTCCGTAAAAACTTTCATACATATTCACACCCTCACCACTTCTTCCAGCAACGAGGTTACATCCAGGATCAGGACAATCCGATCCTCTCCCAGATCAGCAGCTCCTGCGATTCCCTTCAAATTTTTGAACACTCCACCCAGACTTTTAATCACTACATCACTGCGACCTATAAGGTCGGTTACAGGGATGCCCACCTTACGGTCTCCCATTCCTGTAATAATGAGAAATCGGGGCTCATAGCCATCTGTTGAAAAAGAAAACATTTGCTCCAGATTCAGTATGGGAATGGTTTCATCCCTGAGCAAAACCACCTCCCTACCTTCCACGGCTCGAAGTATGGAACTTTCATATTCAATGGTCTCATGAACAGCCGTAATAGGAATACCGAACTCCCTTTCCCCGATCTTGATGAGAAGGGCCTGAATAATGGCCAATGTCATGGGCAGGGTAAGTACGAAACGCGTCATTTCACCTTTCTTCGTCTTTACCTCCACAATACCCCGAAGACCCTTTATCTTATCCGCCACCACATCAAGACCCACTCCCCGCCCGGAAATCATGCTTACCTCATCCTTGGTGCTGAATCCCGGCATGAATATAAGGTTAAGCAATTCCTCCTCCGAGATAACCTCCCCACGCCCTATGAGCCCTTTTTCCACTGCTTTGGCTCTAATCTTTTCCACGTCGATACCTCGACCGTCATCCTCCACTTCAATTACCACGTGATTGCCTTTTTGATATGCAAGAAGGGAAATACGGCCTGTTTCTGGTTTTCCGGCCAGCATGCGTTCTTCAGGCGATTCCAATCCATGGTCAATGGAGTTCCTGATGATATGCATGAGGGGGTCCATAAGTTCCTCTATGATGAACTTATCCAGTTTTGTCTCTTCACCTGAATATTCAATAACGATGTCCTTTTTCATCTCTCTCGCAATCTTCTTGACTGCACGCGTAACCCGATCAAAAAGTGATTTCACCGGTATCATGCGAATTTCCATTATGCGCTCGCGCAAATCGTTGAGGTTTCTTTCCATGCTTCTCTCAATACGCTCAAGCTCGAGTATATCCTCGGTATCTTTCCCTTCTCTTTTCCACCTCTCCAGCAGGCGTCCCACTGCTGTTCTTGCAAGAAACAACTCACCGACTACATTCATAATTTCATCAAGCCTGTAGATCTCTACTCTCAAAAACTGGGTTGTATGCACGGGTGTTTCTGTGGGAGGAGGCGGAGGCTTCTCTTCAACCGGGGGGGCAGGGGCAGGTGGAACCTCTGCCTTCTTTTTCAGCTCTTCTATTTCAATTTTAAAATCCGATAGTTTCTTTTTAACCTCTTCCAGAGCACTCTCTGTACCCACAAGCAATTCAAATTTAATCTTTCCAGGCTCCACTTCATCAGCACTGGGAAGTGTGGATATCACCTCGCCCCCGTCCTGCTTGATCCGTTCGTTGAGAAGGTTCAGCCTCTCGTCAAAATCCTCGAGGTCAAACACCGCCTTAAGAAGATAGAGGTTCATCCCCATGCGCATGTTTTCCCTGAGGCGGTGTTCTTCGTATTCAGTCATTACAGATACAATTCGTTCGGGCACGTCATAACCCGATTCTTCTATGCCTTTGGGGGACTCTTCTTCCCGTGTTTTCATGAGCTGATCTATTATGTTCACTGCCTCGCGCCGCACCTCGTCCGAAAGCGCATCCTCCTTCCCCGCTGCAAGTATTTTCCTCAAAGCATCCACTGCATCGTAAAGATGGCCGATAAACGTTTGGGTTGCCTGCCTCTTACCCAGACGCAACTCATCAAGAATGTTCTCCAGATCGTGGCTGAGTTTACTGAGCGTTTCAAACCCGAACATTCCGGAAACGCCCTTGAGGGAATGGGCAGCCCTGAACATTGCATTCAATACATCGGGGTCGATTCGCTTGCCCCCGCTAACGGCAGACTCGAGTTCATCTATGTTCCGGTAAAGTTCCTCTATATGCTCTTCACATTCAGCAATAAATTCCTTGTATGCACTGTCTAACGGGTCCGACATTACCTGTTCCCAAGGTATTTTTTCACTACATTCAAAAGCTGCTCCGTGGAAAAGGGCTTCACGATATAATCGTCAGCTCCTGCCTGGAAACCCCGCTGGATATCGCTTTTTTTACCTTCGGTGGAAACGATAATCACTGGCACGTCCCTCAGATGCTCACTTTCTCTGACGAAACGTACCAACTCGAGCCCGTTGATATCGGGCATATTAATGTCGAATACCATCAGGTCGAAAGGGCCTTCCGCAGGAATCAACTTTAAAGCGCGAAAACCGTTTTCGGCCTGCACGACCTGAGCTCCCGTCCCTTCCTCAATAGTCGCCACAATGAGGTCTCGAGTAATCCGGGAATCTTCGACAACAAGCACTTTTTTCTTCCTCTCCACCTCCCCACCTGGATTTATTGAAGTTTTTCTTTAATTTTTTTCTCCAGTAACATTTTCTCCATCACAAGTCCTGCTTGCAACATAAAAACCTCAAGAGCGCTTGTATCACCAACCTCCTTGGTATCTGGGGCATTATCGCAGTAAATAACGGCAGCAACCCTTCCTGCCACTATAAGAGGTGCTGCATAGGACTCTGCAGGTTCATAACCTCCAAGTGCCTGTATGAGCATTCGATCCCCGCCGCTTTCCAGTAACCGGCGCTTTACAGGCCTCTTCTGAACATACGCATCTTTGAGTATGGATTCCTCGCCCAGGCCGATAACGATCTTTTTCACCCCTTCCGGGTCTACTCCGGAATCCCCCTCAGCCACTGCACCCACACCGATAAACTTCTCTCTTCGAACGGCGAATATTACAGCTCGTCTGAACATCTCTCCTGCGAACCGAAGTACCATGAGGCTGACATCGGCTGAGCCTCCCGGAAGTGCGAGTTCGTAGATAAAAGACCGCAGGAGGGACCACTGGTCATACCCCATGTCCCCGCTGAAATCGTAAGAGTCAAGTTCACTGAACTCCAGCCGCTCGTATTTCTCCTCACCGCTTCCTTCTTTCCGGGCTTTTTCCGGCTCTCCTATACCACGAAAAGCCTCTTCTCGAATTCGAACGGCTTCCATTGCCAGGTACTGAGGGTTAAGTCCCGAATCCAGGTACGGAATTCCTTTGGGTATCTTTTGGAAGATCTCCCGGTCGTCCTCTATCAGTTCAAATGAAAACTTTCCTTCCTTGAAACTGAAGACTTTGAAAACAATCTCCTCTACCTCTTCAACCACAGCATCCTCTATAAGTTCACGCGGCACATCCGATTTACGGATGATAAATTCTTTAAGCGTTTCGTTCTTCTGTCCTTTTTCCTTAAACATTCGTGCCAGTTCATTGAACTCCTCGATGGTCATAATATCTCTCTCAATCACCGCGTGACCCAGATGGCGCTTTGAGTCCTTCTCATACGCAGAGATCACCTGACCGTTCCTGAACACGATAACATAACTTTTCCCTTCATTTTCGATGTTGAGCAAACCGGACTTGCGACTGAGGTTAATGATCTGAAGAATTTCCGCAAGTCCGAGGTCTTCCAGATTTCCAACAAGACTCATACTTACATTACTCCGGCAAGCCTGAAAAAGTAATAAGCCAGTGGAATGTTCACCATAAGGCTATCCACCCGATCCATGACACCACCGTGCCCCGGGAAAAACGTGCCCGAATCCTTTACGCCTGCACGCCTTTTGATAGCAGATTCTGCAAGATCACCGGCAAGTCCTGCAAATGTGATTAAGACTGCAAAAATCAACGTCCACACCAATTCCCATCGCCCCCTGAAGAGAAATACCGCCACAATCATGGTTATATAAGAAAGAATAACACCTCCAGCCACGCCTTCCCACGATTTACCCGGAGAAATTGATGGAGCGAGTTTGTGCCTGCCAAAAGCTTTGCCTGCAAAATAAGCACCCGTATCCGCCATAAAAGTGGCAGCAAGGACGTATATCAACCACAACAAGCCCTCGTCGGCGTCCCTCATCAACACGGCATGACCAAATCCCAGGGCTCCGTAAAGGTAGTAGAACACACCGTGTACAAGAGCGTAGTAGGGGGATGACTTGAAAAGTGCCGTAGAAAGAATAATGAAAAAAGCTCCCCAAATGTAAAAAAGCGTAATTTCAATTCTCATGTGCATACCAACCATCACCATGCATACCATAACCCAGCAGAGAAGATGCGCGAATCCGCCACCTGACTTTTGGGCAAGGTTGTTGGCCTCTTTAAAAAAAATAAAAGAAAGCACCGCCAGCAGACCAATAAAGTAGTACCCTCCAAGCCACAACAGGACCAGTAACAGTGGAATTGCAACAATTGCAGTGACTACACGCCTTGTGAGTTCACTTCGCATCTTTATTTACCCCCTTAACCCGTAAGGATTCAGCCACCAGTACAGTTGCCAGAGCAAAAAGCAACCCGGCCACCAGAGCAAGGAAATAGCGTCCGGAAATAAGATTTTTATATCCGGTTATAACAAGGCTCACTGTGGTAAATGAAAAAACAAAATACATCGGATACCGTACGAATGAAAGGCTCAGACGTCCAGAATTTTTCAACCACACGAACACGGCAAGCAAAGCGAGCGCGGCAAGAAGTTGATTCGCCGAGCCGAAGAGGGGCCACAGCACAATTGCACCGCCTGACAGGAGAAGGGCACCGCTGAAAATCACCACCACGAAAGTACTGATAAACCGTATCTTCCCGGCAGGTCCTTCGCCTATGAAAACCTCTTCCAGTATCAGGCGAGCAAGGCGTGTGGATGTGTCCAGTGATGTAAGTGCGAAGGCTGAAACAGCAAGAGCAGAAAGAGTTATCGCCTGGTCAACGTTCAGGCCAAGCGCCACAAGAAATTTCCCAACGCCGGTGGCAAAAACCATTACCGGCCCACCTTTCTGATGAAGGAGTTGAGAGTAATCCTGAAAACTCATTATCCCCGCTGCAGCCAGCGCAACGAGGGCCAACAAACCCTCCACGAGCATCATTCCATATCCCACAGGAAGGGAATGTGTTTCGCGGTCGAGTTGCTTGGACGTCGTACCCGACGAGACCAGGGAATGGAAACCTGAAACAGCTCCACAGGCCACAGTAACGAATAGAAAAGGAAAAAGATAGTCCATTTCTCCTGGTGTAAAACTTCGAAAAACCGGAATATTCAAATGAATATTACTGAAAAATGCACCAACAACTGAAGCTCCAAGAAGTGCGTAAAGTATAATAGAGTTAAGAAAATCTCGGGGCTGCAGCAATATCCACACAGGAGCTGTGGCAGCAACATATACATATATTAGAAGGATAATCACCCAGAATGTATACGTACCCGTAATTCCTTTCAAAAAACCCAGGTATACTGAACCCACAACCATCAACAGAGCGATGGCAAATGACAGACCACCTTTCACTCTCAGGCGATATGTGAGAAAGCCATATCCAACCGCGGCCATGATGAAATACGCGGAAGAGGAAGCGACCTGTGGCCGACTGATAAAGGTTTTGGCCACCACGTTGGCAAAAACAGCAACAACAAGAATCAGTGCAAAAAATGTAAAACCAGCAAATAGTAATTTGCCTCTCCGACCAATAAACCGTTCCACAAGTTCTCCAATGCTGCGTCCATCGTGCCGAAG
>JAJRZV010000113.1 GCA_024275095.1 bacterium | reverse complement strand
TGTATTGCCCCACCCGAACCGAAAAGTTCATTAAGTGAGAGGTCAGAGGAGAAATCAGGGTCTTTCAAAGCAGAGATAGAAAAACACCGCAGGAATTCAATCAGCTCAAGGGTCAGGGATAAAATAAAAACAGTTTCAAATGAGAAGGTGAGGCACGGGCAGGAGAGCAGAAATACCGCTGGAGCAGAAACTTAAGGTCGTGCTTGCGGTTTCGAGAGGCGAGCTATCGGTGGAAGAAGCAGCCAGGAGGTATTCAGTATCACCGGGAACGGTTCACCAGGGTATTATAATTGGCGAAGGCCCTGCTCATCATCTGGGCTCATAACTCCGGCTGAGATTTATCTCACTAAATCTCTTCAGAGTGAACAGGGAAATTAAGCTTTGACTCAGGTGTGACAGGATATAAAAATAAAAGATCCATCCAGGAGATGCACGCATGAGAAAAAACTCTCTCATATTTTTAAGGGAAGTTGTTCCGCTTTTTCCTGGGCCAACGCACAACCTCTTCCTGCTCACCTGCACCCCCTCCCTTGATGCCTTACGCTCGCTTCCATTGAATATACCCAGCCTCCGGCTTCGGGGGTTCAAGTCCCTTCACACATAAAAACATAAAACGTGTGGAGCCGAGGGGACTTGAACCCCCGACCTTGTGAATGCCATTCACACGCTCTCCCAACTGAGCTACGGCCCCAGGTGAATCTTGTTGAGTGTTTATAATTATTTCTTATGCATCAATAAAATTCAACCTGCTTAAATACTGTTTACTATCCTCGACCCCGAAAAACTACCAAAGGCGTGCATTGCACATGCAGAGGCCGAAACTCAACTTATAAAAGCAAACACTTCATTTACACAGGACCATACACTCTCAAGAGAGCATTGTACATCAGGGGGGATATTACAGGCATTTGATATTTTCAAAATCCAGGTAACGCCTTAATGCCCTGCATTGGATTCAGGTTGGGTAAGCGAAGAGCGCTGTTCCTCTCTTTCCAGCTTTTTCAGCTCTTCCTTCAATTCTGCTATCTCCCGTACAATCACCGCCGCTCTTTCATCCGGTTGAATCGTACCGGCCTCTACAAGAGTTTCGTAAATCATGCCCAGTTCTTCATAATGCCTGCGGATTTGACCGGTAACGTTAATTTTCTGCATCTTCACTCTGCCCGTTTTTACATAAAGAACCACTCCACCCTTCACATCATTAATAATTCCACGCGTCCCGTGGACAATTTGTTTGCGGGCTTCAGGATGCCTGAGCCTGTAAAAAAAGAAGCGTAATTTCTCCCACGCCCTTCTCATTCTTTCCTTGAAAGTCATCTTTACCTCCTCATTGTTAATTTATACCACATTTTTGCAAAACTCTACCATTGAACAGAAGCACGGCTGATGGTTTAATGTTTATTTAAACACTGAATTTCTAAAGAGGAGGGTTCCATGGCCGATTTCAAAAAGAACAAAACACTCATTCTTCAGCGCGTAGAACACGAAATTGCAACAGGATTCGAATATATAGATGAAAAAATAGGTGAACGCTTCAAGGGTATTTTTGGAAGACTTCTGCGTAGAGTTGCACGAGAACTCTTCCAGTGGGCGGAAAAGAAAGGGGTTACCCGCAGGGGCGTCCGAATTTTCGACTATGTTCTGGATGTAGCTCATAAAAACCCGGATGCAGATATTAAGGAAGTCGCTGCCGAGCACCTGGACGGTTATTTAAAGCTCCACGAACTTTATGTGCGCACCAAACCCGACCATCCTGCATCCAAGAAGCTCAAGAATGCTTTAAAAAAAGAGTTCGAAGCGAGACTGCGTATTTATCGCCCAATTCTGGAGGCCAAAGGCAAAACATACGAAGAGCTGGTACGCGCTGCGTATCCGGACAAAAAAGTGCTGCTGAAATTGGTTGATGAGCAGGTAAAAACCACGGGAGAAGTAATCCGCATTATTCAGGAAAATCCTGACATGATCCGCATTCCTGCCACATTGAGGAAACCCATATTCAATCTTATGACCGCGTCTATAGAATTCATGCACGAAAAAATAGTGCAGGATATTGAACGCATGTACGAGAAATGACCTGGAAAAGCAAACTTGCACAGGCCGGGATAGATTTAATTTCGCGTTTAGGATTGCTACGCAGCTATAGATTCTTCTATCGAGCCTCAGGGTACACAGAAGAAGAATTAAAAAGACCCTTAATCGCCGTCGCCAATACATACTCCGAAAGTACCCTCGGACACATGCACCTGGATAAATTGGGAGAAGCAGTTAAAGCCGGGATTTATTTAGGTGGTGGAACACCGATTATGTTCAACACTATCGGTCCATGTGGTGGTTACGCCCGCGAAAAAGCTTTTACCACCCGCGCCATGCACTACGACCTCCCACAGCGAGAAGCAATTGCAGATGCGGTGGAGATCCAGGTAAAGAACATAGTACCAGATGCGCTCGTGTGCATCGGCACGTGTGATAAAAGCATACCGGGTCTGTGGCTTGCCGCAGCACGTCTGGACCTGCCCACAATTTTCATTACAGGCGGGCCTGCATTGCCGGGTAAACTCGATGGCGAAGAAACTGTCTTTCCAACGGAGATTGTGGGGAAGGTTGCACAGAAAGTAAAAGCGCGTGATTTGTCCTTAAGCAGAGCCAGGCAGACACTTTCTGCATGCGAGGCTTGCTGGATACTTACAGCAGGTGCATGCCCGGAAATGACAACAGCCAATACGGTTCAAATAGCCACGGAAGTGCTGGGACTCTGCCTTCCAGGATCATCAACGTGTCCCGCGGTCTACAATGAAAAAATTGCACTGGCCAAGGAAACAGGCATACTCGCTGTAAAACTGGCACGCAGTAATCTGACATTTTCCAGATTTGTTACCCGAGAAGCTTTACTCGATGCCGTGCGCGTTACAGGAGCACTCGCAGGGGGGACCAACGGAATACTTCACCTTCTCACCCTTGCCAGAGAAGTAGGCGTGAACATATCCATTGATGATATTAGTGAGGTATTAAATTATACTCCGCTTGTGGGGGCGTTCAGACCCAGTGGTCCTCACCATCTGATAGATCTTCACTGCGCGGGTGGTGTACCTGCAGTAATGAAACAGCTTGAGCCTTTACTCCATCTCAATCGTTCGATTGTCACTGGCGACACATGGGAAAAGCTTGTGCGTGATGTTCAGCCTGACGAACGCGTTATAAAACCAGCAACCAGCCCGGTTAAAGACAGATGTGCAATATACGTACTTAAAGGCAATCTCGCTCCTGATGGGGCCCTCGCACGCCCTACAGTTGAAGGGGCGCTCATGCGAATAAAAGGGCCTGCCCGGTGTTTCGACAATCAGGACGACGCTATCGCAGCACTTATTGCCGGAGACATAAAACCCGGTGATGTGGTGGTATTACGTTACCAGGGACCCCGCGGAGGTCCTGGATTTGTAGAAAATTTCCAGGTAGTTCTGGTGGCAGGTTTCTTTGGTATTAAAAATATTGCTGTAATCAGCGACGGCCGTTTTTCCGGTGCCACGACCGGCTGCCTCTACGTGGGCTACGTCTCTCCAGAGGCACAGGCAGGCGGACCAATCGCTGTTGTGAAGGACGATGACCTTATTGAAATAGATGTGGAGAAAGGCAGCATTTCACTCCTGGTAGAAAAAGAGGAACTGTACCAAAGGCTTCAAGCATTCCGGCCCAAGCCCCCGGCAGTTACCAAGGGAGTACTTGCTGACTGGTACACCAGTGCCACTCAATTTCATGAAGGAGCAACTCTCGTGAGGAGGATTGATACGCCATGAAAAGACGCACATTTTTGAAAATGCCTGCCTTGGGTACCACACTGAGCATTGCCGCAACAAAAAGCAAGCAAATCAACAAGCCTGTTGAGAAAACTCCTGCAGTCAATGATATTTCTTCGGACATTGTTGTACTGGCAACAGCTTATTTGCCCTTGAGCATCGACCAGGAGAATCTAAATCTTAAAGAAGTTGAAGAAAAATTCATGTTTTTTTTCGGACACCTCGATCCTTCGTTGAGAAAAGGCCTGCGCTTACTTCTTCGGTTACTCAATGTAGTTGCGTACATGCGTTTTGGACGCTCTTTTAAATACCTGAGTCGTACACAAAAAGAGAAATTGCTGAAAATATTTGCCAATTCGCGCCTTGGCCCAGCCAGAAATTTGCTTCAGGTAATACGAATGATGACTTTTGTAGGACTCTATTCAACAGGTGCCGGTTTTCAGGTTACAGGCTATTCTCCCGCGTGTCCGCCGCCTGAAAATATCAGGATCCCTTCCTGGATTCAGGAAGGGGCTCGTTAATGACCAGGCGTTTCCCGGGCTCATAGTATATGTATCCCTGTCTCTGGAGGTCCTTCATAACACGACTAACCGTTTCCCTGGTGGTACCGACAGCAGTAGCAATTTCTGCCTGCTTGGGAGGATTGTGCACCGTGATCCTCCCCCCCTCTTCCACCCCTTCATTGGCTCCTAAATCGAGCAGAAACCTGGCCACACGACCGTAAACGTCAAGAAGCGCAAGATTCTCTATCTGTGCGTCAGCCCTCCTGAGTCGTTCGCTCATTACATAAAGTATATTCAGGGAGATTTCAGGACATTCTCTAATCATTTCAAGAAATGCATTGCGCGTGATGGTAAAAAGTTCACAATCGTCAAGAGCAACCACCGATGCAGACCTGGGCTTACGGTCTATAACCGACATCTCCCCAAAAAAGTCACCCTCTTTCAGTATGGAAAGAAGCACTTCGTTACCATCTTCGCCCATGATACATACCTTGGCTCGTCCCTGAGCAATGATATAAAGAGAGTCTCCCGCTTCGTCCTGCTCCACGATGACACTTCCAGCAGTATAACTGCGACGTGCCATAT
>JAJRZV010000112.1 GCA_024275095.1 bacterium | reverse complement strand
TTGTGGAAGCAGCATCCAAGCTGGCAGTACATAAACCGATATTCATACTCCGTGGAGGCGTCAGCGAAGCAGGCGTAAGAGCCGCCTCTTCTCACACAGGTTCCATTGCAGGGTCCCGCGAGGCATGGATGGCCGGGCTCGCGCGTGCAGGAGCCGTAGAAGTTGAAAGCATTTCCGAGCTCTTCAATGCCGCATGGGTGGCATCCTCATCGGCCGCCCCATCTGGCAACAAGGTGCTCATACTCACCAATGCAGGCGGAGCGGGAATTATCACCTCTGACCTTATTGAATACCGCACGGGTGGAGTCATCAAGGTAGCAGACCTGCCTCAGAACGTTGTTCGGGAATTGAGCCAGAACCTCCCACCGGAGGCATCTTCTTCCAACCCGGTGGATGTGCTCGGTGATGCAGGCGCAGAAAGGTTCGAGAAGGTCCTGAACATCGTTTCATCTCACGGAGCTGTTGATGCTGTTATTCTTGTGATCACACCGCAATCCATGACCGACATCCCGGCCATTGCACGCACATGCCTGCATTTCGCAGAGAAAATTCCCATTCTGGGGGTTTTTATCGGGGGTGAAAAGGCCGAAGAAGGAAGAAAGCTGTTTACTGAAAAAGGGCTGCCTGCTTTTTCGTTTCCCGAGGACGCAGTGAAAGCGCTTGCAAGTTATTACAAGGCCCTGAGAGAGCGCTCTCTCAGAAGTCTTACATACCGCACGTTCCGGGACGTCTCTCCAGTACGTGTACAGGAAATCCTCCGACAGGCTGCTCAGGACGGCCGCAGGCACCTGATGGAACCCGAAGCGCTGGACATTCTCAGGGCTTACGGCATCAAAACTCCTCGCAAAATCCTTGCAGTCAGTGCCGACGAAGCCGTAAAGGCCGCCAAATCCATCGGATACCCGGTGGTGATAAAAATCGCCTCTCCTGACATCATCCACAAAACGGAAATAGGGGGGGTCATCGTCGGGATAGAAGACAGTCTTTCCCTTCAGCAGGCTTACTCTTCCCTTATACTCCGGGTAAGAAAAAAATTGCCTGAAGCCCGGATTGTCGGTGTTGTCGTGGAAGAAATGATCCACGGCATAGCCGAGGTCATTGTTGGTATGAAGCGCGACCCTGACTTCGGTCCTCTCATCATGTTTGGACTCGGTGGAATTTATGTGGAAATCCTGAAAGACATCTCATACAGGCTAGCACCGTTAAGCGAAGAATCGGTAGACAAAATGTTCAGCGAGGTGCGCTCCATTCCCATGCTTAAAGGCTTCAGAGGACGCAAGCGGGGGGACATACAGGCGTTAAGAGAAACCCTCCTGAGGTTTTCCCAGCTCGTGGTAGAAAATGAGGAGTTGCTGGAAGTGGAGATGAACCCGCTGGTTGTTCGTGAAGAAGGCATGGGAGTGGTTGCACTTGATGCGAGGGGTATTTTTTCCGGGAGGTGACAAAATGATTGTGGGCTCAGTTTCAGTAAATTCAGGCAAGACTCTACTGATTTCCTATCTTATAGAAGAAGCTCGGAGACAGGGGCTCAAACCTGCTTACTTAAAGGCACTGGGCATACCCGGAGACAAAAGCGAGGACGGAGATGTACTCAGTCTCAGAGAGATTTTTCGGGACCTGGACTGCCGCTCGGCCTGGCTTCTTCAACCACATGAGGAAGAGCGCTTCATCAGTGAAAAAGAGGAGCAAGCAGAACCCGTGGAAATGCTCAAGAACATACACGCTGAATTAAAAGCGCGGGCGGATGTTGTGTTCGTCGAGGCACCCCAGGGTATCTGTCGCGGTGCATCAATGGGGCTTGACCTTGTGAGCCTTGCAAGCAACCTTCAGGAAAAAGTGCTCATGGTGGAAAGGGGTGACGAGCCCTTCTTGGAAGACCGTGGCGCGTGGACAGCCGGCATTCTGAAGACTCAATTGCACGGTATCATCATTAACCGCATTCCTCTGGAAAGGCTCACACATATTGAAAAAGTTTCGGTGCCGTTCCTTAAACGACGCGGCGCCGAGGTGCTGGGACTTGTTACCATTGAGCGAGCGCTGATGGGCATCACGATAAAAGAAATCCTCCAGGAACTGGGGGGAGAACCCATCGTTGGTGAAGACAAACTGGACGAGGTTATTACCGGCATACACGTGGGAGCACTGCCACACGACCGTGCACTTTCACGGTACCGCAAAAACCCGGACTGGGCGGTGGTTGTATCAGGCTCCCGTACCGAATCCATCGCCGCGGCGATAGAGGCGCGTGTGAAGGTCATCATTGTTACAGGCGGTATTCACCCGAGCGGATCTGTTGTTGCACGCGCAGAATCCGAGGGCATACCCCTCATCCTCGTCTCGGAAGAAACCATGAAAGTCTCGGAAATCATCGATCGCATACTCAGCAAATCCAGCGTGTTGAGAACCGGGGGGGTGCAGAAGGTGTGCAGCGTTTTTGAAAAACGCATCAATGCTCCCGTCATACTGGAGGCCGCACTCGCGAAAAAACCGTGACGCAACAGCTGCAACTTCTCTGTCCTGCCAAGCTCAACCTTTTCCTCGAAGTACTGGGAGTACGTAAAGACGGCTATCACGACATCTTGTCTCTCATGGTAAAAATTGATCTTTTTGACACCGTGGAAATAAAAAAACACGACCGCACCCTTATCCAGTGCAATGATCCCGCCGTACCGGTCAACGAGCGAAACACAGTGTACAAAGCCATTGCGTTTCTCAGGAAAAACGGTCTGTATCGCGACGCACATTCTTTTTACATTCACAAACACATACCTCATCCATCGGGGCTGGGCGGTGCATCGAGCAACGCCGCTTCGGTGATCCGGTACTTTTGCCCTGACACGCCAAAACTCGACATGAACGAGATCGCTTACCACGTGGGAGGAGACGTACCGTTTTTTCTCAACGGGCCAGCAGCAGTGGTCTCCGGTATCGGTGAGAAAGTGACACCGGTGGAAGTGAAGAATCCGCTGTACTTCGTGGTACTGGTGCCACCTGTTGAAATCCCAACCTCAAGGGCGTACACAGAAATTGACAGTTGGGATTACGAGAAGCACCTCATTGAGAAAAAAAGAAGCTACACATTCAGCGACCTGAAAAAAATGATATTCAATCGGTTCCTCGAATATTATCGCTGGCAAAACAAAGCCTTTTTGAGCTATTTTGACAGGTTCCAGGAACAGGTGGGCGAAGCCGGGACCTGTGGCATGAGCGGTAGCG
>JAJRZV010000111.1 GCA_024275095.1 bacterium | reverse complement strand
TTTATATTTCCCGCCCGCCCTATCCCTGATTATCTCTCGGCGCGCAGGCAGCACGCGCGCCTTTATATTCACCCTCGTCCAGTTATTGCGATGGAGTTCCGTCTGTTGCGAATATCCCTATCAGCCACTGCGAGGAGGCATGCGAGGAAGGACGACCGAAGCAGTCTCATCCCATCAGTCACTGCGAGGAGCAAGTCAAAGCGAGCGACGAAGCAATCGCGGATCCACAACCCTCCATTGACGCCCTGGTGCATGTGCCAAAAGATTGCTTCGTCCCGCCAGATGTAGGACTCGCAATGGCACCACCTCCTCAGTCATTGCGAGGTAACGAACGACTGAAGCACTCACCAGCTACACATAAAACCTTGGCATTAAACCCCGAATGTTCAATGTTGAAACCAGACCCCGATTAGAGGAGGCCAGCCTTCGAAGATTCCCAGGGTTCACTGTCGCCGTTCAGAACAAAATCCTTCTTTTGAAGGAGACTGCGACAGGCCTCTACTACGTCAGTGTCATAAAGACGACCACATCCTTCCATGACTTCCTCAAGAGCGATTTCCAGACCCCATGAAGGTCTGTAAGGTCTGTGGGATGATATTGCTTCCACGATATCCGCTACTGTGAGTATCCGCGCTTCCAGTCGTATCTCATCCTTTTTGAGACCATAGGGATACCCTGACCCATCCAGCAATTCATGGTGCTGGAGTACAATTTCTGCCACCGGCCAGGGAAAATCAATAAATTTGAGAATTTCATATCCATGTAATGGATGAGTTTTAATAATTTCCATCTCTATTTCACTCAATCGACCAGGCTTGCTCAGAATTTCAGCGGGTATATTAATTTTGCCAATGTCGTGAACAAGCGCTGCCATTTTTATACCGTTGATTATTTCTTCATCCACATTCATTTCACGTGCAATGGCAGTAGCAAGGCGCGCCACACGCCGGTGATGCCCGGCAGTATAAGGATCCTTGGTTTCCACAATTTTCGCCATGGCCGTGATGGTACCATTAATAATATTTTCAAGTCTTCTGAAGCTGTTCTGAAGCTCTCTTTCAGCACGTTTTCTTTCTGTTATATCCCTTATGACCACCAGAAACGAGAGTTTACCGCTATAGTTGAGTGGAACAGCTGCCACTTCTACGTCAACCACACTACCGTCAGCTCTGACAAATTTTTCTTCAATAAGAGGGGCTCCCCTGCCCTCTTTCATCGCCTTAACGCGTTCTTTAACAATCTTGTGGTAGTCTGGATGAACAAACTCGAGGAAATTCCTGCCAATAATTTCATCTGCATTTTTTACCCCGCAGAGTTTAACTCCGTGTTCGTTCACATAAACAATACGACCGTCAGTGTGAACGGCCACGGCATCAGGAAGCATATTTACCAGCCGTCTGTATCTTTCTTCTGATTCTCTGTAAGCTTCCTCCACCTGCTTGCGTTCGGTCACATCCATAAAGTTGCCCATGGTGGCTTTTTGGCCCTGATAGTCGATGGATGTGACTGTCTCCAGAATCCAGCGAATGTTGCCTTTTTTGTCTCTTATCCGGTATTCGTAAGGATTTTTTAAAGTTCCACGGAGCATCTGAATCGCCTTTTCCCTTACCAAGGCCCGATCCGGAGGAATCACAAGGTCAAGAGTATAACGACCAAGAAGTTCTTCTTCGGAGTATCCGGTCAGCGTTTGGAAACGGGGGTTAACGAATACGAATCGGCCTCTTACTGCAATATATATACCTATAGGGGAAGCTGCAAAGATATCGAGAGGATATCCTCCGGTAGAACCTGTGTTTTTACACAGGTCCTTCTTTCTGTTTTTTTGAATACTCAACTCCCCCGCTTGACTTCGTTAAAATGCAACTTAAATCTAATTCATTTCATATCTTTTTTGCAAGTAGAACCAACAATACTGGTCCGGGAATATCCTGCAAAAGGAAAATGCTGAGGATGCGAAAGTTAGCTTTTTATATTATTCTTGATAATTTCAGATTGACACCAGTACGCGGTCATAAGCCTCAATCCGTGTGGTGTAAAGAACATGGGATTGAATGCGGCAAGGACAAAGTAGAGGAGAAAGAAAATGAGCGAAGAGGTACCTATCCCCCGTTTCACCTGATGAGCACGAAATGCGAGAAGCATGAGGTCTAAAAGAAACACAATAAAAGCTGTGGCTCCGACCATCCCCATGTTCACATAAGCTGTGATGAAATCAGAGAAGGCTCTCTTTTCTGCCAGTGAATTCATGACACTGAAGGCATTGTAACCTGCTCCGAACACCGGTTCTGTACCGCTTAGTGAACGCGCTTCCTGAATAAGACCGCTGTGAAACCCTGGGAGGAGATGGAGCAAAAAATTGTCAGAATGTCTTCCTGTGAGTGCAAAAAGCACTGCAATGCATAGGGGTATAATCCAGAGTTCGTGACGTCTTGCTTTACCGTTGAGAATGAAGCTCAGAAGAGACGCTGCCGCTATGACCATAAAGAGCGGTATGTTTGCATCAAGAAACGCTATGCTGGAAAGGAAGATCACTCCAAGTGTCGATACGAGGCGCCACCTCGTGGTGCTGAATACCACAAGGGCAGGAACTGCAAATATTATTGTCTGCATGGACATGAGAGTAAGGTGACTTCCGCTGACGAACTTGCCCCTAAATACAGGTATACCTGGAAACAGAAAATACAAGGTGCAGATAAGTGATATGAATATTCCAAACAGCCCCACGGGATATAAAAACATTTTTCTGGATTCATCGCTGTTGCTGAGAAAAGGCAGGATTAACAATATAAAAAAGGGCCTCAGTTCCTTGAGCGAAACGAGACTGTGCCACCGGTCCACGGAGAGCAAAGCAGAGATAAGGGCTGCTGTAAGAAAAAATAAAAATGACCTCACAGGTGTAATATGGGGCGAGACAGTACGATCTTTTTTAAAGCGCAACCACAAATAAAAAATAACACTGCATGCCAGGAACACGTCGGATATGGCGAGCGAAAAAGGTGTGAAAAACACAAATCCTCCCAGCAGATACCACGCCCATTTGTTACTGTTAAATTCTTGCACCTCAGGCTCGCTGGTTCACGGGAAAGATATTTCGAATTCGTCCAGAACGTTGCCACGATAATCAACAGCGCGGCCGTGCACAGTACCATTGCCCACTTCAAACACAACTGTGTGGTAGGTACTGACGCCTGTGACCCGCAAGGGGTATATTTCGTCAACGACCTCCAGGGTTTCACCGGACAGTTCACCTGCTTCTTTCTTTTCTATTTGTTCGTTGACATTGTACAGCATTGCACCACCGCCGCCGGTGACGATGTAGGTGATGCCACCTATTTCAAATCTTTCGTACACGTGATTATGACCGGTAAGGACCAAATTTACACCCTTGGACTGAAAGACGGGCACAAACTTGTGGATAATGTCCAGATCAGGGGCATGTAGTGCAAGGGTATAGGGGGGTCTGTGAAAAGAGACAACGATAAAACCGTCCGTTACTCGCGAATTGAATTCATCTATTACCGAAGAAAGCCACCTCGACTGCACGTCGAAAAGCGTTCCTCTTGCCTCTGAGTCCAGGGTTATGAACAGGCCGCTTCCGTACTGAACAGCGTAATTGTAAGGTGTGGTGCCACTGCCTGGATATCGAAAAAAACGGTTGAAATATCTCTCCAGCTCACCCTCAAGTTCGTCCTCGTGATTGCCCCTGACAGGCAGGAATGCAGCCACTGAGAAAACAGGCGCGTAACCATCAAAAAATTTAATCCAGGAGTCCAGCACGTGGCTGTAATATTGGAGGTCTCCGGTATGTATGAGAATGTCGGGTTTGAACCTGGCGAGCACGGTCATGTTACCTTCAAAACCCTCTCCGAAGTTGGCACTATCACCGATAACAGCGAATGTAAACGTTGCTCCCTCGGGGGGAGCAGTGCGGAAAGAGTAGGTGTTGTTGGACCCGTCACCTTTAATTGTATACATATACCGCTTCCCGGCATCCAGCCCCTCAACTTTCACCACGTAGTCAAAAAAAGTCATGGAATGGTTTTCCATTTCAAATTGTCGTTCCCAGGCTTCAGCCATGGTGTAACGTGAAACATCGCCATGAAATGTTTTCTTCTCTCCTGTTGCTGGATCGACGACCACCACTCCAGCACAGCCTTTTTCCAGACTTTCCCACCGGATTTCGGCACCCCTTTCGGAAGGATAAAGCACGTAAGGACCTTTAACGATGGTTATGCTGGAACAGTTACTCGAAGAGCATCCGCAGACAAATACGGTTCCGCAGAAAATCAGGAAAAACAATTTTTTCATGGCTGTTATATTACCACCTTTTCCTTAAATTTCTCACAATTTCAACAACTCCGGGAGTCGACTTTTTTAAAAATTAACCAGGAAAACAGGCCTTGATTAAATCTACAAAAAGTCTTCACAACGACCTTTGGTTAAGAATTTCATACTGAAACTATTGCAAGGAACTTCGGGGTCTTTTCGCGAGCATGAGTTGCAAATTAGCAAGCCTTTGTATAAACTCTTCGCCAATACCGGAGGGTGAAAAATGAAAAAAGGTATTCATCCTGAACTCAAAGAAGCAGTTATCCGATGTGCATGTGGTGCGGAGTATCATACCCTCTCCACAAAGGGAAGCTATACAATTGAAATATGCTCTGCATGTCATCCATTCTTCACCGGAAAAGAGAAATTACTTGATACGGAAGGCCGCATCAAAAAATTTAAAAAGAAATACGGCCTCAAGTAGAATTCTTTCAAGCATTACAATATTTGTGGTGGAGCTCCGCAGATGAAGGAGCGTTTGCGTCAACTTTTTGAAAAATACCAGGAACTCTCATCACAACTCCATTCCCCAGAAATAGCCTCTGATTATCAAAAGGCTGCTGAAATTCATAAAGAGCTGAAAAAGATAGAGCCGTATGCAGAAAAGTATCAACTCATGGACAATCTGAGCAACCAAGCGAAAGAACTCAGGGAAATCATTCGCAACGAAGATGACGCTGAACTTCAGGAAATAGCCCGTCAGGAGCTTCGGGAAATAGAAGAACGGCTGAAACACCTGGAAAACGAAGTAAAACAGATGCTGCTTATAGGTGACGAAGAAAACAATCGTGATGCCATACTGGAGATCCGCGCCGGTACAGGGGGAGAAGAAGCTGCACTCTTCGCCGCTGACCTTTTCCGGATGTATTCACGCTTTGCAGAAAACAAAGGCCTCAAGGTAGAAATTCTTTCACATCATGAAAGTGAACTCGGTGGATTTAAAGAAATTATTTGTGCAATACGCGGCCCCGGAGCGTATGGACTTTTGCGTCACGAAAGTGGTGTACACAGAGTACAACGCATACCGGTAACCGAATCCGGTGGACGAATTCACACCTCCACAGCAACGGTGGCTGTACTGCCTGAAGCGGAAGAGGTGGAAGTGAAAATCAACCCCTCTGATCTGAAAATCGAGACATTCCGCGCATCCGGGCCAGGGGGACAACATGTAAACGTGACCGACTCCGCTGTCCGCATTACACATATACCAACCGGTATTGTGGTCACATGCCAGGACGAGCGTTCCCAACACAAGAACCGCGCTCGCGCCATGTCCATCCTGCGAGCGAAGCTGCTCCAAATGCGCAAGGAAGAACAAAAGAAAAAAATTGACAGTTTGCGACGTTCACAGGTGGGAACAGGTGAACGTTCTGAAAAAATCCGTACATATAATTTTCCGCAGAATCGGGTAACAGATCACCGCGTCAACCTTACCCTTAAACAGCTTGACCGGGTAATGGACGGCGAGCTGGATACCATCATTGATGCGCTCACGCTATGGGAAGCAGAAAAGGCCAGCGAGGAATTGTAATGTGAGAAGCACGTTAGCACAGGTTCTCGAAAAAGCCGCGTGCATACTTCGAGAATCGGGAATATCGAATGCGCGGTCGGAAGCCCTTCTACTCCTGGCTCATGCCACTGGATCAAGCAAAGAATACATTCTCTCGCATCCGGAATTACTTATTGACAAGGAGGCAGAAACACGTGTTCTCTATCTTGTGAACCTTCGCGCATCTCGATATCCGCTTCAATACATTACGGGTAGCGTTGAATTTTATTCTCTCAAATTTCGAGTAGATGAGGGCGTGCTCATACCTCGTCCTGAAACAGAAGTGCTGGTGGAAACTGTACTCAAAGTTATAAAAAAACATCCCATTGGATTCTTCGTAGAAGTGGGATGCGGTTCTGGAGCTGTATTCATCTCTATTCTCACACACCTTCCTCATCTGAAATGTGTGGCAGAAGATGTTTCTGCACACGCCCTTCACATTTCACGATACAACGCTATCCGGAACGGGGTCTTATCCCGTGTCTTATTCCTCCAGGCAGATTCTCTAAGCCCTTTCAAAAATCGAAGCATTCCGTTAGTGGTGTGCAATCCCCCTTACGTAGGAGAAAATGAGTGGTCTCAACTTCCTCCAGAAGTAAAGAACTTCGAGCCGGCCGAGGCGCTAATCGGCGGGCCTGAGGGACACGAATTTACCATTGACCTTTTGCAATCTTCTCGAGAAAAACTTTGTCCAGATGGATGGGTAGTGGTGGAAACAGCTCCAGCTCATGCGAGACATATACTCCAGAGTTGCAGAAGATGGTTTAAGGTGGCATATTCAGTGAAAGATTATGGTGGCAAAGAACGTGTCATCGTTGCCAGGGCCCCCTGAAGAAGTGCTGATTATATACGGGGGTCAGCCTCTCAGGGGTACAGTTCGAGTCAGTGGAGCAAAAAATGCCGCGCTACCACTGATGGCAGCTTCCATACTCTTTGATAAGCCCTTTGTCGTACACAACGTACCTGATCTCGGCGACGTCAAAACCATGATGGAACTCCTCCGGGTCCTCGGAATCAGAGCAGAAAAAAACAACACCATACTCACTCTTGTACCCGGTAATAACGGAGCAGCAGAAGCACCGTATGAGCTGGTAAAAAAAATGCGCGCGTCTATTCTTGTGTTGGGTCCTCTTACGGCCAGGCGTGGAACGGCTGTTGTGGCGTTGCCAGGTGGATGTTCAATAGGCACGCGTCCCGTGGATCTCCACATCAAAGGGCTTCAGGCACTCGGAGCAACAATATCTCTGGAAAAAGGTAATATCATTGCACGTGCAAGGCGACTAAAAGGTGCTCACATTGTCCTGGATTTCGCAACGGTCACAGGCACGGAAAATCTTGTTATGGCAGCGGTCCTGGCGGAAGGTGAAACAGTGATAGAAAATGCAGCACGAGAACCGGAAGTCGTGGAGTTGTGCGAATTTTTACGCGCGTGTGGTGCCATTATTGAAGGTATTGGTACGGACATTCTTCACATAAAAGGCGTAAATACTCTTTCACCTCCTTCAGAATGGCATCTCATGCCTGACCGCATAGAGGCAGGTACACTACTTGTCGCAGGAGCACTGGCAGGCGAACCGTTGAGGGTAGAAGGATTGGTTCCTGAACATCTCTCTGCCGTTCTGGACAAACTGCGAACGGCCGGGGTGGAGCTGGAACTCGGAGACAAAACCATAACCGTATGGCGTTCATCGCAGCCTCGTCCAGCATCTATTAAAACCGCACCTTACCCCGGATTCCCTACGGATATGCAGGCCCAGTTTGCCGTATTACTTTCACTGGCTGATGGTGAAAGTATCATCCATGAAACCATATTTGAAAATCGTTTCCAGTACGTACCGGAACTTGTCCGCATGGGTGCCCAAATCGATGTTGAAGGCACCACTGCATTCATCAAGGGCGTGAAACGTCTCACGGGGGCCCCTGTCACCGCAACAGATTTAAGGGCCAGTGCATCGCTTGTTCTCGCAGGCCTTGTTGCTGAAGGGGAAAGTGTTATATATGAGGTGGGTCATCTCGACAGGGGTTATGAAAAATTGGAAAATAAACTACAATCTGTAGGCGCGCGTATAGAGAGGAAAATAAAAAGTGAGTGAAAAACAGCTCATATGTGCCATACCCAAAGGACGAATGATGGAACCTGTTGTGGAAATCCTGCAACGTGCACAACTGTTCAAAAACACTTCCGTACTTAACTCTCGGAGTCTTTATCTGAAGGATGGAAATATCGTTTTTATGCCTCTTAAACCTCGCGATATTCCGGTGTTCGTGGAAAAAGGTGCTGCAGATCTTGGAGTCATCGGGGAAGATCTGCTCCGGGAGATGGAACCTGATGTTGACATCATTCTCAACCTTAACATCGGACTCGCCTGGTTTGTATTTGCTGCCCCTGAAAACACACCTTTTCCCCCGCTCAGCGGGTACATGCGAGTGGCGACAAAGTACCCACGGATTACGGAAAAAATTCTGCACAGTCAGTCCCTGCGAGGAGAAATTATCACGCTTTACGGCTCCACAGAAGTAGCGCCACGTGCAGGGCTCAGCGAATACATTGCCGACCTCATGTCCACGGGTGCTACACTTCGTGAAAACAATCTCGTCGTTGTAAAAAAATGGTTTCCTGTCACGTCTTACCTGTGCGCTAACAGAGCATCTCTCCGGGTGAAATATTCGGCGGTAAAGGAAATAATTTGCAGGTTGAAAAAGGTGATCAAATGAAAATACTGCGCACGGGAGATCGTACCTTCAAAAGAACGCTGAACTCCATAACTAATCGCTCTTTCACCATTGAAAGCAATGTAGAAAAAAGCGTACATCGCATTATCAAAAGGGTGCGTGAAGAAGGCGACAAGGCCGTGTTTGAATTCACGCGGAAATACGATAATTACAATTTAAACCGCCGAAACATCAAAATCTCCAGGGCGGCTATCGAAAAATCCTGCAAAAAGCTCCAGCCCTTCCAGATAGACGCTCTTAAAATTGCGGCACAGCGTATAAGAACATTCCACGAGAAACAGATGCCTCCTCAGCTTGTCCAGTGGAAAGAAGGAAATAATTACCTGAAAAAGGTATTCACCCCGCTGAAAAGAGTGGGAGTTTATGTACCAGGTGGAAAGGCGGCATACCCTTCTACAGTCCTCATGAACGTAATTCCGGCACGGGTCGCAGGGGTAAAAGAAATTATTATGGTGACACCTCCAGGACCTGACGGTACTGTAAATCCTGCTGTTCTGTGCGCTGCGCATATTGCTGGAGTTGACTCGGTATATCGCGTGGGAGGCGCCCAGGCCATAGCAGCACTGGCATTTGGAACAAACTCCATTCCCAAAGTGGACAAAATTGTGGGTCCAGGCAATATTTTTGTCGCAACAGCCAAAAATCTGCTCTCCCACATGGTTGGTACAGATCTGTTTGCCGGGCCATCGGAGCTCGTGGTACTTGCACACGAATCTGCAAGACCGGACTTTATCGCCTCGGACCTCCTTTCGCAGGCAGAACATGACGAAATGGCCGTAACCGTGCTTATCGCCACATCACGCACCCTTATCAACAGCGTGAGAGATGAAATCGTCAACCAGCTCAACAGGCTTAAAACACGCGAGATCGCTTCCATATCCATTAAACATAACAATTACCTCATCGAGGTAAAAAACTGGGACGAAGCTGTTGACATCGTAAATGCTATTGCTCCCGAACATCTTGAAATCATTCATCCTGAAGCAGAAGCACTGGCCAGACAGGTACGGAACGCCGGCACAATCTTCATTGGTCAATGGACTCCGGAGCCGATAGGCGATTACATGGCAGGTTCCAACCATGTGCTTCCTACGGGTGGAACAGCCCGATTTGCTTCCGGCTTATCTGTTACCGACTTCATCAAATCAACCAACATCATCTTCTTCAATCGTAAAAAACTGCGCGAACTCTATCTGCCCGCTGCAGAAATTGCGAGAATGGAAGGGCTCCATGCACATGAGAGAAGTCTTCTCATTCGTTTCGAAGAGTAATTTTTGAAGAGTACCTCTGTGAACGACCAGGAATTCATCTACACAACAACGTACAGAGAACCGGCGCCAAAAAAGGAGTCTTATCGCTTAAACATTATTCTTGCCCTTCTAACTCTCCTCACGACCACGTTCGTCGGGGCCGTATTTGAAGGAGCGGATGTTTTTACCCAACCCTGGCAACTCGTAAAGGGACTGCCATATTCCATCACTCTCATGCTTATTCTTGGCTCACACGAAATCGGACACTATACGGCCGCACGATATTACGGGGTGCGTTCCACCCTTCCCTACTTTATTCCGGTTCCTTTTTTCCTGGGTACATTCGGTGCTTTCATCAAAATCAAAGACCCTGTTTATTCCCGTAAATCCCTGTTATACATCGGCCTCGCTGGACCCCTCACGGGATTCATATTTTAGACAATTGCTCTTGTCATCGGCCTTCACCTTTCCGAGGTGAAGCCACTTTCAGGCAACGGGATTCTCCTTGGAGAGCCTCTTGCATTGAAACTCATAACGAAATTTGTCATTGGCAGCATTCCTGAAAACCAGGATGTGGTGTTACATCCTATTGCTTTTGCCGGCTGGATCGGGTACCTGGTCACATCAATGAATCTTCTACCCATCGGGCAAATGGATGGAGGGCACGTGGTCACAGCACTATACCCTTCTTTCTCGCGACCAGTAGCAGTGATGTCTCTCGCCGGATTGTTTCTACTGGGAATATTTCAATGGCCGGGATGGATTGTGTGGGGAGGCATTAATGCTGTTCTCGGTGTTTTTCATCCTCCCATCGGAATGGGAGCCCCTCTGCGACCGCGTGATTACCTGATGGGATTTATCACACTGATGGTATTAATGCTTTCCTTTACGCCTCAACCTATTATCATCTAATTCCCGCACGCCCTCTTTACGTCCTTAAGTGAAACAGCTCTGGGTTCATGACCAAGCACCTGTACAAATGTAGAATTATCAGCGCATACATTATCACCCTCTCTCAGAGCCCTTACACTATCACGAGAAAATGTAACTTCTGGAAATATTCTGGAAATTAATGCTGCACCAAGTTCGGCGACAAACAGGGGGACAGGTATCAGCAATCTACGCAGGCCGCACACTTTTAAAGCAAACTTGAACAATTCCGCATTGGTCATAACATCGGGACCGCACACTTCAATAACCGTACCCTCTATCCCCTTTTCCACAACATTTCCGATGCACTCGCATAAATCCTCAATGTGAACCGGCCTTAATTTAAAACTCGGCCTGGGAACGGGCAGGACGGGAGAAAACCTCGCCAGCAATGCTACCGTGGAGAAAAACTTATTCCCGGCACCCATCACCACTGAAGGACGAACAATGACGGCTGAAGGGAAATGAGCACGCACGGCCGCTTCACCTTCTGCTTTTGTTATCTTATATATGCTAATGCTATTTTGTGATGCACCAAGTGCGCTCACGTGAATAAATTGTTTAACCCCTGCTTCTGAGGCCACACGTGCAAGTATTGCCGGTATGTCAACATGAGATGTCCTGAAGTTTCTTGTTTCTGTTTCCCTTATAAGGCCTATCAAGTTGATAACCGTATGACACTTACTCACTGCGTGGCCGCACGACTCGGGATTTAACAGATTACACAGAACAGCCTCTGCTCCCGCAGGAACGTCTGTTTCTCGTGTAAGGATCAATCTGACCTGAAATTCTCTATTGATCAGGTAACGTGTCAGGTGTTACCGATAAATCCTGTTGCACCTGCTATACAAACCCTGCGAGGGGAAACCTCACTCACCCCTCAGGCGCTCCTCTTCTTCCTGATCCTTTTTACAGTCAATGCACAAGGTGGTTACCGGTCGTGCTCTCAGACGTTCTTCAGAAATTGGCTGACCACATTCTTCGCATATACCGTAAGTGCCGTCATCAATTCGATGCAGGGCGTCCAGAATTTTCATCATGAGTTTGCGTTCCCTGTCCCTGAGGCGCAGTGTGAGACCACGCTGCGCTTCCATATACGCCCTGTCCGCCACATCTGAAAAATTCTGCATTTGACTGGACATCCCGTCAATGGTGACTCCAGCCTTTTCTGTAAGACTCTGGAGCTCGTTGAGAAGAATGGCTCTGAATTCTTCGAGTTTTTCCCTTTTCATAATTTAAAGTTTACAGGAAAAATCCGCACTCGCCAACGGCAATTTTACAAAAATACCCCCGCCCGTTTGCAAAGCAACAAAGAAAAAAACGGAAAGAATTTTTATACAGAGCTTTTTTTCTTCGAGATTACTCCACACTCTTTCAATAACTTTTGAAAATGTAATGGTTTTGATGCAAGGTCTCTGGCTTCCACCTCATACTGTACGTGCAGATACGCTTCAAGCCAGTTTCTTCTTTTAAAAAATTCTTTCATCCAGTTCCAGAGATAACAAAAGTAAAAGCGCGTGCGGCCCGTTTTCCACTGCTGAAGGAGATGTACGAATTCATGACGCATCAACGAGGAAGACCCACCGGATTCCAGAATTATTCCTGCAACAGGGTCATCACCCCGAACAATCACAAATGGAAAAAGGGTAATACCCAGCATTTTCAATCGGAAAAGAGCAAAGCGGACAATGATGGTTCTCCACAAACCCACGTGCCGAGATAAGTCTGCTGCATTTACGCGGTAAAACTTCAATGGATAAGTTTTCTCATCCCAGCAAGCAAGGTAAATCACCTGATCTGATGATTGACTATTCATTATCCTCAGATATCACTCGGGAATCCCGTCGAAAAATCAAATACGTATAACATTCCTTTCTTAAACGAGGAGCACAACACATACAAAATTTTAAGAGAAGATCAGCTTCTTTTGCTAATAAGATTACATTTGAAGCTTATACAAGAAAAAAGAACCATGAGCATATCGTGTATCGAAGAGAATACCCTGAGATGAGCTGACAATGGGCATAAAAGGAAAATAACAGTAAAAAAGAGATGCCCAGCTGGGGAAATCTCAAAAAATTCTAGGGTTTTGAAATTTGTATTTTCGAAAATATCCATTACTTTCCTCAGGAGGAGTTAAGATAATTAAATACCTTGAGCCATAATTAATGAACCCTCAAGCATTTGGTTTTGACAAGGGTATAATTATTTTATACAATCAATTCAAATACCCTGAGGTGGCAATTTACAATCTATTTATTTTATATCTTCTTCTTTCCCCACCATAATTTTTATGTATGTCCACCTCAAAAGAGGAGTTAAGCATGAATAAAGGTTCTTTTGTTCCTGTAGTGAAGCCGGTTTTCGTCGTGTTTACGTGTCTCACCGTAATTGTAATTTCAGGATGCAGTGATAAAACCAACATCGTCGAAGGAGATACCGGGATATTCTTTCAATCCGGCACAGAATGCTTTGCTCAAGATGCTGAGCCCCTGGCTGGAAATGTGATTTATGTCTCACCCGACGGCTCTGACGAAAATGATGGTCTTACTCAAGAGACGGCTCTCAGAACATTAGAAAAAGCTATTTGTAATGCCACTCCAGGGCAAACCATACTCGTGCTACCCGGTATATACCACGAATCAATCATTGTAGGTAATGCAGGAAGCGAAACTGCTCCAATCTCAATTTCCGGGGTCACCACCGGCGGGAAAGCGATCATGGACGGTGAAAATATCAGAACGTTCGGACTGGCGTTTGCCCGAAGCAAGAACATACGAATTGAAAACATTGAATTCAGGAATTTTACCGACGGTGGCTTCTATATGATGCAAAGCACGGGAATCAGCATAAAAAACTGCACTTTTAAAGGTAACGGTTTTGCATCCATCAATCCAGATTTTGAAGGCGAGGGGTTCGGTCTTGCTCTGGTTGAGGTTGAAGATGTAGAAGTGGCGAACAATGAATTATATGAAAACGGTCCGGGAATAGAACGACAGGAACAGGGTATACTCGGAATGGCCGTTGACACCTACCGAATTAAAAACGCTGTTATAAAAGACAATACAATTTATAACAATGTAGGTGGTGGAATACTTGTTGAAGACGGATTTTATGTAAAAGTTGAAAATAACGAAATCTATGAAAATGACCTGGATGCAAACGGTGACTACTGGGATGCAGGAGTGTGGATTGATGGAGGATACGAGGTCAAGGTCATCAACAATGAAATACGGGACAGCAACGGCCCGGGAGTTCAGGTTGCTGATTCAGATCTCAAATACCCTTACCAGTCATGCAGGTTCGTAATCACAGGCAACACGTTTAAAAATCTTTACTGGGCACTTTACGTGGATAGTTATGGGGTGTGCCC
>JAJRZV010000110.1 GCA_024275095.1 bacterium | reverse complement strand
GTCAAAGATGATATTCTCTATGGTAGTAAAAATGAAATTCCCTTGTATCTGTTTGGACTATTATATTAGAGGAATAAATGGAGTTTTTAACAAAACGCTGGAGTTGCTTCGGCTGCGCCGAACTACTCAGCTCAATCGTTATACCGGGAATATAGAGGATACATAAAAAACGTGAACATAAATCTATCATTTATCACAAACGGGGAGAATCAAAGCCTCAAAGAGAGATTCAGGACTCTCATCAAGGACACATCTTTTTTTGATTGTCTCGTTGGATACTTTTA
Source organism: bacterium (assembly GCA_024275095.1). GTDB lineage: Bacteria > JAJRZV01 > JAJRZV01 > JAJRZV01 > JAJRZV01 > JAJRZV01. Next base: position 4,169 of record JAJRZV010000110.1, on the reverse strand, counting down.
TTCCAGTGGTTTTCATGCTGTCTATCCCGCCCTTGAGAACACGGATAAAGTTAGAATCCTGATCGGCATCGGCACAAACAGGCAGACTTTTGACATGCTGGAACGGGCAAATAGACAGCCACAATCGGTATTTGATTTTTCACATGCCGAGACCAAACAGGAAATTGGAAATCTTGTTGAAAAAGAAATGTCGGACTCCTAGGACAACAGAAATGTTGAAGACGGCGTTCATACCTTCATCGATTGGATAAAAAAAGAGAAACTCGAAATCAGGGCGTATCCTTCTCAAAAAATCCACGCCAAACTCTATATCATGACCTTCAGAAAAGGCGACCGGGACATCGGCCGTGTCATCACGGGGTCAAGCAATTTCACGCAGTCCGGCCTGGTTGATAATCTGGAATTCAATGTGGAGTTGCAGCGTCCCGAAGATTACAACTTCGCATTAAAAAAAAATTCAACGAATTGTGGGAAAGCGTGGTTGATGTCAGTGAAAAATATGTGCAGACGATTCAGGACAAGACCTGGTTGACCCGAAACATATCGCCCTATCAGCTCTATCTGAAATTCCTTTATGAGTACTTCAAGGATGAGCTCAACCAGACGGACGAGGTTTTCGTTAAATATCTGCCCCAGGAGTTCAAGAAACTGGAGTACCAGGAGCAGGCGGTTTTGAATGCCAAAAAAATACTTCTGGAATATGGTGGTGTGTTTATCTCTGATGTTGTCGGGCTTGGCAAAACCTACATCTCAGCAATGCTTGCCGGGCAGCTTGACGGCAGAACCCTCGTCATCGCACCGCCCGTTCTTCTGGAAAAATCCAATCCGGGATCCTGGCCAAATGTGTTTTCAGATTTTCGAGTTCCGGCGGATTTTGAATCACTTGGGAAACTGGATGATCTTTTAAACAGAGGAACGGAGAAATACACCAATATCATCATTGACGAAGCGCACCGTTTCCGAACGGAAACAACCGTCACCTATGAAAAACTCGCGGAAATATGCCGGGGCAAACGGGTTATCCTGGTAACGGCGACGCCCTATAATAATACGCCTCGGGACATCCTGAGCCTGCTGAAGCTGTTTCAGAAAGCCAAAAAAAGCACCATACCGAACCTCCCTGACCTGGAATCATTCTTCGGCAAGCTCGAAAAGAAACTCAAGAAACTGGATCGGAAGAAGGACTATGCCGAATACATCAACAGGGTGAAAGAGAATGCCCGGGAAATACGCGACAAGGTTTTGAAGTATCTGATGGTGCGCCGCACCCGGACCGAAATCGAAAAATACTTTAAAAAAGACATTGTGGAGCAGGGATTGAAATTCCCACGGGTCGAAAAACCCGCCCCGCTTTTTTATGAACTGGATGACAGGGAAGATGAGATATTCAATAAAACCATTGACCTGATTGCTGACAAGTTCAGATACGCCCGTTACATGCCCATGCTGTATTTTGAAGGCAAAATAGATCAGCTTGAAGCGCAGTCCCAGCGGAATATGGGCCGGTTCATGAAAATCCTGCTGGTCAAGCGGTTGGAAAGCAGTTTTTTTGCCTTCAGAAATTCAGTGGACAGATTTTTACATTCCTACGAAATGTTCATCAGGGAAATGAATAATGGTTCGGTATATGTCAGTGCAAAGCATATAAACAAGATATTTGAACTGCTGGAAAACGACGATGACGAGGCGATTCAAAGGCTGATCGATGAAGGCAAGGCGGAAAAATATGAGAGTAAGGATTTCAGGGGCGACTTGAAAAAGGACCTTGAACATGACCTTGAAGTATTAAAGGAGATTAAACATCTCTGGCAGCAGGTGCAGCGCGATCCAAAACTTGTAAGATTCAAAGACGAGCTGCCTTCTTATGAGAGGAAAAGTGCCTGACGCGGACATAAAAGGCGACAACTATCTTGACAAACACCAGGGAAACAAAGGGAGCGGAGTGTCCGGCAAAACGGAAATTATACTTTACCGAACATCCAACGGTGAAATCAGGATAGATACGGTCTTTCGGGACGAGACTATCTGGCTTACCCAGGCAAAAATGGCGGAACTGTTTGGTGTAAATGTTCCGGCAATATCCAAACATCTGAACAATATCTTTGAAGAGGGAGAGTTACAAAAAAAGGCAACTGTTTCCAAAATGGAAACAGTTCAACAGGAAGGCAATCGTCAGGTCAGCCGGAACAGGGATTTCTATAATCTCGATGCCCTTATTGCTGTGGGATACCGGGTCAATTCCAAAAGAGCCACGCAATTCAGAATCTGGGCAACCAATATTCTGAAAGAAGATGAAATCAAAGACCTCAATGAGATTGTCACCATGTATCTGGATTATGCTGAAAGACAGGCACGCAAAAGGCAAACCGTTACCATGGAGCAATGGGAGGAAAAACTCGACGCCTTCCTAGAATTCAATGAGCAGGAAATTTTAACCCATGCCTGAAAAATAAAAGCGGAAGTGGCAAGAAAAATTGCAGAAACCCGTTATGAAGAGTTTGACAATAAACGCAAGAAAGCCGAAGCACTGGCGGTGATTGTCAAGATAGTTGTCGCCTCTTCTGACCACATCAGGCACTTTTCATCTCATAAGAAGGCAGTCCTTCTTTCTTCTTAGAAGGGTTCAACCTGACCTCTGTAATCATATCCCAGTTTCTTATTCTGCCTGAAAACCATCGTAATGGGTTCCTCTGCTTCGCTTCCTCATATACCTCCTCACGTTTTTCTAATATCTGTTTGTCCTCTCCGTAATGCCTTGAGGCAGGTGTAACAAAACGGATACCACTATGTCTGTGCTCGTTATTGTACCACCCCACGAACTCTTCTACCCACTCCTCCGCTGCTGATACTCCCTCAAATGGCTTTGAAGGATATTCAGGCCTGTATTTCATGGTCTTGAAAAGCGCCTCGGAATAGGCATTATCATCACTCACCGACGGGCGACTAAAAGAGGGGACTATTCCCAACCACTGCAGGGTCGATAGCATCGTTGCTCCCTTCATAGGGCCTCCATTGTCCGAATGCAGAACCAACGTCTCCGGATCCACACCATGCCGCATACACGCTTCACGGATCAGTACGCCGGCCAGTTCAGCAGACTCTGCCTCATGCACTGCCCACGCTACAATCATTCGACTAAAGATATCCACCACCAGGTACAGATAATAAAACCTCCCTCGTACCGAACTCTTCACATACGTGATGTCCCAACTCCATACCTGGTTCGGCCCTGTCGCCCTATGTTCCTTCGGTTTTCCATGCCGACACGGCCTGGCCTTGTTTCGGTGGGCAAGCAGCTTCTTCTCCTTCAAAATTCGATAATAACTCGCTTCAGAGGCTATATATACCCCTTCATCCGCCAGAATAGGCACTATCTGGGATGGAGAGAGGTCTCGAAACCGTGGACTCGTTGCCACGGTAAGCACCAGCTCCTTCTCAGCATCACTGAGGCTGTTCTTCGGTCTGCTCTTAGGTCCCCGCCTTCGGTCCTCTTCTTCCGGTACCTTTTCCCATCTCTGCAAGGTCCGTACCGATATCCCCAGCACCTCACATGCTTTAAACCGCCGGGCACCGGCTTCTACTGCTTCACGCACCAATATGATACACCTCTTTCGGTCCTCCCCACTTATTCTTCGCCCTCGTGGTCCCCCCAAATCGCCTGGGCTTTTTTTTTGAGTACTAACAGCGCTGCTGTTTCAGCCAGCGCTTTATCTTTACGACGAAGCTCCTTTTCCAGCTCCTTTATTTTCTTCGTTTGAGGGTCCTGTTTATTCGGCTTCGGTCTCGTAAGCCCCTCAATGATCGACTGTTTCCATCGTTCCAGGTGAACTGCGTGCAGCCCTTTCTCCCTCAGAAACTGCCCCCGTTGCTCTTCCTCACGTCTTTCATACTCCAAGACCGCATCCAGCTTTTCTTCCGCACTCCAATCCTGTGGTCGTCTTTTTTTCATACCATTCCTCCCGCTGCCCACAGTACCATATTCTCTTACCCAACGGGAGAGTGTCGATTGGTGTACTCCCGCTTCCAGCGAGAGGGCTCCGGCGCTTATCGCGTCTCCTTGAGTCAATTTCTTTACCATCGCTTCTTTAAACTCTTCAGAATAATTGCTCATGAAAAAAACTCCTTATATCCGCCCCGAAATTTTTCCCTGGGGGTACCCCCAGGGAAGT
>JAJRZV010000109.1 GCA_024275095.1 bacterium | reverse complement strand
GACCCAATCTCGGGGTATCAGTGCTTGCGAGCGAATCTCCTGCAACGCGGGAGGCGAGCAAAGCAACCTACACCCACCGCCGGTAAAACCCCGGCCTTGAACCCCGAATGTCAAATGTTGAGACCAGACCCCGGAATTTCGCAGACCCCGGAATTTCGACTCAACCCTTCAGCGCCAGAGCTTCCGGGAAAGTTACGTTGGTCTGTCCTCTACCAAGCACCAGATCTCTCACAAAGTTCCACATGTCCTGGAGCGACCGTACAACATACGCCCCATCCACATATTTGATAAATGTTTTCATCTCGCTGTCCCCGGTCACCCATCCGTACACAGGCTCAGGGTTGAGCCAGTATATGTGTCTGACAATTTCTCTCATGCGCTTCATTACTTCCTCACCGGGGTCTGCATAATTGGATCTGCCATCTCCTATGAAAATTACGCTCGTACGCCGTGTGAGTGCACTGGCATAGTTCTCCATGAATGACTGCAGTGAAGCCCCGTAATTGGTGTAGGCATAAAGGTCAAACCCTTCCTTTTCTGCGAGATGTCCAAGCGTATCCAGCGGATTTCTGTCCCAGGGTATCCACGAAACCTCCATGCAACTATTAACAAAGATAAATAGCCTCACAGATGAAAATTCCTCCCTGACCGCGTGCAGAATCCTCAGGAAAAATTCCAGGCTGTGGCGCATGGAGCTGGACACATCCGCCAGAATCACAAGGCGGGGCTTTTTAATGCGCCGTTGCCTGTAAATGAGCTTGAAAGGCACCCCATCTGTACCTTCGCTCTCCCTTAACATTCTTCTCACATCCAGGTCACCCTTTCTGCTGTGCTTGCGTGCAGCAGAAAGCACTGTCCTCAATTGTCTGCCCAGATGGCGACACAAAAGGCGCAACTCATTCAACTCCTCGTCACTAAGAGAGTAAAACTCCCTTTCCACAAGGGAATTCACTCTCCTGTCCCGCATTACACCTTTTTCAACAAGCATTTTTTCTATCAGAGGTCTCAGTTTTTCACGTAGCTTGGAAATACGGGTGTTACCTTCTTCCAGCAATTTTTCAAATTCTTCCCGGGATATACTCCCCTCTTCCAGCAATCTGTTGAGAAAAGCTCGAAGCTCATCACGTGCAGATGCGAGTCCGGACGCAGTAAGCACCCTCCAGAGAAACGCCCCAAACATGCGTTGATCTCCCTGTGGTGTTTCCGCATTCACAAGCTGCTCAAGTATCTCTAAAAACTTCCTTTCGTCTCCGAAGAGTATAAATGCAAGGGCGGGGGAAGTGTCTCCTGTGGCCCTCAGTAAAGGGGGAAACTCCATCCCCATGAAATGCAATTCAAACAGCATGTCAAAAACCTCTTCCTCCCATCGTTTCGCAACCATCGTCATTTTGAGCACATTACGGACTATCTCTCGCTGGTGAATGCCCGTGACAGTGAGTGCATGAAGTGCATCTTCCACCTGTTCAGGACCGACAGCAATTCCCCATTGCCTGAGCATGTGGGCAAACTCAAGTACCACCTGCAACAGGCTCTTCAATGAAGATGGCCCTCCTTTTCCAGTGTCTTCAGATCCTGGGGATGCTTGACGAGTGTGGAGATGGTGTTGCGAACCACCTCTTTATTTAATTCCCTTATGCCCAGGCGCGTCAGAGCTCGTGCCCAGTCAATGGTTTCACTGGGAGAAGGCGGCTTCTTCAGGGTCACTTTTCTCAATTGAGCAACGAACTCTACAACCTGCTGAGCGAGTTCATTTTCAATCTGTGGAACGTGCAGTATGAGTATTTCTTTTTCACGTTCTATGGAAGGAAAATCCAGAAAAAGATGCAGGGCCCTGCGGCGAAGTGCATCGGAAAGTTCCCTTACTGCATTGCTGGTAATCACCACGTATGGTTGCCTCTCTGCATGCACCGTACCGATCTCCGGAATGGTAATCTGCCAGTCGCTGAGCAGTTCCAGCAAAAACGCTTCAAACTCCTCATCAGCTCTATCAATCTCATCTACAAGAAGTACGGCAGTTCCTGATCCTGTAATGGCTCGCAACAATGGCCTTCTTACAAGAAATTTCTCGGAGAAAAACGAAATCCCCTCTCTCTCGAGGATTTTCAATGCTTCATTCAGTGTCCCTGCGTCTTTTACAAGACTATCTATCTTACTGCGTAGCATCTGCACATACAGCATCTGTTTGGAATACTCCCACTCGTACACTGCATGGTTTACATCAAGACCTTCGTAGCACTGGAGTCTGATCAGTTCTGCATTCTCAATACGGGCGAGAGCCTTACCCAGTTCTGTTTTTCCCGCCCCCGGAGGCCCTTCAACAATAAGCGGCTTTTTCAGTTCTCTCAGCAGAAATACCGCTGTAGCGATTCTGTCATCTGCAATGTAATCCGCTGTTTTCAGTTGTTCTTTGATTTTTTCTATCTCGCTCATCAATTCCCCCTCATTACATATACAGGTTTATATAGTATCACTCACAGTGACATTTTCCCACCTGTCTGTTTTTGGCCTTCAAAGTATGACTGAAGAAAATATTATTTAACTCTCCAAAAGTGTATTTTAAACCCTGTCATTTCCCTGAAATCAAAGATAAATTTTTTTCATGCACGCAGAAGAAACAAATAACACATGCGCAGTAAATTCATTTCGGCGTTTTTTTATTTTATACCATAGTAATAGGAATTATTCTGCGAATAGCAGGGCTTTATTTCTTTCATGATACACTTTTCAACACTGGCAGAATGCTAACACTGTATGAACTTGCTGATAATCTCGCAAGTGGCAGGGGTTTGGTTTTAGACACCCATTTTTAGAGAAAGCAGCTTCTTATAACAAAAAAGTTAAAGCCAATGTTGACTTCTGGATGCTCAAAAATAGTTTCCTAAAAAAGGACCCTTTAAAAACCCTTGATTACTGACACGTGGGGTTACGCTGTACTATTAGCCGGAATATGGAAAATTACATCAACAAGATCGTACATTCCTTTGCAAATTTTACAAATTGTATTTGACAGTTTAACGATTATTTTTATCTTTCGCATAGCTTTCTTTGTATTCAGCTATCCGCGGGCAGCGAAGACAGCAGCCTTTATATATGCAATTTTTCCTTTGTATATCTTCTTTTCCTGCTTGGCCAATCGTGATGTGTTTGCAGCATGGGCACTCATTACAGGCCTGTACGTTTCGTTCTACATCTTGAAAAAAATAAAAATTCTTTTATTCTTCTTCTGGGCTTCTTTACGGCTTTGTTTTCATTGTTTCGTCCTACGGTATTCTTCTATCCTCTTTTTCTCGGTGTTCACCATCTGTTCTGGTCGAAGAATGTGAAAAAAACCTTAGGAAAGAAGCAAAAGAGTTCATCAGAAATCATCCGGGATATTATTTCAAAGTCATCATGTTGCGAATAAAAGATATAATTTTGGGCGGTTGTGCTGTCTTACCATTCAGTGTCCGCCACCCCTGGTTCGTATCATTATGGGAGTACAAAAAGAATTCAAAAACAAATATTATATTGTATCCCATTAAATATCCTCTTTCTTTTTTGATAGAATTGTGCCTTAGATTTCCCATAATATTGATCAATCTTGCAGGTCTCACAGGACTTTATATTTTTCGCAACCAGATAAACAAAACGATCCTGCCTTTCTGGGTATGGATGTATAATATTGGTATATACCTGCCCATCCATGTAGATAGAAAATCGATATGTCATTCCCGGACACTGGGCCATAATGATACTTGCTGCAGGAACATTCACGATTTTATACGATAAAGCATTAAACTTTTATACACATCTGCGAAAACGCCAGCATGCTTAATCCGGTGAGCCCCTTAATTACAACAGTGTATAAAACATTTGCTGGTTTAATGTTAATTGCTCATTTATACTTAATAAAAAAGGCCTTGCAAGAAGGAGGTCAACATGCCGCCCCTGAAATTTAAAAAAATTCTGTGGTCAACAGATTTCTCACATCCTGCGGATGAAGCCTTTGAATGGGCTCTTGCTCTTGCTGAAAGGCTGGGCGCGGAACTTCTGGTAAGACACGTGCTTGTACCTGTGGAACATCCGCTTATAGACGAAGAACTGATTGAAAAAGCCAAACAGGAACGAGCAATTGAAATCAATGAAAAACTTTTACAGTACGTAAAAAGAGCGAGAGACAAAGGCCTGCGTTCTAACAGCCGGGTGCTGGAAGGACGCTCCTGGGAAGCCATTGTGGAAGAGAGTCAAAAAGAAGGAGCACGTCTTATTATTCTGGGAGTGAAAGGAGCAGGAGCACTGGAGTCTCTATTTACCGGCAGCACGTTTTCACGTGTTGTCCAGTCATCATCAATTCCCGTACTTGGAATCCCTCCAAACGCCGGCACTCCGAGATTTGACAGAATACTTGTCCCCACAGACCTCACACCTCCATCTTTCAAGGCACTGGACCTCGCAATAAAAATCAGTGAGCACACCGGCTCAACCATCACCCTTTTTCACGTAGTATCCACAGGAGACATAGACATTCCTCCTGAAACACTTACCGCTCTTGAAGAACGTGTTTTTAAACGCTGCTCTTCTGTACTTCGCCGTAAAAAAACAAAAGTCGAGGTCAAAGTTGAAGTTCGTTTCAGTAAAGAGGGAGATATAGAGCGCGAAATTGTGGATTTTGCGGAAACCAGCGACCAGAGCATGATATTCATGAACTCACATACGCGAAAAGGCATCCTTAAATGGCTATGGGGGAACATCACAGAAAAAGTACTCAGGCACACCTTTGTCCCTGTATGCGTGGTTAAGACTTGATATTTAAACATGCACCCTTTACATTTTAAATAAAGTGTGCGCCGAAGTGGCGGAATTGGTAGACGCGCCAGATTCAGGATCTGGTGGGAGTTATTCCCGTGGGGGTTCGACTCCCCCCTTCGGCATTAATTATTACTCTTTGCATTCTCCGCCACAGGATAGAAGACAGAGGTTTGTATAATCAAAAATCGAAATTCCGGGGTCTGGTCTCAACATTTGACATTCGGGGTTCAAGGCCGGGGTTTTACCGGCGGTGGGTGTAGGTTGCTTTGCTCGCCTCCCGCGTTGCAGGAGATTCGCTCGCAAGCACTGATACCCCGAGATTGGGTC
>JAJRZV010000108.1 GCA_024275095.1 bacterium | reverse complement strand
TGTATTTTTATAATCCAGGATGTTAAAAAGCTTTATTCGTGTTAGGTGTTTTCTCAGGTTTCATCAGCATTTGCATAATGAGAAGGGATCTTTAAGACATCCATAATCTGCAGGGCAAGGGTATTTTTTCCCGGGTCTGGCAAGAGGAAATTAAACCCCGAAGGTGATGATTAAATATTTTGAGACGTATTAAAGAAACGCCATGTTCAGATAAAACCATCCAGTGTAGTGCCAAAAAGATTTTGTATGCTCATGACTGCCGGATTTTTAATAACTTTTGAAATGCAACTGTAGAAGATGGATCCGAACCGGGATAGAGGATGGAAGAGTTTTTGTTGGTAATTCCTTTCAATTCCTCATAGGTAGGCTGCAAACCCGCGGAAGTATCCCGATATTATCGTCCCCTCATCAGCAATTTCAATTCCTCATAGGTAGGCTGCAAACTGACGCTTTCAACTGAAGAAGAAGCACCAGCTGATGATTTCAATTCCTCATAGGTAGGCTGCAAACTCCCACGACAGGGCTGGCGGACGTTAAACCTCTCATATTTCAATTCCTCATAGGTAGGCTGCAAACCTCCCGGATCAACACAAGAGGGTGGGGTGTGAGATATTTCAATTCCTCATAGGTAGGCTGCAAACGGACAAAAAGGTTCTCAAGGCCGACCCAGAGCCAGTAGATTTCAATTCCTCATAGGTAGGCTGCAAACACTGACTTTTAGAACAGACCATGAACAGCAAGTTTAATTTCAATTCCTCATAGGTAGGCTGCAAACGGATTAAATGCCCTTATGCGTCAGAGAATGGATGCGATTTCAATTCCTCATAGGTAGGCTGCAAACAGAGATTCGCTCCCGTTGTAAGCTTTATTCCTCTCAGATTTCAATTCCTCATAGGTAGGCTGCAAACTGTGATAGTCGGTAGGCTTATGAGAAAAATACTTGAATTTCAATTCCTCATAGGTAGGCTGCAAACCGAGCAGCGGAGAGCCCGACAGGATTATCGAGGCGAATTTCAATTCCTCATAGGTAGGCTGCAAACGAGGCGATGGCTGTAGCTCGGCGGTATGACGAACTCGATTTCAATTACTCATAGGTAGGCTGCAAACCTCCGGCTTTGGAGGCCGGTATTTTGCCATATTCCTATTTCAATTCCTCATAGGTAGGCTGCAAACGAGTGCTCGCGAATTCCCCATAGAGGACTCTATAGATTTCAATTCCTCATAGGTAGGCTGCAAACAGTGGGCGAGTCCGAAAGAACTATATATACATGAAATATTTCAATTCCTCATAGGTAGGCTGCAAACGTGAAGTTCTAATTCCTGAAATTTTAAGCGAATATTATTTCAATTCCTCATAGGTAGGCTGCAAACCCATTTTGTTCTCTATATTATTAACATCTTCAAATATCAAAGAACGCATAATAACACTTCCTGAAATAGATAGTACATTATATTTCCCTGATTTTCCAGAACTTTTTAGCGTTAGGTTTTATCGTCTATCTCCAGGTGTTTTTGCATTATCACACTTGGACGATTTTCTCACCACCATGCTACAAAGGGGGCATACATTTCCTCACCTATTAAATGCTTCTCAACTTTGTGAAGTTCCATTTTGATTAATGTCCTGTATGAGACGTGCCTTCCGAGTTTTCTGTGCTTGAGAGTGCTTTTTAATTTTTCGTCTATTTCTTTAACAAAGATTTTCCTTCCTTTTTCATCAAGGTAAAGCCCGCCCATCTCATCAATAAAGTGTTCCTTCTTTAAAATACCTTTATTCACAAGCGAAAAAATCAACCTGTCCACAACAATTGGTTTGAAAACTTCTGCTATATCAAGATTTAAAGAAAACCTTCTGAAATTTGATGCGTGGAGAAAACCAATCCGGGGGTCAAGATGAGTTTTGTAAATCTCTGAAAGACAAAATGTGTAAAGCAGAGAGTTGCCAAAACTTATAAGAGCATCCATCCTGCTTCCCGGGGGTCTTCTTCGCCTTCCTGTAAAGTAAAAATCTTCATTGTTAATTATTTTGTTGAATGACCTGTAGTATATATCCCTTACATTACCCTCAAAAGCCATCAGTTCTTCTATTGAACTCGCGTTTTCAAGCAGGTCTTCAAACTCAGATATTCTCTGTATTTCATCTTCAAGGTCGCTTCCTCTGTTTTTATAATACTGAAGCACCTTCTGGATGTTCTCAAAAGCACCTTTAACAAACCCTCTCGCGAGAATGCTCCTTTTATCATTATCAAGGTAATGCTGAACCTGTTTTAACAAGATTATGCCCGCATTGTAATGTTCACGTGGATAATAAGTGCCTGAGTAGAACCCGTAGTAATTATAAAAATGAAGAACAATCTCATGCTGAGATAAAAAATCGATAAGTTTTTTGTTTATAGTTACCTCTCCAAAAACAAGTATTTCTCCTGTATTCTCAACCGGGATGTATTTTTTACCACCGTCTGAAGATTCAAAATAAAGGGTGTTTTGTTTCCTTTTTAACTCTCCGTTAGAGAAAATGTAAATTGTCTTTTTCATTTAAATTCAAATTATTACTTCCTCTTTTCCTTTTTCAACGCCCATTATTTCCCTTGATGTGTAAAGCCTTGTTCTGAAAATATAAAAAATAACTGAATCTTCATCCTCGTTTATGATTTTTTTGATTTCGTATTTCAATTTTTCATATTTCGCTCCTGTGATTTCGCCTTCAAGAACTGAATTTTGAACCCATGTAAGGAACTTTCTCGCTGTTTTCAGAACCCTGGTAACCCTTTTCTCATTTACATCGTAAACCATAATTACAAACATGTCTTTTCCTCAACCAATTATCTCAAACATCCCGAAACCTTGAGAATTTTTGCTGCCTATTCCTGTATCGTAAGCAGTTTTCAGAACATCAATACTCCCCTTTACAGTATAAGTTCCCATCCATCCCTTGATGACGGTTTGCTTGTAGATTATTATCTTTTCATCACGGGATTTGACGTTTTTGGGTTTTATCTCAAACACAAATCCTTCGTCATTTCCCCTGAGGATTACATATTTTTTTCTGAGATTTTCTGTTATTTGCTCTGCAAATTCCCTCTCATAAGGGTTGTAATAATATGTCTTCTTTTTTCCGTCTGTTTTTGTAAGGGTGCTGTAAACTGTTATAGGGGAAAGCATCTTTATCTTTACTGAAGCAGTGGTGTTCAGGTCCGGTAAAGGAAGAACCTCCACAGATGAAACATAAAGCGTCTGTGAGTTCATCTTAATTTCACCACCCTTCAGCATATTTCTCACGAGACTTTCAAGAAAACTTTCGAGTGGCGATGCAATTATAAAATAAATTGAAGAATTATAAACAAGTTTTTTATTGTTTCTATCAAATGAACAGCTGCCCATAAGTCTGGAAAAGGTAAAGAGTTTGAATCTTCTTTTTCCATAAACATATCCTTTTTCATGAAGAAACTCTGCAAGGTCATCATCAATACAGGAATATATAAACCCCTGGAGAATATGATTGTAATGAACTGGAAAAACTATTTTACTTTCACTGGTTTCAAAATTTATTCTAATCCTCATAATTTATAATATATCAAAAATGCACATTTGTTCCCAGTTTATGCCCAGCAAAAGTCACTGAATGCACACCTTCTGCAATACCTGTTTTTTACAACTGGAGGCGGAATATCGCGGTTTGTTATTTCCCTGATTTCTGAAATCGCATTCTCAATTTTTTTTATATTATCTTCTGTAAGTTCAACTTTTATTCTTTTCTTCTCTCTTGGAACAAGCAGTTCCCCTTCTGCTGAAATCCCCTGCTTTTTGAGATTGTAAAGGTAAAAGACAAGTTGCATGGTGGCAGAATCTATAAATCGTGAGGATTTTTTAACTTCTGCTACAATAACTTTGCCATCCCTCTTTTTTATAATGTCAAATTTCATATTGCCTGCATCTACCTCTTTCTTTTCCCTCTGGTAGGACTCTTCGTGAATCAAGCGCCCTATTTCCACAAAGGGGTTATCCTGGAACGGAGTTATTCCGTGACCCATCAACCACACCTCCCTCTTGCATATGAAATAATACCAGATAAGTGTGCCGGTTACTTGGGGCATTACCTTTTTATTTAGGCAAAAATCATTCTGAAAGTTACCTCTTCTTTTTACCCCCTCCTTTCTTCTTAATAGATGGGCAGGATGACTCTTCAGTTGATGCAGGGAAAAATACAATTTTACCTGCTTCCTCTACCTCAAATATTGTCGCCTCCTGTTTAAATTTTAATTTAACAGTTTCTGGACAAATTATATTTTTGCTTCCCATCGCCAAAGGACATACATAAGTTCTCAATGGAAAATTTTTAATTTTTAAGCACTTTTCGTGAAAAAGAAACACTAACCCTCTCCCTTCAATTATTTCTAATTTTTGAGGTTCAAAAGGAAAAGGAAAATTTGTTACAACAGTTTCTTCTTTGTTTACATTATATTTTTTAACCTTTTTTATATACGGACCGTCGTTTATAAAAACTGGAGACTCGCTATCTCCAGCTGTAATCGGGGAAGTTTTTAAGGCCAAAGCCGTCTCTTTAATAAGTTCTTCATCTTTATAGATTATAAGAAGTTGCATTCCCCTGCTATATGCAAATTCTCTTCCCAGGGCATTTGTAGACTTTCCACCCAGGGGAATTTTCCACTTTGTAATAGCTGAAGTCGTATAACTCTTTATAACGCAGGGAAAAAGCAATCTTGAACCTGCCCATTCAATCCTCTCTTGAAGTTCTTTAAGATATTCAAGGGGATGCTTATTGTTTTTATACCTTTGCAGGGCATTGGCAGCGAGCCCTATAACTGAGGAAGGGGGAAGAACAGGATAGATCAAAGAGGACTGCCAGGTGAAGGGGAGTCTAATAGAATAAAGTGAATTCAGCCTTATCTCAAAAACAAGAGCCTGCAATTTTTATACCTTGTTCAACAATTCCCTAAAGATTTCATCTATCTTTTCTTTTTTATTCACTCCCTCAGGGGAATCCTTTCCAGTGTATAGGAAACTTGTTCCCTCAGGCATAACTCCAAGAGTTTTCACAATATAGTCAGGATATATCGGCGATACGGGAAAAGGTAAAGGTCCTTTTTCAGAATAGCATACTAAAATCTCAATAGGGTCCCAATGAGGAATGGCATGTGATAGGGACGCTCCTATCTGTCCTGATATAAGATAGCGATATGCCTCAATAGCAACTTTTATTCTGTCTTTTCGTCCGTTGTTATCATCCACTGCATAGGGATTATCACTTCCAAGATTTAATTCAACAAGTCCAATTCTATCCACATCAAGAGCAGAAACAAAAGCATAAATGCCAGAGGCATAGGATTTGTTGAAAGGCATCATTGTTTTAGGGTCAGCAGAAACTCTGTTATGAATTACCTGTTTAGAAACTGCTTCCATACCCATAACAGGCATAAGCCATGAGAACATAACTCGTGAACTTCTCCGTGCGGAGACACCACCTTCCCCCGCCGTGGTTTCAGGTGTTGCAATTAAATAGCCATGGGTATCGCAAACTATACAACCTTGAACAGCTTCCTCTTCTGTAATACCCGAATTTTGAGAGAGATTGCCATTATTAATCATACCGGGTCTTATTGGTTCTCCTGCTTTGCACCCTGCACAGAGAGGAATGGTGGAATACTCGCCACTTATTATTAGGTGTCTAATTCCTTCACAATGCCAATGTTTGAGCATTCTGCCTGACACCGCAGGTGCTTCCTGCCTTTTTCCATTTTCATCAAGAAACTCCATTACCCTTATATCAGTCACATTACCTGCTACTGCTTCATTGTTTAAATCATGCACATTTAATTGCACCTTTACGGCAAAAGTTACAAATTTAAGCATTTTGGACCTCCTGTGTTGTTTTTTGCTCTTTTTCATCCCTTGAAGGAAATGAAAAGGCAAGGATTACAAGCGCAGTTTTTGTGCTTTCAAAATCTTCATTAGCGAGTTTAAATACTTCCTTTATTTCTTCTGTATCTGGAAGGTGAATCATCTCTTCTTGTTCAAGCCTGAGTTTTCCTTCTCTCAACATCTTTGCAATTGTCTCTTCAAAATCTCTGGATTCTTTTTTTGCATTTCTGATGTCATCAGCATAACTATATTTTCGTTTTTTTATAAAATATCGGAGAGTCCTTGCGAGACTCTCCAGTGCGGGGTTTTCAATGATTTTTGAATCAATCATAGCAACCTCCTTTAAAAGATATTTTGTTGTTTCCGGGTATAAAAGATTTACCCGGTTATCTGATGATGTTTCCTGAACATAGAGGCGGGCGAATGTTGGTAAATCCTTTCCCTTGTTATTCTCAAGTATATCTACAATTTTAATCAAAGATGGAACTTTGGGTTGACCTGATAATAATCTTTCCAAAGTAACAGAATTATATGGTGAGTTTGTAATAAACTTCGAAAATGGCATTGTATTTACAACTGCTGTTTGTTCTACAACTGTGTCACCTCTATTATTTTTTGAAACTAACGAGAGGTGAAAACTCAATTCTAACTCTTCAATTATATCGCTAAGTGAAGGAATCTTGGCTAATAATCCCACAGCAAAAGTCCTTAGAGGTATCAAATCAGAAAGCCAGAAATTATGTAATGTCTTCTGGAGAGATAGCAAACTTAGGATATTTTTGTTTTCTAATTTTTTATTCGGGATAGGGAGAACCCATACAGACTTTCTATTTTTACCCTTTCCTAATTGAATCTCAAAGGAAAAGGACTCTTTCCCCAATACATTGAGATATCCACATGCTTCACACAACCCCAAATTTAAATCTCTTTTCCTGTTGTCTCTATACTGAGGTTTGCCTGCATGAACAGAAGCAAGTAGTATCAACCCCCCTAATCCTTTTGCATTCTTTTGTGTTGATCCAAATTTGGGATTTTTTTTATGATGACACGCTTTATCTCTCGTGAAATCAAAATATTTTTCTATGTTAGCAGGCTTATATAAACTGGACAGGTCAATTTTTAAAAGATGAGTTTTAAAGTCTTTCTTTTTAATATCAACTGGAAGATATACAGCTCTATACCTTGCTTTGACTCCTAAATTATAAAATTTTTTATTAGAAAGAATACGTTTCAAAAGAATATGAAATGTTTTATTCAGAGACGAGACATGAGGAAGTGAATTAAAAACAACTTCATAAAAACCAATCTGTGGCACGATAGAAACTTCAGCCCCAGCCTCAATCCCCACCCTCGCCAATCCATAAGCAATCTTTATCTCCAAATCTGGAAATCCTGTTGCCGGGGTGTAAAGGGTAAGCATAATTTTATCCTTTAAGCATTTATTATTATTTCAACTTTAACTTTTCCTGCTCCTTTACTTTTCTGCCCACCTAAAAGTTTAACATTTTGAATAGCGGGGAGGAGAATTTTCTCAATCAGGATCTTTTTTCTGCGATTGTTATCTTGGTCAGCCCGCTTTTCTAACCATTTATCTATTATAACGTTGCCTATCTTTCTTGGGTGTCCAAATTCAAAACCTTGAGGTGTTTTATTTATTAGTTCAACTGCTCCAGTAAAAATTGTGCCCGGTTTAACCTGTTCACCATCAACTTTCGCTCGATGTGCTGCAGTGCCTGTTTTTCTATCTATTCTGATGTTAATTTGATCAATTAACCAATCTCCTTCTTCAGCATAAAAGTTTGTAAATCTTAAGAAACCCATTATTCCTGTTGCTCCCATAAAGTAGCAAACAGGGCAAATACCTGAATTGCCTACCTCTATCTTTTCTTCATCTGACCGAATTTCACAATGATCTCCTCTATAGGTTCCTGAATTTATTAGCTCTTTTTCAGCTCTGGTAGGTCTTGGAGCTGGAACGCAGGGCTTAAGAATATTGTCATCATCCAACTTAAGGCTTTCCTTGAGTTCAGTAAGTTTTTCTATCAACAGCAATTCTAATTGATTTCTCAAAGCACCTTTGAAACTTGTAGCAGGAATCACCGGTATTCTATCAACTTTAAAAATGGCTCCTTTCTTTTCTGTCAGGGGTGAAGGAGCCGTTCCTATATGGAGAAAAGAGCCTTCTTCAACAGTAATACATATAGGCAAAAGCAATAGTTCTACCTTACCCTCTTGCTTGAAGTTTATTTCCATTTCTCCATTATAGAGTTACTTTTAATGCATTCATTTTGATATCTCCCATAATTTCTGTAATGAATCGAGTTTTCTAACGAAAAAGGCTATTTCTAAAATGGATTGATTAAATTCAGCCAGTTCTTTAAAATATCCTAGAATTTTTTTAAGAGCCTTTTTCTTGTGTGGGTTATTTTCTCTTTTTATTTTGTCCAAGAAAAATTGCTCAACTATAGAAAAGTTGTGTCTCTCTATTATCTTCCCATGATCATCCATATTAGGAAGATTACTTTGAACTATTCCAAAGGACTCAAGATTGTCAAACAGTTGTTTAACAAGATATGGATTTTGTTCTAAAGTGGTTTTAATCCCTTTACATTGCTCTATCGCAGCTTCAATTGTTTTCTTTTTCTTATTATCCTGTTCCTTATTCTTCTCTTCTTCTAACTTCTGTATCTTGATATCTACTTTTTTATTAAATTCTTCTGGCTTTCCTAAATCCTTTCTTAAATCGCTCCATTCGTCCTTCTTAAAAATTTCTTTCCTTATCCAGAAGATATCTGGATCGTTTAATACCTTTCGGAGGATTAAATCCATTTTACTCATCATAATAGCTCTCCTTTTCTAAAAATATCTCTGGTGCTTTTACAAGACTTCCTTCGAACAATGCTCTTTTATAAAAACCAGAAACAAAATCAGTCGGATGAAAAAGGTAGCCATAAAGAGGAGACAAAGCTTGTATCGCAAAATATTCAACTTCATCTTCAAATATCCTGATTTTTAACCATCCCTGTTTAATTTGTGGTGTCACTTCTTCAACATTTATTACCTCAGATCTACCAAAACCTCTGCTTTTCAATCCCCCCATTGTAAAGATAAAGTTATCAAACATGTCTTTAGTGATATGATTTTCTTTAACAATAAAAATATCTGCCTTTATTTTTTCTGTATTCTTTGGTGCTAAATAACTAGAAATAATGGGCATTTTAGCAGCTTCAAGATATTTATCCTTCACAGAATAGATTAGCTCTTTTTGCTCATAGGTTCCTTTTTCAAAATGGCCTACTCCCTTAACATCTTTACCAAAGAAGTGCCTGAATACACCTTTGATGGTAGAAGAAGGAATTGTTTCCAGGCAAGGCCTATAAGTTCCGCCTTTAATTCTTTCTCCAATTACTATAGAATCTATATGAACTTTAAGTCTGAAGAACATCTTTTTCTTCCTCCGCTATTCTACAAAAATTTAGGAATTTTACCGGCGGGATGCCAAGCCTTGAATATAATTCAAAAGGCTCTGGATATTTCTTCCTATTGTTGAGTAATTCTATTGCAATATGAAGTTCAGAATCTAATTCCTCATATAAAGCAATCAAGTTATGGAGAAAATGCGATGAGACTTTTTCAGAGGTTATTAATTTTTCTATTATCTCTTTAGCTTCTTCCTTAGTATAGTTCTCTTTAAAAACATTATGATACCTAATATTTAAAAAATTTATTGGATTCTCAAAATATCTCCAGTGTTCACGAATGGGATATTTATGATGAGCAATACTCAAAGATAAGCTTATAGGAGAATCTGTGTTACTTTTACAGTCGAGGAAATAAGCATCATGTAGCTCTATAAAGAGTGTTATTATTTTCATTATAAGGAGTCCTGAATATTTAAATGTTGCAATCTCATTATAATTTGATATCGGTCTCTTAATATCGTCCTCTGAACACCGTTGCCAAAAATTTAATAGCATCTCTTCATAATCGTTAATAAAATCCATCTGTGGTGCCAAGGAACGGAATTCTTCTTTCAATACTTGACCATTTTCTAAATTTGGTATTTTATCTATGTATTCTTCAAAGGCTTCCTGTAACCATTTTTCTAACTTATCCTGATTGAAATTAAACTTTAACCAGACCACTTTTTCATCAGTCCATTCAGCATATTCTCTAAAAGGCTCATCCATATCCCTTATACTTTGGCATTTATCACAGAGCCATTCTCTTATATTCTCTTTTGCTCTCTCTGTAGCTCGTTCTCTCTGGCAAATGTCACAGATAGGGGGATAAATTTTCTCTGGAAATTCAGGTAAAAGTATCTTTTTGTAAACCTTTGATTTTCTATTTTGAAGGACATTAAGAGTTTGAATATCTCTATCCCTTCTTGCTCTGATGATTTTGCTGTCAAGATTTGATCGTAGAATGCCCAGATCTGCGATTATTTCTACATAGTCAATAAAGAACTTAAGATTTAGAAGCTCCTTGAATATATCTTCTATTTCTATCCCCATTGGCAGAAAAAGAAATAAGAAGTCGGGATTATAGAATATCACATAATCCTCATAATTATCGACAAGTTTAGAAACCAATTTATTCCTTTTAACTAATAGATTGATGTCTTGAAGTCTAACAAAAGAGTGTGGGAACTTTATGTGGCATTTGACAAATCTTGCTTGCCATCTGCCTTTATCAACATTTTGGTTTCCAGTTGTTCTGTTGCCCCCTTCTGTTTCTCTAATACTTTTTACTTGTTCTCCAGATAGTTCAAATAAAATTCTCTTGCCATTATTTTTAATTAAGATATGTCTTTTGAGAACTCGATATATCTTTCCTACCAATTTAATGTGAGTAAAAAGAGAAGTGATATTTCTTGGTATAGATTTATCTTCCGGGGTTAAGAGAAGATTCTCTCGATACGCATCTAAAAAATCTTTATATGATGTAATGCTGTCAATAAGTTCAAACATACTCTTTAAATCATCTTTTGTTTTAAATGCTGCCCAATGTTTACCTTTATTTCGTTGATTTTCAGAATAACCATGGTTCCAAAGTTTTAGAATACTGTCCGATTCTCCTGCACTCCCCAGTTGTGGTAAGGCTCGTGAAATTGAAGAAGCAAGATGATCAGCCAATATCAATAAGAATAGATCGGGTTTATGGTTACCATCAATATGTGTCCAGTCATTTAAATCCTTATTTACATCTATCCTGTGATGATATTGGCCCCACCAAGAAGGGGAAGTTGGTTTTACAAAGCCCGCCTGGTTAAAATCAAAATCTTCAAAAGTATGTCTGCTCCATTGAAGATTCTCTTGTTTTAATTTCTCTTTGTCAATAAGCTTACCAATATCATGCAGTTCAGGGATAAATTCTTTTGCCATTCAAACACCTCTTTGTTTAACATTATCCATGTATTTTTTTATCCCCTCCACCATCAACCACCCACCATAGTAATCCTCTTCCTTCTTTTTATATGCTTTCCTCTCCAAAGCGGCAGAAATGTCACATAATTTCAATATATGGTGCATAAGGGTTGCCTGTAATCGTTTTTTATGTTGATGGATAATAGAATCCCCTAGTGCCCATATTCTTAATCCTCTTGCCATTTCTTTTAAATCATAAATTGTTAAATTCTCTGCAAGAGAATCAAAATATTCATCTCCTAAAGTTTTTGCTTCATCTGCCCATATTATTTCTCCATAATTATTTGCTACATCTTCTAATATAGCCTGGACATCGGGTTTTTCTATGTTATCTCCAAGCAGTCCCTTGTCAGTATGATGAATAGCTACTGCAAAACAAATCGCATTCTTCAAATCTTCAGGGATCTTTTCTTTAGTAAATTTTTTATATAAATATCCTGCTCCTATGGGTGCATGAGAAGGGAGTTTACGAGATGTTCCAACATTATCCTGCCATCTTTTTGTTAACTTACCGAGGTCATGATAAAGAACCATATTTAAAACAGCATCTTTTAGCATTTTATTATCCCCTATTCCAAATATCCTTTTTAATGTAAGTTCAAATACATGGAAGAGGAGGTTTAATTTTTCTTTACATCTTTCTATATGAAATCTATATTCCTCTTCGGGGCTAGATAATAAAGCTGTCATCGTTAATTATTCCTTTTTCTGAAGTATAGTTGCTCTCTGCATTCAAAATATAAGTTTTGAAAGGGCTTATTTTGATATCTTCTTCATCAGGATTATCTTTTTTTATAAAGATTAGTTTCCAATTTTTCTTTTTTTCTTTATCAAGTTCCCATTTTAACTCCCATTTAAGTAATTTTTTATTATACAATGACCATGCTACCCCAATATCAGTATCAAAAGTATTTTCATGAATGTTTGTTTTCTTTATCGAATTTTCTACTATTTCTTCTATTTCGTCTTTTTGCTTTTTCCTGTATTTTTTATTTTCAATACCAAGAGAAAAATCTACAACTAATATTCTTACAGGTTTGCTTTTTCTCACCTGAATATTATCTGGTTTGCTATCTGCATAAAGAACACACTCATAGAGGTCAATCAAAGTATCCCTTGCTTCATAATCATTAGCCTGATAGTCAAGTGTTTCATTAACAAAAGAGCAAACTTCATTAAAATTTTTAATGTTAAACTGTTCATTTCTTTTCAACCACTCAAGCGTTTTTTCTAAATGCTCTTTTTTGTAAGGCAGATGATTCCTGTCTTTTCCATCCACCGGGAAAATTACCATCTCCCCCCTTTCGCCTTCATATCTTGCACATCTCCCAGCTCTCTGAACCAGTGAATCAGCAGGGGCAAGTTCAGTCAGCAAAAATTCTGCCGAAAAATCAATGCCTGCCTCGAGAACCTGCGTTGAGACAACAATTCCTACGCCTTCAGGGATTACAATTTTCCCATCCTTTTTGCGCGGGATTAACGAAATTGCTTGTTCTTCATGGTCTTTTCTATCTGCTTTTGTAAACCGTGAATGCAGTAAAACAATTTGTTTGTCGTTAAGATTAAGCCTCAATTTAATATCTTCATAAATCTTCTGTGCTCTTTTAACCTGATTGACAACGATTAAAGTTTTCTTTTCTCTGATTTTATCTAAAATTACCTCAGGAATATTCACTTCATCATCAGAATATAAAGGTCCTTTCTCAAGATAGAAGTCAAGCGTGTTACTGGCAGGTATTGAAGCAGATATTTTGCAATCTTCAGGCATATTGATATTTTCAAAAAGGCTTCTTTCAAGAGTTTCTGGCATGGTTGCTGTCATTACAACAAAAGGAATATTGCTCTTATATAATATCTCCATTACAGCCCTCATAATTGAAAATGTAAATTCATCTCTGTACATGTGGGCCTCATCAAAAACCACCAGTGAAGATGCAATGGCGCCTGCAGGAATATCTATATGCCTTCCCACCTGTCCGCTTGCCCTTGCAAAGCCATAGACGAACTGGTCCAGAGTGGTAAAAATTATGTCTGCCATGAAGAACGGGGAATTAGGAACATCCCCGTGCTGAACCTCCACAGAAATATGAGGATTTATTCTTCGGGTGTATTGTCTAACTCTATCAGCAAGAGAATTAACCAGAACTCTCATTGGTAAAACATATATCATCCTTGGAGCGATAGTAAAATTGTTGTCAATAAATTGTGACAGAAACGGTGCCAGCACAGCCTCTGTCTTTCCTGAGCCAGTGGGTGCTTTTATAAAAAGGGGAAAGTTTAATCTTTTAATACATTCCCACGTAAACTCCTGGTATTTATGAGGATTGGAGATCATTAAATAACTTTTATAAAAATTTTTAATGCTCATCAAAATCTCTTCCACGAATTATTCCCTCATCTGTAAACAATTAATTCCTTTATTCACTGCCTTCACTTTTATATCAACTACCTCCTAACACAAATATTATTATAACCTCCTTTTCAACACACTGCTGGGCATGGAAACATATAGCAGATGCTACGAGAGGCGTCTCTTTTGATTCCCTTACCATTACAAGATGGTCTTCTTCAGCCTTTTTAATCCATTCTTTGGTGAGTGGTTTCATAGTTCTATTCCCTGAGACACAATCTTTTTGATGAAAAATCGTCAAGTTTAATTCTTTCTTTAATCTGCTCCGAGGTTCTTACAAGAATATCTATGGAGCAATCTGCGGGGAGTTCCTGACGGATAAATCCTGCCTGTTTGTGCATTGGTCCAGGAAAAAGCGGAACAACTTCCCTGGAAAACATGAGAGAGTTTCTTCTCATGCGTGCATCTCCTGGATGGATGTTTTATATCCCGTAACATTTGAGTCAAAGCCCAATTTTCTGATCTCGTGAAAAGATTTATTCAGATGAACCTCTGCCGGTGTTCTCAGTCCTGATGCCCAGGGGGGCCTGCGCGAGCCCGGGTACCAGGTGTAGTGTTCCACCGTGTTTATCAGGTGAAGTACGTTCTGCACTTCAGCGGGATAGAAGGCTTCTTGCTTCAGGTTCTGGTGAAATCTCTCGATCACTCCAATTTGCTCAGGTGATCTGTATTTCACCTTGATGTGCCTGAAGAAGTTTTCAAAGTGTTTTTTGAGAAAGTCCCTGAACTGTTTTGCGATGAATGTAGACCCATTATCTGTGAGCAGGGTAGCCAGACCTTCAAAAGAGCTTGAGTGAAGGCTTTTTGCTTTTTCATAAGCCTTTTCAAGGGCTTTTATTCCTTCTTTCGCAGAAAGTGAAAACGTGCTGTGGCAAGAGAGGGTGAATCTGGAAAAGTAGTCATCACGTTTATGAGGAACCACCACATGCCTTCTTTTGTCCTCACGTATGTCCCGGTTGAGCCGCCGTTTTTTTGACAGGAGCCTTGAGAAGGTGAAGAGTTTGTACCTCCGCTTACCAAAAGCAAAGCCCCTGTCATGGAGCCAGTGAGCTATGGAGTTGTCTATGTTGCTGTAGATCATGGCCTGGACAAGGTGGTTGTATGAAAGGGGAAGGATGAGTTCTCCAGGGTCAAGCTGGAATCTCAGCGAAAGTCTCACAGTCCCTCTCCGGGGTAGATGGTGTAAATGTATCCAAAGACATGAAAAAAATCAACAAATTTGCTAAGACCATTGATGAAAATTTTGAAAAACGCATGAGAGTAGATTTTAAAAATTCAATCTCTTTTTAAAGCCAAACTCCGATACTCGAAGGTAAAAGCTTGGAAAATGCTGGTCGGTGGTGTATTAAAAAGAACGTGTGTACGAACGTAGTATGTGGCGGAGGCATGGCTCGTTCAACCGGAGAGCCAGGTCGGGTGCACAAACGCTGAGTGCGCCATAAATTGTTTGAATGGCTTTTATCAGTTGTCGGAAGTATATTGTTATGAAAAGTGTTCAAAGGATTTTGGCCCGCGGGCAGGACATGGTAAAGACAGTGCAAGGGGTTACGATTCTCATAAATGCTCTTTCGGCTGATAGGGGAGGGGCTCGTTCACTTTTGAATATGCTCGCAGAGGAGTCTCTAACAGAGGATTTCAGGCTCCTGGTGCTCACACCGAAACAAACCCTGGAGACATCTCCTGGAGAACACATGGTGGTTGTAGAAAAGTTGCCCGATCATCCTTTGAAGCGATGGCTTGCAGAGTGGAGTGCGATTCGGGGCATGGCCAGGGACCCTTCGGTAAGGGGCGTGCTTCACCTGGGGAATTTTATCAGCGGGGGAGGGGCGTTGAAGCACGGAGTCTACCAGCGCAATTCCCTTCTTCTCTGTCGGGAGTTCCAGGTGAACCTGCTCAGGCGAGGACTTGTGAAATTTTTTTCTTACATCCAGGCCCAGCGCATGCTCGCATTACATTCTGTGCGCAGGGCCGATCTCGTGATTACCCCTTCAGAAGCTTTTCGCCAAAAGGTTATTGAAGCGGTTGGAGAGAAGCACTCTGAGAAGATTTTCGCTGTACCTTACGGCATTCATCATGAGATCTTTACAAACCCTCTTCCTCTCAACGCGCGTGCAAGGAAAGCTCTTGAGGAGACGGAGGGTATGATCCGCCTGCTGCACGTGGGGTATTACTCTTATTACAAAAATTTCACCACGCTCATCCGGGCAATCCCATATATAGTGCGTGAAATAGGGGAACGTGTTCGGGTGGTTATGACCGCGGAAATTGGCCAGAACGTTGTACAGCATATCTACGATTCCACAGGGGACTGGAAGCTCATGAAAGAGCTGAAAGTGGAAAAGTACTTTGTTACAACGGGGCCTCTGCCTTATCGAATGCTTCCGCACCTTTACCGTCATGCTGATGTGCTGGTATGGCCTTCCATTACCGAGTCTTTCGGGTTTCCCCTGCTGGAGGCGGCGTTTTTCGGTCTCCCCGTGGCAGCATCAGATATACCTGTGCACAGGGAGGTAAGACCTGACGGTTTCTTTTTTCCCACGTATGAGCCTCAGGCTCTTGCGAAGGCTGTGCTTCACGCGTTGAGCAAGGGACGCACCAGTGAAACGGAAGCGCGTAAGAAAGTCCCCCATATTCGTGAACATTTTAAGGGAGTGATTGATCTGATTGCTCGCTATCTGGTGTGAATGTAAAAAAATTGACAGGTGGAAGATCGCACCTAAATTTTGCTAAGGAGATAACCACTTTTTGAGGAGGAGCTTATGCGACTGGATAAGTTTACATACAAAGCACAGGAGGCTCTCCAGGAAGCCCAGGCCATTGCCTCTCAGCACGGCAACCAGACAGTTGAGCCCGAGCATTTATTTCTCGCACTTTTAAAACAGGAGGGTGGGTTGGTTCCTCAAATACTTCGTCGCGTGGGCGTGGAAGATTCGCTCCTCGAAAATGAAACTCTTGAAGCAATAGGTCGGCTTCCCAGGGTGAGCGGCATCACGGGAGCAGAATACGTGTCAAAAAAACTGGAGGCCGTACTCCAGAGATCTTTTCAGGTGGCTTCGTCAATGAAGGACGAGTTCGTGTCCACGGAGCATCTCTTGCTGGCACTCGCAGAGGACGGTGGAGCTGTTTCGGAAATTCTCAAGCGTCACGGGATCACGCATGATGCTCTGGTGAAAGCGTTGCAGGAAGTGCGGGGTTCCCATCGTGTTACGGACCAGAACCCCGAGGATAAGTACATGGCCCTGGAACGTTACGGGAAGGATCTCACGGCTATGGCCCGCCTGGGAAAGCTTGATCCCGTTATTGGACGCGACGAGGAGATCCGGCGGGTGATACAGGTGCTTCTCAGGCGCACCAAGAATAATCCCGTGCTCATTGGTGATCCCGGTGTCGGCAAGACGGCTATTGTGGAAGGTCTTGCACAGCGCATTGCTTCCGGGGACGTACCCGAAGGATTGAAAAATAAGCGCATTGTGCAGCTGGACCTTGGAGCACTGATCGCAGGCACCAAGTACCGGGGAGAGTTTGAAGACCGGCTCAAGGCTGTGCTCAAGGAAGTGACGGATTCGGAGGGTGAGATACTTCTGTTTATAGATGAAATTCACAATCTCGTGGGTGCAGGAAAGGCCGAAGGTGCTATGGATGCATCCAATATGCTCAAGCCCGCCCTTGCACGTGGTGAACTGCATTGCATCGGCGCCACGACAGTGGACGAATATCGCAAGTATATCGAGAAAGACGCAGCGCTGGAGAGGCGCTTTCAGCCCATATATGTGGATGAGCCTTCCGTTGAAGAGGCCATATCCATTTTACGGGGTTTGAAAGAGAAGTACGAAATCCACCACGGTGTCAAAATCCTGGACAGCGCCATTGTGGCGGCGGTGACCCTTTCGCACCGTTACATCACAGACCGATTCCTTCCTGATAAGGCCATAGATCTTATTGACGAGGCAGCGTCGCGCATCCGCATGGAAATTGACAGTATGCCCTCAGAGATTGATGAAATTGAGCGTAAAATCACGCAACTGGAAATTGAGAAGCTTGTGCTCCAGAAAGAAACAGACCCTGAAGCCAGGGAAAAATTGGCACGCATTGAAAGCGAGATTGAAAAACTCCGCTCTGAAAGTGCGCGCCTCAAGGAACAATGGATGAAGGAAAAAGAGATCATTTCCCGCGTTCGCAAAATTAAAGAGGAGCTCGACCGGCTGAAATTCGAGGCTCAGGAAGCGCAGCGCAGCGGTGATCTCAATCGGGCTGCCGAAATCACGTACGGGCGCATACCGGAACTGGAGAAGGAACTCAATGAGGAATACAAGAAGCTCCAGGAGGTACAAAAAGAACACCGCATGCTCAAAGAAGAGGTCGACGCTGACGAGGTGGCCAAGGTTGTCTCCCGCTGGACAGGCATACCGGTGAGTCGGTTGCTGGAGTCAGAAGCACGGAAGCTCCTGGAGATGGAAGATCGCATGCGCAAACGTGTTGTTGGACAGGACGAGGCTCTTTCTCTCGTTGCCAATGCCATACGCCGTGCACGAGCGGGACTGGCCGATCCGCGCCGGCCGATAGGTTCGTTTCTGTTTCTCGGTCCCACTGGTGTGGGAAAGACCGAGACGGCCAAGGCCCTTGCAGAGTTTCTGTTCGACGATGAAAACGCACTCATACGCCTCGATATGTCGGAATACATGGAAAAACACTCGGTGGCGCGCCTTATCGGAGCTCCTCCAGGATATGTCGGATACGAGGAAGGTGGACAGCTCACGGAAGCCGTACGGCGCAAACCCTACTCGGTGGTACTGCTGGACGAGATTGAGAAGGCTCACCCTGAAGTGTTCAACATTTTGCTCCAGATTCTTGACGATGGGCGCCTCACTGACAGCCACGGCAGGACTGTAGATTTTCGCAATACCGTTATCATTATGACGTCGAATATCGGGTCACGCGAAATCCAGGACCTTGCCGGGAAAGACCTCAACCTTATGCGTGAACGCGTGATGGAGCTTCTCAAGGCAAACCTCAGGCCGGAGTTTCTCAACCGAATTGACGAAATCGTGATTTTTCGTCCTCTTGGAAGGGAACACATACGCGCCATTGTGGATATCCAGCTCGAACAGCTCAAAGAACGACTCGTGGAACACAAGGTGGGCCTTGTGCGCACCGAAAAAGCCAAGGATGCACTGGCGGAGATGGGGTATGATCCTGTGTTCGGCGCACGACCCCTCAAGAGGACCATACAGCGGGAGATTCAGGATCCTCTCGCCAGATATATCCTTGAAGGTCGTTTTGGCGAAGGCGATGTGGTGGAAGTTGACTATTCACCGGAGGAAGGGTTTGTTTTCAATAAAAAGTAAAATTCGTTAAATCTTATCTCGCCTGGATGGGTCTTTTTTTGCGATAATTATTCTAAGGAAACCGGGGGAGGTCTCAGGCGATGGCGGGTGTTTTTTTATGTGCAGGTGCAGACAATGAATCGATAGACGTGGTCCGCGTGGCATCTCTCCTCTCTCCTTCTTCAGAAGCAGAGGAATGGTCAGAGGGAAAGGTGAGGTTGATGGTGTCGGGAGGTGCATCTTCCCCCTGGGATGTTGAAGCAGGAAAGGGCACCCTCTCTGTTTCCTCGTCCGGTTTTTATCATGGTCTTTATCATGGTCTGGAAATTCATGTCCGGGCGGCCGAAGACGGCGGAGCAATCGTTTTGCGTAGAAAAGCGTACTCTCCCCATACCATTTATTATCTGGTGAAAGACGGCACCGTCGCTGTTTCCACAAACCCTCTCGCTTTCCTCGCTGCAGGGCTCGGTCCGCTCCAGGTGAACTGGCAGACTCTGTGGGATTTTCTCAGTCTCCTCTACCTGCCCCAACCTGCTTCTGTATTCGAAGGGGTGTTTCAGGTAAAGGAAGGAACTCAGGTAGAGATTGATATGAATTCAGGAAGGACCGTGATAAGGCACCTTGCTGAAGAGGTAGAAAAAGAGTCACACACTTTAGAGCAACTTGAAAGTGCTATCTTGGAAACGTTCGGGCGGGATGAAAGTGCTTCTGCGGTTACATGTAATGCCGGAAAATATGACCCCCTGTTTCAGTCACTTGCACTGTTAAAAGGCTGGAATGTTCGCACCGCTGAAGGCTTAACAGAAGTTTCACAGGACGAGTGGTCCCGGCGCCTTTCCAGAATTTATGAACTTACGGGCGAGCTCAATGCAATTGGTGAGGTTATGCAGGTTGCAACTGCGCTGCCTGCAGCAACGCAGGATGTGTTTCTCAGCAGTGCAGGATTCGAGCTGGTTGCTGCTTTTGAGCCGTTCCGTAACGGGAAGGGTGGAATGGAGGAGGGACGTCACTGGCTGGCACTCTGGTCTCCACTGGATTACGAAGACAAGAATCGTCTTCTCGGCCCTCTTATGAAGGATATGGGTCTGGAACTCGAGCCGACAATGCGTATCGTGGACCGGTATGCCGCCGCTTCGAAAAAACGCGGCCTGTGGGATTTTTTTCACAGGGAACTGGCTCCTGCCGGTTATGGGTTCGTCGTACGCTCAGCGATGGTACTGGATGTACCTGCTTTGTTTCCGTGCATTTCTGGAGAAGTACTTGAAACATCTCATTCTCTTCCACCGCTGGCTCGCTGGAAGCGCTTTCGGCGTAACGTGTTGCTCCGGCGACTGGAAGATGCCTCAGGTGTCCCCAAGGAGGAGTCATGCTGTGGTGGGGATGCGTGGGGCGATCTGGAAAGGGTCCTTCTTGGTTACCTGGAGAATTGGTTTAAAGCCGCGTTGTTGGAGAGAAAGGGCATCGTGGACAGAGAAACAGTCTCTCGCATGCTCAAGCACTACGAGAAAAACAGAGACCGGAGAATCCTTTCCGCGCTGGCAGCAGCCACGGCGCTGGATGTTTTCTGGAACGTGCTACAAAAATGGGTTTGAGGATACTCTACATTGTTGATCAGTTTCCTCCGCTCTGGGGCACACTTGCTCACCGTGCGTCCGTTTTTGCTGAACATTTTGCAAAAGAAGGTCTCGATGTGACGGTCATGACTTTCGGATCACCCCCCGGCCTTTATCGAGGGCCGGGCTATACTGTTTTACGCCTGCCATCCTTCCCCCTCAGCCGTGGAGGAGCGATCTCACGTGTTGTGCAGTACATGTGGGAGGGTGCTGGTGCTGTTGTGCCTGCGTATATGGCCCGCCCTCACGTGGTGCTGGTGTCACTTCCTCAGTACCTGCTGGGTATTGTGGGGGTGTTGCTCAGGAAGGCTGGTGGTGTGCCGCTTGTGCTGGAGGTGCGTGACCTCTGGCCGGATTCTATTGTTCTCTTACAGGATGGCCTTGTGGACCATGCTGTATATCGATTGTTGAACGAACTCTCGCGCTTTGTGTTCTCGCAGGCGCATGCGTTCGTAGCGACCAATCCAGCCATTGCCCGCCACATCGTCCGGCGCCACGGTGTTCCGCGCAAACGTGTTCATGTGATACCAACCCCCTACGTACCCGTGAATAAAATGGGGTCCCGGTATCAAAAGAATAAAAATCCTGTGCTCTTTTACGGAGGGAATCTCGGGTTTTCACAGGGGCCTGAGCTTCTGGTAGAGACAGCTTGTGAAATATCCAGGCTCTTGCCGTCTGCTCGTGTTGTCGTCGCTGGCGATGGGTCTTTACGCAGCCGGTTTCTCGCATTGAAAGAGAAGGAGCAAGTGCATAACCTTGTTTATCTGGGGTCACTTCCC
This sequence comes from bacterium, assembly GCA_024275095.1. Classification (GTDB taxonomy): domain Bacteria; phylum JAJRZV01; class JAJRZV01; order JAJRZV01; family JAJRZV01; genus JAJRZV01. The sequence continues at coordinate 10,600 of JAJRZV010000108.1, read as the reverse complement.
CGAAGTAAGGTGATAAAGCAGATAGCAAGTTCTACAGCGTGCCTGGTTATGTTGCGGAATTTTCCCGGGCTTCGCACGGCTCTGCCAGGGAAACTTCTCGAATATATGGCTGCAGGGAAGCCGATTGTCGCTGCGCTCAAGGGAGAGGGGGCAAGGATTGTGCGCACCGCTCGCTGTGGTGTTGTTGTTCCACCTGAAAATCCCGTGAGTATTTCCCGTGCCTTTGCACAATTGGTAGACGATCAAGAAACTGCCCGCGCAATGGGCAAAAACGGAGTAGATTACATTTACCAGTATCACCAGCCTCGGGTGCTTACACAGCGGTATATGAGCATTATACGGGAGACGGCGGGATAATGAGGCACCGACGATTGAAAAGGGCCTTTGATATTATTCTTGCGAGCACAGGAATTTTTGTGTCTCTTCCCGTGTGGGTCGTAAGTGCTGTCGTTATTAAACTCCAGGATGGAGGTTCTGTTTTTTTCAGGCAGCCCCGTATTGGACTTCATGGAAAGGTGTTTTATGCATATAAATTTCGCACCATGCAAAATGGAAACGTTACACCATTCGGAAGATTGCTGCGTGCCACAGCCATGGACGAGTTGCCGCAACTCTGGAATATCATTCGGGGTGATATGAGCTTTGTTGGTCCTCGCGCTCTTGCAGAATATGAAGCAGACTTCCTTGACGGGAAGGTTGTAAACATCCGTAATATGCCGGGATTTGAGAAGAGATGCTCCGTACCTCCTGGTCTTACGGGGATTGCACAGGTCTACGCGCCGAAAGATGCGCCCCTCAGGCATAAAATACGTTACGATCTTCTCTACGTGAAGAAAGGCTCGTTCTGGTTGGATCTCAAGCTTATTGTTCTATCGTTTCTTATTTCGTTTTTTGGAGGCTGGGAGAGAAAGGAGAGGCTACCGCGGTTTATGCAATGGATATATCGGGCGCGGTAAAGATTTTTTTGATAATGAGTGTGATAAAGCCTCCAGGTCAGACTTTTTCAGAAAACGGGCAACACAGGTGCCGCTGTGAAATCACTTATATTGGCCATGCCACGACATTTCTTGAAATGGACGGGAAGTTTGTTCTTACGGACCCGATGTTTTCCGGCAAGGCCCTCGTAGTTCCGCGGGTGCGCCCTCCATCGCATCGTCTGGAGGAACTTCCTGCTCCCCATCTTGTACTTATTTCTCACTCTCATTTCGACCACTTAGACCTTAACACGCTCAAACGCATCCCGGTCAGAGCAACAATTCTCGTGCCGCCGAAGGTCGGCGAGCTTGTGAGAGAAGTGTTTGGTGGTCGGGTGGTGGAGTTGAAGAAATGGGAGACTTTTTCGATCAATGGTCTCACTGTAACCGCAGTGCCTGCCAGACATCACGGCATGAGGTTTCTTACAGATTTTCACAGGGGATATACAGGATACGTGGTGCAAAGCAACAACTGTACCGTGTACTTTGCAGGAGACAGCGCTTACTTTAAAGGATTTAAAAAAATCGGTCAGCGTTTTTCCATTGATATTGCGCTTCTTCCAATTGGTGCGTATCGCCCACGCCTCTATATGCGCCTGGTCCATATGGACCCGCGTGAGGCTCTTCAGGCGTTTATTGACCTCCGTGCCCGATGGATGATTCCTATTCACTGGGGCACTTTTCGGCTTTCACTGGAAAGGCCGGATGAGCCGTTGCAACTTTTGAAAAGGTATATGGACAGGATGGGACTGAAGGATCGAGTTAAGATTCTTCACCACGGTGAAAAAGTGTGCTTTTAAATTTTATTCCCGATTTGGAGTGAGAGTGTTCTGTTTAATTTTTTCAACCTAGCTCCAGGGGGTTTAGGTGGAAAAGAAGAAAGTTCTGTTCCTGTGTACGCATAATTCGGCGCGGTCACAGATCGCTGAAGGATTGCTCAGACATTTATACGGCAGTATTTACAAAGTCTGGAGTGCAGGGACAGCACCGTCGGAGGTCGATCCCTGCGCTATTGAGGTAATGAGAGAAATTGGAGTTGATATATCGCGTCATAGATCAAAAAGTATCGCCGAATTCGCTGAAGAAGAGTTTGACTACGTTGTTACGGTTTGCAATCACGCAAAAGAGGCCTGTCCTTTTTTTCCAAAAGGGAAAAAGTATTTACACAGAAGTTTTGAAGACCCCTCCGCATTTAATGGACCACAGGAGGAAAAACTCGTTCGCTTCAGAAAGGTCAGAGATGAAATTAGGGAATGGCTGAGAGTGACGTTTGCTGATAGCGCTGATGTTTGAAAAAGGTTCAACATGCTTGCTGTGGTGTGGATTCTTGACATGGCATAAAATACAGCCGTGGATAAAATTTATGTGGAGAACTCCTGGTTTGTGGTGTTTGTTTTCAATGGGGTGACGAATTGTTGCCTGGCCTTCCAGTGCATGTATGACCACATCCTCCCATGTTGTTGCGCCTGATTTTGGACAAATCTCTGGAGAGGGGCGAAAATGAAGCACAAAAGAAGAGAAAAATCCCGTTGATTAACACAGATTTTGGTTGCTTCGACTGTACTCTTGGCGAGCGGATGTGCTTGCTGTGTTCCTCTGCTTATCGAAATCTGGACGGAAGTACCCTGGCTGGAATGTCATTCACCTATTTTTTGACCTGGCAGGGAGCCTGTGGTATTTCTTATCGGGTTCCGGCAGTGAAGGAGATTGGAGATGGCTTGTCAGGAATGTCAAATGTTGAGACCTGACCCCGGAGAGGAGGTTGGAGATGGACCAGTTTAAACGTCTTGAGGAGTTGAATCGGCTGGCTGAAGAGGCAGGGGGCAAAGCACGCATTGAGCGTCAGCACAAGGCTGGGAAGCTCACAGCACGTGAGCGGGTGCACGTTTTACTGGACGAGGGGAGTTTTGTTGAGACCGACAAGTTCGTGGTGCACCAGTGTACGGATTTCGGAATGGAGAAGCGGAAGATACCCGGTGACGGAGTCGTTACAGGATACGGAACCATTGATGGAAGACTTGTGTTCGTGTTTTCCCAGGATTTTACCGTTTTTGGAGGCTCGCTTTCGGGCGCGTACGCTAAGAAGATTTGTAAAATCATGGACCTGGCAGCCAAGGTTGGTGCGCCTGTTATCGGTCTCAATGACTCTGGAGGAGCGCGCATCCAGGAAGGAGTGGTTTCACTGGCCGGATATGCGGATATATTTTTACGTAACACTCTGTGCAGTGGAGTAATTCCCCAGATTTCCGCGATCATGGGGCCGTGTGCGGGCGGGGCTGTATATTCGCCGGCCATTACCGACTTTATATTTATGGTGGAAGGCACGAGTTACATGTTCGTCACAGGACCGGATGTGATTAAAACGGTAACTCACGAGGAAGTGACAAAGGAGGAACTCGGGGGAGCACGGACCCACGCGAGTGTAAGCGGTGTGGCTCATTTTACAGCACCGAATGATTATGAGTGCCTCATGCAGATTAGAAGGCTTATTTCTTACCTGCCTTCAAATAATGCAGAGGATCCACCCGTGCAGGAGACAGATGATGATCCCTGGCGTGAAAACGAAGAACTGGATCGGCTTATACCCGAAGACCCGGAGAAACCCTATGATATAAAGGACCTTATCATAACGGTAGTGGACAGGGATTCTTTTATGGAGGTCCATGCAGATTATGCTCAGAATATCGTTGTGGGATTTGCTCGTTTTAACGGGCGTGTGGTGGGTATCGTGGCAAACCAGCCTGCAGTGCTTGCAGGATGCCTCGATATAAACGCTTCTGTTAAAGGAGCTCGTTTTGTCAGGTTCTGTGACGCGTTTAATATTCCCATTGTGACCTTCGTGGATGTGCCCGGCTTCCTCCCCGGGACAGAGCAGGAATACGGAGGAATTATCAGACACGGTGCGAAGCTCCTGTACGCATTTTGCGAGGCTACAGTGCCCAAAATTACCATTATCACCCGAAAGGCCTATGGTGGAGCGTATGACGTAATGAGCAGCAAGCACATCAGAGGAGATGTTAATCTTGCCTATCCCACCGCTGAAATTGCAGTGATGGGGCCGGAAGGTGCAGTCAATATCATTTTCAGGAACGAAATTCAGGAAGCTGAGGACCCTGAAGCAACCCGTCAAAAACTCGTGGCCCAGTACCGTGAGACATTTGCCAATCCCTGGAAGGCAGCGGAACTGGGTTATGTTGATGAGGTCATTCGTCCGTCCCTCACGCGGGTGCGTATCATCCAGTCACTGGAGATGCTCAAGGATAAGAGAGATGAAAACCCACCGAAGAAGCACGGGAATATTCCACTATGAAGAAGAGGCGAATTAACAAAGTTCTCATAGCCAATCGCGGCGAAATCGCGGTTCGGGTGATACGTACTCTTCGCGAAAACGGGATTGCGAGTGTGGCGGTTTATTCTGATGTGGATCGGTTTCAACCCTATGTGAGAATGGCGGACGAGAGTTATCACCTGCCGGGCCGGCTCCCGGGAGAAACCTATCTCAACATGGAGCTGCTGGTGGATATTGCCAGAAAGGCGGGAGCCCAGGCGGTTCATCCGGGATATGGTTTCCTGGCCGAGAATTCTACTTTTGCGCGTCTGGTCGAGGATAACGGGCTCATATTTATCGGGCCTCCTCCCGAGGCGATGGAACTGCTGGGGGATAAGGCTCTTGCACGTGAAACTGCTGTTAAGAATGGAATTCCTGTTGTACCTGGAAGTGAGGGTACGGTGCCGACTCCTGAAGACGGTCTGGAGATTGCACGAAAGGTGGGTTTCCCCGTGATGATCAAGGCGAAGGCCGGTGGCGGTGGTAAAGGCATGAGACTTGTACAAAAGGAAGAAGATTTTGTAGAGGCATTTCGTACCGCGTCTTCTGAGGCGACGCAGGCGTTTGGTGACGGGAGCCTTTATGTTGAAAAGGCAGTGATTAATCCCCGGCACGTGGAGGTTCAGATTATCGCTGATCATCATGGTAATGTCGTACACCTGTTTGAAAGGGATTGTTCTGTACAACGGCGTCACCAGAAACTGGTGGAAGAGACGCCTGCTCCTCTCCTGAATGATAAGGTGCGTGAAGGCATGTGGAATTCGGCCGTAAAAATCGCCAGAGCCTGCGGGTACACTGGAGCAGGCACGGTGGAGTTCCTTGTGGACAGTAGCGGAGAGCATTATTATTTCATGGAGGTTAATGCACGTTTGCAGGTCGAGCATCCCATTACAGAAGAGGTTACGGGAGTTGACCTCGTGGCTCTCCAGGTGGACGTAGAAGAGGGACAACAGCTGTAGCAAGACCTTCGGCCGGCTCGTCCCCGGGGTGCAGCAATGGAATTCCGAATTAATGCCGAGGATCCTTTCAATGGTTTCGTGCCCACGCCTGGAGTGATCACACACTTAAGAGTACCTGCAGGTCCTGGAATTCGTGTTGACTCCGGAGTGGAGGAGGGCGGGGTGGTACCCATGGAGTACGACCCTCTTGTTCTCAAGATTATTATTCACGGAAAAGATCGCCGTCACGTGATTCGGCGTGCAAAAAGAGCCCTGGAAGAGCTGGAAGTTGCCGGTATTTATACAACCCTGCCGTTTCACCTCTGGCTCCTGGCCAATCCCGATTTTGTAGAAGGTCGGGTTCATACTTCTCTTGCTGAAGGTTTCCAGACTGAAGAAGAGGAGATCAGCCCGGAGGAAGCGGTTGCTGTGGCCGCTGCATATACAGAACTTGTAAAGCATCATTCCCCGCTTTTTACCATGTCGGAGAATTCCGTGTGGCGCTTGAAGGGGAGATGGCATTCGTTGAAACGCCGAAAGGAAGTGTGAAGCCATGGGAAAACCACTGTATATATCCCGAGAAGAACAGGAAATAGGTCTTTATGTAAATGAGAGTGGACCCGGAGAATACACCATTAAGGTGGGTGAAAATGAATATCGTGTGAACATCAGGGACCTTGGCGGAGGATTTTTCATTGCCAACGTTAATGGTAATGCCGTTCGATTTTATATGCGAAGGAGTGGTGATGAAGCAGTTGTTACATCAGGTGCGAAGCGGTGGGAACTGCGTTTTACGCGTGTTCCTTCAGCCAGTATCCAGCAAAGTGCAGGCGAAGCCGGTGGTGCCCACAGAGTTGTACGCTCACCCATGCCGGGCCGTATCGTTCGGCTTATGGTTAAAGAGGGAGATAAGGTGGAAAAGAACAGTGTCTTGCTTACACTTGAAGCCATGAAGATGGAGAATGAAATTCGGTCTCCCGCGCGTGGTGTTGTTAAAAAGGTATATGTAAAAGAGAACGACCGGGTGGAAGGACGGGTGGAACTTGTTGAAATCGAGGTGAAGGCGTGAAGGACCTGAAAGAGGCGCAGGAACGCTGGGAAAAAGAGATTCTTGAACCTCTACTGGAGAAAAAGCCGGAACGACAGGAAGAGTTCAAAACACCTTCGGGAGTGGAGATAGAACGTTTATACACGCCGCTTCATCTTAAGGATTTCCAGTATCTTTCGAAGCTGGGGTTTCCTGGTGAATTCCCATTCACACGCGGTGTTCAACCAACCATGTATCGGGGTCGTATATGGACAATGCGGCAGTATGCAGGTTTCGGCACGGCCGAGGACACCAACAAACGTTTCAGATTTTTACTTGAAAGGGGTCAGACAGGGCTTTCGGTGGCCTTTGACCTTCCCACCCAGATGGGTTACGACTCAGACCATCCCGTAGCCCACGGTGAAGTGGGGCGCGTGGGTGTTGCGGTTGACAGTGTGGAAGATGTGAAGAGGCTTTTCAGCGGTATTGACCTTGCGCGCGTGTCGACTTCCATGACGATCAATGCGACTGCCAACATCCTTTTGGCCATGTACATTGTAACTGCCGAAGAATCAGGGGTGAAGCAGGAACAACTTCGCGGAACGGTCCAGAATGACATATTGAAAGAATATGTGGCCAGGGGCACGTACATATATCCTCCTGAGCCTTCGCTTTATCTTATTGTTGACCTTATGCGTTACGCTGCTGAAAATGTACCCCGTTTCAATACCATCAGCGTTTCCGGGTACCACATCAGGGAAGCAGGAGCTACCGCTGTTCAGGAGGTGGCTTTTACGCTTTCCAATGGATTGCAGTATCTGCAGGCGGCACAGCAGGCAGGCCTGGATGTGGTCCGCATTGCACGGCGTGTGAGTTTCTTTTTCAATGCGTGTTCAAATCTATTGGAAGAAGTCGCTAAATTCCGCGCAGCACGCAGACTGTGGGCAACCTTGTTGAAGGAGCGTTTTGATATTCAGGACCGTGATGCTTTGAAACTGCGGTTTCATGCCCAGACAGCGGGGAGTGAGCTCACAGCACAGGAACCACTGAACAATGTGGTGCGCGTCACGGTGCAAGCACTTGCTGCAGCACTTGGTGGTGCTCAGTCTATTCACACCAATTCGTATGATGAGGCACTGAGCCTGCCCACCGAGGAGTCTGTAAAGATTGCCCTCAGAACCCAGCAAATTCTTGCATACGAAACAGGCATTACGTCTTCTGTTGACCCCCTTGGTGGTTCGTACATGCTGGAAGCCCTTACCGATGAAATTGAGAACAGGGCGAGGGATTATATTAAACGTATTGACGAGATGGGAGGGGCATTAGCTGCGGTGGAGAGAGGTTTTATGCAGAAGGAAATTTCTGAATCCGCTTATCGAGCCCAGCTGGAAATGGAGAGACAGGAAAGGGTGGTTGTGGGCGTCAACATGTTCAGCGAAGGCCTCGTTGGAGGTGTAAAGTTGTTGCGTGTGGATCCTGCTGTTGAAGAGGATCAAAAGCAGCGCCTTGAGCGCATCAGAAAGGAGCGGGACAAAACTCGCGTACAGAAAGCACTTAAAGAACTGCGTTTGAGAGCCACGGACAGGGCACAGTTGATGCCTGCACTGGTGGAATGCGTACGTGCACGATGTACTCTTGGTGAAATGGTGACTGTACTAGCGGAAGTTTTTGGCAGGTACGAGGGGTGATATTTTGGCGGAGTTTCGTGGCCTTGCACGCAAGTACCGTCCATCACGTTTTTCAGAAGTGGTTGGACAGGAGCACGTAACCCGGACGCTTCGCAACGCTCTTCGTCTGGGGCGTCCGCATCATGCATACGTGTTTTCCGGACCCCGTGGAATAGGCAAAACAACCATTGCACGTATTCTGGCCAAGTCCCTCAATTGTCCTGATGTGCACGAGGGAGAACCGTGCAATAAGTGTCCTGTATGCCGTGAAATTGACACAGGAAGCAGTGTGGATGTTATGGAAATAGATGGTGCATCCTATACCCAGGTGGACAACGTGAGAGAGATTCAGGAAGTGATTCGTTACTCACCTGCACGCGGTCGTTACAGGGTGGTCATCATTGACGAATTTCACATGTTGTCCCGAAGCGCATTCAATGCACTCCTCAAAACAATCGAAGAGCCGCCTCCACACGTTGTTTTTATCTTTGCTACCACGGAGCCCCACCGCGTGCCTGATACGGTAATGTCACGCTGCCACAGATTCGACTTCAGGCCTATTCCGTCATCCCTTATATTGCAAAGGCTTCAGGAGGTAACCACCAAAGAAGGCATTGATGTGGAGCCGGGTGCTCTCGAGAGTATCGTCCGGGAAGCAGGTGGGTCACTTCGTGATGCCCTGAGTCTTTTCGAACAGGTGGCGTCCTATTCTGGAGGACGGGTTTCGAGGGAGGATGTGGAGAAGGTGCTTGGCATCCCCCCGGCGGAAGCTGTCACGAAAATTTTGTCATTTGTGGTGGATGGCAAGGCGAAGGAAGCGGTCGAGCAATGCCGTTCAGTGCTTGACAGGGGAGTAGATGCGGTCCGGCTTGCCAGAGATGTCCTTGCAGTACTCAGGGATGCACTTATTGTGCGGGAAGGTGGAAAACCTGCCGCTGTATGGAGTGATGAGTTTTCCCGGATTGTAGGACAGCTCTCAGCAGAAGATTTTATAACGAGATACCGCGTTATGCTCGGTGTTCTCGAGGATATTCAGCGCTCTCCCGTACCTGATTACGCTCTCGAAGTAGGACTCGTGAAACTTGCGCGCCTGCCGCGTCTTCAATCAGTAGCAGATGTTGTTGAAATGCTCCGCTCCGCAAATCCGTCCGGAAGTATTCCTTTGCAGCGGAACAACCCCGCAGGAGGCGATGAGCCCTTGACAGGTAGTGTAGAGGATAGCGCTAAAGAAAAGGCTGAGAAACCGAAATCCGCTGGTCCCGGAAAAAGTGTATCAACCAGGCCTTCACCGGGTGATTTTGAAAGTCAAATTATCGGTTCTCTTTCTCAACGCTCGCGTGTTACAGCAGAACTCCTTTCTAAGGATGTTGTGGAGGTGCTTGTTGAGGGAGGCACTGTCACCATCAAACTGAAGGAAGACAGTCCACTTCTGGACGAGGAAATTAACGCTCCTCGCATTCGGGCCATAGAAGATAGTGTAAAAGAATTGCTGGGACATCACGTGGATTTGATTTTGAAGTCGGCATCCCGAGGCAAGTCTGATTATGCACGAGATGCAGAAACAAAAATTTTGAATGACCCTGTTCTTGAAAAGTTCATTTCCTCCCTCGGGGCCCGTGTCATTAACATAAACAAGGTCGAAGACGGAGCCGGAGCTTAATGCCTCGGGAACCCAGACCCTTCCGGCATCTTGTAAATCTTCTAAAGCATATACCCGGTGTGGGAGAAGGAACTGCCAGACGCTTTGCACTCTTCTTTCTTTCTGCACCTCATTCTTATGTTCAGGACCTCAGCCAGGCACTGATGGAAGTAAAAGAACATGTCGGTTTGTGTCGTGACTGCTTTAATATTTCAGAGGGTGATCTCTGCAGTATATGTGCAGATTCTCAACGTGACAGCAATGTCATATGTGTGGTAGAAGATGTGGCATCGTTGATGAACATTGAAAATACAGGTATTTATCGGGGAAAATATCACGTTCTTCACGGGACAATCTCCCCTATTGATGGGATTGGTCCTGAGGAGCTTAAAATGGATGAACTGTTGAGGCGTGTGGAGAGAGGGAAGGTCAACGAGGTGATTATTGCAACAGGCTCCAGTGTAGAGGGAGAAACCACTGCAATCTACCTTGCAGAACGGTTGAAGAAACGGAAGATTCCCGTCACACGTCTTGCACACGGGATACCTCTGGGAGCGCACATTCGATACGTGGATCCACGCACTCTTGAACAGGCACTCAGGTATCGGGTGAAGCTTTGATGAACGGACGGTACCTGCATAAAAGCCTCTTCGAAGGAGGTGAAAATGGCGGAAGGTAAAATCATCGGAGTACGCTGGCACGGCAGAGCGGGTCAGGGAACCGTTACTGCAGCCAAGATGCTGGCTGAAATTCTTATCAGCCGCAACAAGTATGTTCAGGCCTTTCCCGAATTCGGGCCTGAACGCCGCGGGGCACCTGTAAGGGCGTTTAACCGCATTTCTGACGAACCCATTTACATTTACGGTCCCGTGGAAGATCCTCAATTTGTAGTGGTTGTGGACCCTTTTCTCATACAGTCGCCCCTTGTAAAAGAAGGTTGCGATGAGAATACCGTGTTTATACTCAATACAGAGAAAGACGTGGATACAGTACGCAGGCAACTCGGGATGTCAAATAACCGCATATA
>JAJRZV010000107.1 GCA_024275095.1 bacterium | reverse complement strand
AGATAGCTGAGCGCCTGAAAAGAGGCCCCACCTGTAGAACCTCCCCCGCCAGCGCCAATACCTGTACCACGCCCCCCAGCAATATCAGGACCAAAATGCATAAGCCCGAACACCTCAGGAAGAAGAATACCACCCAAACCCACCTGTGCATCTCCCTCATCGTGTTTTTCCCAGCCAATAGCCATAACCACATCATACATTCCCGATGCCACGTGATAATACGCGCAGTGAAAGACAGACATGCCCGTTGTTCCACCTGTAGCAATCCGCATGACTGGTTTCCCGGTGCCCAGGATATGTTCACTGGCCCAGAGGTGAGGAGAATTAACACCTTCAAATGTCTGCATGTTTCCCATCACGATCGCCTGGACGTCTTCTGGTTTTACCTTTGTCTTGCTGAGTGCATTCTGAACAGCGGGCTGAAGCAGTTCCGGAATGCTGATATCAGGTCTTTTGCTCACAAACCTTCCATTGTATCCCACGCTGATGACAGCTACATTTCTCGCCATGGTTCAACCTCCCTTTGCTTATATCCCAAGAACAACGACAGTATTAAACTGGGCACACACACCCTCTTGAGAGTGTACAACAGCAGTGGTTGCATTCTTCACCTGGAGCTCCTCTTCCATTTCCCCCCGCAGCTGTATCACTGCATTAAGGGCCAACATCAATCCTGATACATTATACGGATGACCGATAAAAACCCCACCGGAAGGATTCACCGGGATCTCTCCGTCCCTGCTGAAACGCCCGTCTGTAACTTCACGCCCGGCCTTACCATCTTCGCTCAGGCCAAGCCCCTCTATAATGACGGGTTCTTCTGTTGCCGCGTGAGTATAAACCTCGGCAAGACTCAAATCTTTCACGGGATCAGATATCCCTGCCATTTTGTAGGCCTGCTGTGCGGCTGCACGCAGAGAAGGAAGGGTTACCAGGTCCCGGTCACCCAGATAGTAGGTATCACAGTTATACCCCATCCCTTTAATCCACACGGGCTTATCAGTGAATTTATTTGCCACATCCTCAGATGCAAGGAGAACAGCACAACCACCATCGGCAAAAGGTGGCAGATGCCCGCGTCTGATGGGCTCATACAGGACTTCACTGGACTCCACTTCTTTCTCCGAGCCATATTCGATGTCCTCGATGCACAGGGGGTTTAACCGAGCAGATGAAAAATTCTTCTCTGCGAAAAGGTGAAAGCACTTTTCGTCCACGCCGTAACGATTCATGTACAATCTTGCCTGAAGGGCTGCACCTGAAAGAGTGTTGAGAACGTTTCTCGGACGTTCGTAAACAGGGTCAAGGGCCTGGTTCTGTACGAGCAGAGGCTTGAACTCTGATGCAGCCTTTGAAGCCGAAACGACCAGAGCGGTTTTATAGTTGCCGGACATGATGCGCATGGCTGCATACATGAGGGCATTGAGGGCATCGGCCTCCACCTTTGTTTCGTCTTTCATGTAAGCTCCGATCCTCTGAACCAGGAATACTTCTGAAATAGTGCGCCCATCCATGAAATCATTACTGGAGAGTACAAATGTATCGACTCCATCGGGGTCGATACCCGCCTTTTCGTAAATTTCCTTGGCCAGCTTGTAATACATTCTCTCCCGGGACAGGGGATTATCCTTCTCATTTTTCAAACACGCGTATGCAACAATCGCTACCTTTGCGGACATCGTTTCCTCCTTATTCAATAATTTCAAAACCTTTCAAGTCACTGTACTCCCCGCTTCGCTCCTCGGCCCATACAGGTTTCACCCGCACTCCAGGTTTGACCTTTTCTGGATCATTCAACACTGGAACAAGTATCGTGGATGAAGCCCCTTCCAGTTTAATCATTGCAAGCACCTGGGGCGAATCCAGTTTCTTTAACTCTCCAGCTTCTACTTTCACATGAGCGACGGTCAACTCCTCCACTACGCCTTCAGGGCCAACCTCCACAACATCTGTAATTGTAATTTCAGCCGCACACCTTCCACACGCAGATCGGGGAGGAACATACACATTTCCACAGGAGGGACATTTTGCTCCAAGAATTTTGGCTTCTTTCAATCCATCGAGATAGCGCTGTATAAACTTACCTGCGCGATTCTTGTAGGTGAAGGCAATAGGAACGATGGCTCTAATGGTTTCTGGCATGGCAGCCTCCTTTAAAATGGTTACCATATTATGAACTCTTTCTTACAAAAGTAATCAAACAAGGTCAAGACTTTTTTGCACCGAGGTTTACGAGTCATATAAAAAATCCTGGCTGCACAGGAGACATAAGGGGTATTGCCCTGGCATTCCTGGTTTTATTAACCCAACCGTAATAAACCCCCTATGGGTTATCAGGGTGTCCAGCTTCCTATTTGGACTCCGACGAAAACGCATTAATGCCATCGTATGTTCTATCCACAGTACCTGCGCGGCAGTCAGCATTAAATTGGTGATTCTCATCCAGTGCAAAGTAAGGAAGGGATGCATTACTATTACTATAATGAAGCACTACACATCTCACAGAAGACGTTTGAAATTTCAGGCTCACACTCAGGATCCATACCAGTTACAACTCCCCAAAAATCTTTACACTTTTGTAACCGTAAAAACTTCCTTTTCTTGCATACCCGTACCCGAACCTCTTTTCTTCCTTATCGGCCGATCCCTTTTACAGGAGAGGGTGGGATTCGAACCCACGATCCCCCTCGCGGGGGATAGCCGGTTTCGAGCCGGCCCCGATCGTCCACTCCGGCACCTCTCCTTTGCTGATGAATTTTATTGTATCATTTTATGGACTTTCCTATTGTATGACAACGAAACCACGATTTATACACACTTTGTCTGTAAAAAAATTGGACTGAACGTTCTTTCGCGGGTGCGGGTACAACTGAAAAGATTGTAGATGACTCAATGGTCAGGAGGTGAAATCTCATGTATCAGGTAAGATTGACAAAAGCCCTTCCTGTTCTGACCTTTTTCCTCTTCGCAGCAGGGATATCCAGCGTCTCCTTCGCCAGAGGCACCAGGTGCCAGACCTGCCACGATGATATTGAGATGACAGGCTCGTGGACTCACGCTGAAGAAGGCTGCACGGGCTGCCACACGTTTAAACGAGGTGAAGCTCATCCGGATAACGTCCTTACTGTTAACTGTGGAAAATGCCACGAAGATATCGAGGAAGAATTCACACCATCAATACACCACAAAAAGCACACTGGCTCTCTCAATGCTACCTGTCAGGACTGTCACGGTTATCACCCTGTACTTCCACCGGATAATCCGGAATCCCCCGCATTCAGGTCAAATGTTCCCCGGACATGCGCACGGTGCCACGAGGATGAAAAAGTTGTTGAAGAGCGCAACATTCCGATAAAAAAACCTTTCAAATCGTATATTCGTTCAGTTCATGGAAGGGCTGTTCTGGAAAAGGGAGACCTCGGAGCAGCCAATTGTTCTGACTGCCATGGTTCGCATAACATTCAACCGGGCTCCTCCCCGGCATCTAAAATCAACCGCCTTAACGTTCCGAAAACATGTGGCAAATGTCACAAGGATATTTACAAAAAATACATAGAGAGCACACATGGCCAGGCATTTCTCAAGGGAGCCCAGGATGCACCAGTATGCACTACCTGT
>JAJRZV010000106.1 GCA_024275095.1 bacterium | reverse complement strand
GCCATGGTACACGCAGAACTGGCAAAGCTATCACCACGGGAGCAACAAATGTTCATTGACGAGTTTACGCGGAGGAGAAAATCCCTGGCGATTGCAGTGCTGTTATGGCTTCTTCTGGGGTGGCATTACGCGTATCTCAAGAACTGGACGATACAGTTTCTTTTCTGGCTCACTTCCGCTGGATTGGGCATATGGTGGATCGTTGATGCATTTCGCCTGGACAAAATGGTCATCAACTACAACAAAAACGTAGCCATTGACGTAATGAGAGACCTGAAGGTGATATTCGGGTCACCAAATGCCGTGAAGTATACAAAACCATTTTCATCTGGTTTTTTACAGGAGGTGCATAATGATTGATTATCTGAGGCAAAGGAAAGTGATACGTGCTGCCGGAGTCACACTTTTTGTGCTTATGTTTTCAAGCACAGGCCGGGCATTTGCTGAAAGACTTTATAAAAAGGGGGAAGCAGTCAGGACCGGGGATTTGGAATGGAAGATACTCGCCGCGAAAAACCTCGGCGGTTACGCTCCGTCCAACAACATGTTCGTGGAAGATGCCCGAACGGAAGGCTACTTTGTGCTGATAAAAATTTCCATCAAGAACAAGGGCCGGGAAGCAGAAATGGTGAGAGATAGCGGTATAGACCTCGTAGATTCCAGGAAAAGAGTCTTTAATACCTATCCCGGCCAGAGGTTCTACGTGCCACGCGGAGCCGCGGTATTAGACTGGGAGCGCATTCCACCGGGACTGTCCCGCATCTTTTACGTGGTTTTTGAAGTGGCGCAGGACTCGAAAGATCTGAAATTACGCATAAAACAACACGGCCAGGTTAAAACCGTTATCCTCAATTTAAAATGAAGCTCTGAAGGATTCCTCGCTCAACTGTAACGCGCTGCATCAGCACCGTACAAATTCCGAAATGTCAAATGTTGAGACCAGACCCCGAAAGGTGGTAATAGGTTTTTTCTCCTTCTCTCACCTGTTCTACCAGGCCTTCCTCTTCCAGTACGTCAAGAAAGCCCTGGGCCTCTGAAAAACGGAAGGACCAGAATTCATCCGGGATCCCGGGGTAGAGTTCCTTTCCAAGGTCGTAAACCGTTCGGGGACCCTGCTTGAGAATTTCAAGCACTGCCGCCTTTTTGCGTTCGGTGCGGCTGCGAACCTTCTGGAGTATTTCCCGCCAGTTTTCAAAAGGTCCGAAGTGTCCCGGGTAAACAGTGCCGGGCTGGAGCATCTCAAAGATTTCAAGACTTTTCAACCAGGCAGGAAGGTTGCGAAAACGCTCTTCAGGCACGGGAAAGTAAAGAAGCGGCACGGGCACGCCCTTGGGATAAAGGTGGTCCCCGCAAAAAAGCGAGCCGGTTCCCTCGTGGAAAAGCACAATGTGGCCGGGCGTATGGCCCGGCACAGGGAACACGCGAAGCACCAGGCCTCCTGCGCTCAGCTCTTCATCGAGTGCCTGCACTTCCTCCGGGAGAAGCTGGTAGCGCCGGGTGAAATAAGAGCGCGACTGGCTGGAAACAATGTCCAGGCGGTCCTCCGGCGTTCCATTGCGCAGCAGATAGTCCTGGCCCATGATTGCAGCCCGGCGGCGCTCCTCCTTGGGCAGGTGAACCACCCTGTTGATGTCGTCTCCGTGAGCGAACACCTGCACTTCAGGCTTCAGTTCTTTCAGCCGGAATGCATTGCCGTAGTGGTCAGGATGGCCGTGAGTGAGCACCACTGCTTCAAGGGTGTCAATCCCACCGTGCTTTTCAAGAAAGGAGAGAAGCTCGGAGAATCCATTTTCCGAGGGAAAGCCGGTGTCTATCAATATCCAGCTTTTCCCTTTCGCACCAATAAGATATACATGCGTTTCAAAAGGCGGCCACGGCACGGGAAGCTTGTGTATGTGTACAATCATTGTCCTGGAGAAATGATAAACTTAACTACCAGGCACGTGACAGAAAAATATTGTATTCAGCATTCAAACAACGAAAAGGATGTCGTACCTCAACCGCCGAGCTTCACCTCCAGCCCTTCGGCCCTGAGCAGCTCCTTTGCAATATTCAGAATTTGTATTTCATCTGTCCCACCACCGATCTGGAGCAGCTTGGCATCACGCATGAGCATTTCCACGCGGTATTCTTTCATGTATCCGTAACCACCCAGTGCCTGAATGGCCTCAAGGGCACACTCCGTAGCGGCTCGTGCGCAGTAAAGCTTTGCGGCGCACGCTTCTTTCATGGTGATTTTCTTCCCTTCTTTCTGAGCCCAGGCGTGTTTAAACGCGATGTTTCTCACGTTTTCAAGGTGTACATACATGCGAGCGATTTTCTCCTGGATGAGCTGAAACTCTCCAATGGGTCTATCCCACTGCTTTCTCTCGGTAGCGTACTTAACGGTTACCTCCAGGCAGCGCTCGATAATGCCCCACGCCATGGCCGGTGCACCGGTGCGTTCTCCAGCAAACACATCTTTGGCTTGGTCACGCGCGCTCTCCTCTGTCTCTCCAAGAAGATGGCTCTTGTGCACACGCACATCATCAAGATAGACAGCTCCTGTCGGAGAGCCCTTCATGCCCATCTTTTTGAACGGTTCGCTCACAGAAAGACCAGGGGTGCCGCGCTCCACCACAAAGGGGAAAATAAATCGCTTGTCTCTTTTTGCTTCCTGACCCCTGTCTATCTTGGCGTAAATCACAAAGATATCCGCATAGGGTGCGTTGGTACAAAAGGTCTTCTGGCCGTTAAGAATGTAATAATCACCGTCGGGTTTCGCTGTGGTTTTCAGAGCAAAGGCGTCCGAGCCTGACTCGGGCTCGGTCATACCCCAGGCGCCAATCTTTTCAAATGTAAGAATCGGCAGGCCCCAGCGCTCTTTCTGTGCAGGTGTACCTTTCGCCATGATGGTACCGCCCGCAAGTCCGAGAGTAGCTCCCATGGCAAGCCCAAGGGAAGGATACACCCGCGCAATTTCCTTTCCAATGATTGTACCGATAAGAGGATCAAAACCCGGACCCCCGAATGCTCCTGCTTCCGACTCCTCTTCTTCCGACTTCTTCCCCTCTTTTTTCAGCATTTTCTGGAAGCGTGCCTTGATCATCTCTGTAAGTCCAAAAGTTTCCGCCATTTTACGCATAATGTCGTAGGGAAGCACCTTCCCTTCCTCTAAATCATCAATAAGGGGAACAACTTCTTTTTCAAGGAACTGTCTCATTGCCGTTTCAATCATGCGATGTCCTTCCTGTAGTTCAAACATCTTTACCCTCCTCTGTGTTTGTTATTTATTATAGTTGATTAAAAAGTTACTATAGTAAACTCATGCTGTCAAAACATTTCACCGCCAATGAGTACGGACATTCATAAAAAGTTCAGCCTTACGCTCCCTTTACTGCTTCACCTGACGAAATATTTGTGCAAGAATATTTCCCTATGAAGAGGGGCGTTTTTACAGCTTTCTTTTTGTGCATGGTAATATCTTTTGTCGGGTGCGGCAGCGAACATTCCTTCACAGAAAACGGTTTCCGGCTGATTGAAGAAGGTGAATACCTCACAGCGCGTGAAACCTTCAACAAGGCCGTGGACAACGGTGAGGGTGATGCTGCTTATTTTGGCCGCGCGATGGCAACATTCTTGGGCGTGGTGGAACTGGGTGATTATGTCTACACCATCGCTGGAGGCCACCCCAGCTCCGAAGAATTCAGTCCGTTTTCAGCAGACGAAAACCTTTACCTTTATAACTTTCTCATGTCACTTCTCCTGAAGGTGGAAGGAGAACTCAGCGCTGCTGTTGAAGACTTGAACAGGGTGGTTAAAGCAGATGATTTCAATGTGTACGTCCAGGACCTTCCCATCATTCTGGGACGTAAAGAAACTCTTAATCTTCGTGGCTACTGGAACAGGGACGATGTGATCCTGTTCAGAGGAGCTGTTTCCGTGATTCTCGGCATTGTGGATCTCATTCTTTCACAGGACCTTTATGCTGATTATTTTTCTGCCTTTGAATACATCAAACCGGCTCTTCTGGGTGGAGGAATCGATCCCGGCGATCCGCTCAAATGTGTGGATGTACCTCAAATGACCAATCTTCTTGTCTATACGTTCTCCATTTCTCCGGAACTGCTCACTGTCAGCACAAATGACCTCGACAATAACGGGCAGGAAGACGGCCCCGAATTCTGGCAAAAGGGTTATGAAATGCTTTCTTCAGGACTTGAGGACATCCAAACCGGCATAAAGTCCTCCATATCCATAGAACAAAAGGAAGATCACTTCTTTGTTTACGATCCCGATACACAGCGAATGCGGTTGGCCCTTATGCGCGAAGAAAACGGGAATTACTCTGAATTGACACTCCTCGTTAATGAGGAATTTGTTGCTGCGTTGAGCGCTGTGTGTCAGTCAATGCAGGATACGTCCAAAGTTCTGGTATGGGACGAGCACATCGCACCACTCGTGGCTTCCCTGGTGGTCAGCTTTGGCAACATCCTGCTTTCCGACAGCAGCTTTCTCTCCACATTCTTCACCAACCCGGACTCTTATGATCTTATCAAGTTTGCTGTGGGAAGCTTTTTCGACAGCGCCCTGGCGTTCTCCCCCGCAAGTTTTTTCAGCAAGCCACGGGCACTGCGAAGCTTTCTGCCCTTATGGCGAGACGACTTCCCGGATCCGGCATCTTTCAACTTCGCGTTCGAATGGGAGTGCCGGGCATATACCGGGCCACCGGGGTCCACTGATTCCTTTCCACCCGGGTCTTTATTCTGCACAGAAGGAGGCATTGCAGACTCGTCCCATTTCCAGGATTCATTTTTCAGTGAACACAACATCACTCCCATCGCTCCCGACGGCATCACAACACCAGCACCTTACATGGCGTTTCAGGATCCTTCGCTCGGTGGATTGCTCCTTACAGACGTCTATCAACTGGTTCAACGCGAACTTGTGCCTTCCGAAGCGCTCACAATTGACCCCTCCGAAGGTCTGAAAAAAGCGACCAATGGAGAACTGAACGTTCTCATTCAATATGTAGCACGCATCGCCTTCGATTTAATGGGGGATTCTCTCCTTCAACCTTCGTGCCAGTAACACATCAAAAGTAAAAAATTCAGCGTCGATAGCCGGCTTTTTCAAGAGGGGACGTCTTACGTGGAACAGGAACGCGCCTGAAAAAGCGCCTGGC
>JAJRZV010000105.1 GCA_024275095.1 bacterium | reverse complement strand
GATAAAATTCCTTTAACATCCTGATAGGTACTGCCCGCGCGAGCGAGATATGACCTTACGGTTTTTTCCAGCTCGGTTTTACTACCGGGATAAAAGTATCCGGCAACCGAAGGCTCCCTCATTCTCTTTTCCATGGTTCTTATATTATAAAAAAACACTGATACTTTCATCATTGCTCTATGGACTTGGAAGCATCACCAGGGTTGCGTATAATGGCATCTCCATGGTGCGGGTAATAACAATACCGGTAGGTCCTCTCCAGACAAACTGTTTCGTCGTGTGGAAAGAAGGAGACGACCAGTGCATTGTTGTTGATCCTGGTGCGGAGGGTGATCGCGTTGTGCTGGAACTGGCCAGGCTGGGCCTGAAGGCACGGTACGTGTTCATTACCCACGGCCACGTGGACCACATTGGTGCGGTTAACTTTGTTGCAGAAACAACCGGTGCGGAAGTGCTGGCACACCCGGGTGATAACCTTGCCATGAAAACAGCACCCCTGCAGGCCCCGCTTTTTGGCATGAAGCCTTTCCGCCCACCGCGGATTACCCGATACGTGGAGGAAGGTGACACGCTTTCTCTGAGTGACGTGACCTTTACAGTTGTACACACTCCAGGTCATTCACCGGGAAGCGTCTCTCTTGTTGGTCCAGGGGTCGTGTTTGTAGGCGACCTTATTTTCATGGATTCCATTGGAAGAACAGATATACCCGGAGGGGATTTTGAGACCCTTCGCCGTTCAGTCACGGAAAAGATTTTTGTCCTTCCTGATAGTACACTCATTTACCCGGGACATGGACCTGATACCACTGTCGAACGCGAAAAACGCATGAATCCATTTTTTTGAAAGTTCTGTGAATTTTGCCATCCATATTGCTTGAACACTGTCATGTTGTCTCATACCATTGTTAACTCCAATACCGTAGAGGAGGTGTAAGATATGGCACTGGATTTTGAACTCAGTGAGGAGCAAAAACTTCTTAAAAAAACAGCCAGAGACGTTATTAAACAATTTGAACCCAAACGTGATGAACTCCGTGAAAAAGTGATGAAGCGCAAGGAATTTCCGCAGGAAGTCTGGGATGCGCTGGCACAGGCTGGATTTTTCGGAAGCTTTTTACCGCCGGAATACGGTGGCACCGGCATGGGGCTTCTGGCTATGGCTTTTGCAGTGGAAGAAATGTCGGCGCTGGGGTTTGGTAACGCTTTGATTATTCTTACAACCATGGATGCCCTGTGTATTCTCAAGAACGGAACTGAAGAATTGAAAAAGAGATTTCTCCCCAAAATTGCCGATGGCACGTACAAGTTCTGTTTCGCCGTGACAGAGGCAGACGCTGGAACAAATACTTGCCGCATAAAGACCCGGGCGGAAAAAAAGAACGGCTATTATGTAATTAATGGTTCTAAAACGTTTATTACCGGTGCGGACGTGGCCGATTACATGTTGCTGGTGACGCGTACGATTTCTTATAAAGAAGTTGTTGAGAAAGGACTTCCAAAAGCCTACGGGTTATCTCTTTTTATTGTAGATACGAAGTCCAAGGGGATAACGCTTCACGCATTGCCCACGCGCGGGATAGAAGGCATGAACCAATTTACCGTTTTCTTTGACAATGTGGAAGTGCCGGCGGAGAATCTGGTGGGAGATGAAAATGCAGGTTCCATGGCTCTTTTCAAGGCCCTTAATCCTGAACGCATTCTCGCGGCTGCTTCTGCAGTAGGACTGAGTGAATATTGCCTCAATATTGCTGTAAATTATGCACAGGAGAGAAAGGTTTTCCGGGACACTCCCATCGGACAATACCAGGCTATTCAGCATCCACTTGCGGAGGTAAAAATTCATCAGGAGGCTGTGCGATTACTCACGTATAAGGCGGCATGGGCCTACGACAAGGAACTACCGCCAGTGGAAGTCGGCGCTTATACGAATATGGCCAAGTACCTCGGTGCAGAACTGGCCATCATGGCTGTTGACAAGGCTATTGAAACCCTTGGTGGCAATGGATTCAGCGAAGACTACGGGCTTGCTCATCTTTGGGAGGTTGTGAGACTTTTGAGAACCGCTCCCATATCCAAGGAGATGATCCTCAATTACATTTCAGAACACGTGCTTGGCTTACCGCGTTCGTACTGAGCGGTCTTTTAAAAGGTCAGAACTTAACGCTTTTTTAATTCTTCAAGGTATGCGCGCAGTGTCTCCTTATCCGCATCACTGATCTCTACGAATTTCACCCCTATGCCTCCGACACGTGCAGCACCTACGTCTTCTCTTTCTTCACGTACAACTTCTGCATTGACCTGAATTTCTTTATCTTTTAGCAGGAACTTTATCGGGATTACGGAACCAAGGGGTATTTTTTCGTCGGTGACAATAAATGCTCCAACCATGCTGATGTCCCTTGTTATGGCTGGAATTTCTTTGCCACCCTTGTTAATTTTCACTTCGATACTTGCCTGGACCCGTTCGTCCTGGCGCTCCTTGATATCTACGAATTTTTTTATTTCCTTCAGCAGTATTTGTTCGTTTATGGGTTTCTGAACAAAATCGTTGGCACCGGCTTTCAGACACTCTTCTTTTCTGTCCGTGCTTGTAACAATGACTACGGGTATGTCCCTGGTATCAGGGTCGGACTTGAGAATTCGCGTTGCCTGGATTCCATCCATTTGAGGCATAACAAGGTCCAGCAGGATAATATCAGGTTTTTCCTTCTTGGCGATTTTTACAGCTTCCAGGCCATTGCCCGCCGTAAAAATCTGACATTCAGCACGGCGGAGAAACGAGATTTCCAGGTCAAGAAAATTTTTCATGTCGTCCACGAGGAGTATTTTTGTCATGGCCACACCCCCACTGATAATTTGACTTTATTTTAATATCACAATGTCTCGGGCTGAAGAGAAATATTAAAATTCTCTACCCTTTGAGTCATGGACAGATGGTGTGCTGGAGATTAAAATGTCATTATGCGTTATTTAATCATCGTGGTTCTGGTTGCAGGTGTTGTAGCCTGTGTGCGTGTGGGGTCTGATCAGGAGGCTCCCGCCGGGTCCACATCTCAGGGGGCAACATCCCGGGGCAAGCTGTTTAATTCAGATGTAAAGCATTTCAGCGCCGTAGAGGTAAGCGTGCGTGGGGTCACCGTGGATACCCGTTCGAAAACTCCTGTTGTGCTCCTGGAGGACAAAAAGAACCGTCGCATACTTCCCATATGGATAGGTTACTCGGAAGCAAGAGCTATTGCCATTGTCCTGGAAAAGGTGGAAACACGCAGACCCCTTACTCATGACCTTATAAAGAATATCCTGTCCAGTTCGGGTGTTAAGGTGGTTGGGGTCATTATCAGCGAAATTCGGGATAATATTTTTTATGCAAGGCTTTACCTTGACAATCACGGTGAGGAAGTATCAGTGGATTCACGACCTTCTGATGCCATTGCCATTTCACTGCGAATGGGCACGCCCATATACGTGGCAAAGGCGGTATTTGATAATGCTCAGTCCATACCCCTTGAGGTCATTGAGACGGACGACATATTTATCAAGACGGGGATTCGAGTCCAGAATATCACCGAAGATATTGCACCGCACTTTCAGGTCAAACCGGGAGAAGGGGTTCTTGTATCAGAAATAGAGGATGGAAGTCCCGCGGATGTCGCTGGGCTTCGCCGGGGAGACATTATTCTTGAAGTGAACGGTAAAGGTATAAAAAGCGTGGATGACTTCAACAGAGTGATCAGGGAAGCGGAGAACCCTTCGGTCCGGTTGAAAGTGCGTAGAGGGGATGAATTACTTGATATAGAGGTTAACCTTGAAGGTTTTTGAAAAGGCGGGGGAACGTAACACTGACGAGACCATCGCGCTTGTGGTGGAGGCGGTAAAAGCCCGTAACATAAACCACATCGTGGCTGCTTCAACGAGGGGCGTTTCTGCTGTGAAGCTCCACAAAGCACTGAGCGATGCAGGACTCTTTCCAGGTGTAAACCTGGTTGTTGTCACTCACAACACCGGTTTCAGCCGTCCGGGAGAACAGGAGTTTGATAATGCTGTCAGGGAGTCACTTGTATCACGTGGAGTTCATGTCCTTACCTGTCCCCTTCCCACACGCTCACTGAACCGTGCCATTCGTAACAAGGTGGGCTTTTCGGATGTGGAAATTGTTGCTGCCACTCTTCGTGTTCTGGGCGAGGGCATAAAGGTGTGTCTTGAAATTGCATCCATGGCATGTGACGCTGGACTTGTTCCTCCGGATGAGGTGATTGCAGTTGCAGGTACCGGGAAGGGATATGACACCGCCGCAATTATCAGGGCTGATTCATCGCATCGTTTTTTTGATATGAAAGTACGTGATATCCTCTGTAAGCCCTATAATTTTTAACCAACGGAGTACAGTTGCGTGGAAAAGGGTGTTTTCATAATTACCACCTGCCCGAGTGAAGAAGCAGGTGAGGTGCTTGCACGGAAGCTCCTGGAAAAACGGCTTGCAGCATGTGTGAACATCATCCCCCGTGTGCGTTCCCTTTACTGGTGGAAAGGAGAAATTCAGGACGATGGTGAAGTTTATCTTTTTGTAAAAACACGGGAGAATTTGAAACGAGAGGTTATGTCATTTATTGCACGTGAACATTCGTACGAGGTTCCCGAGATTATTGAACTGGTTGTGGGGGATATGCACCCGCCCTATCTACAATGGATTGTCCAGGAGACCTCCCGGGAATGAGCCCGCATATCCGGTATGAAGAGGAACTCAATCCTCAGCAGTATGCGGTTGTGACCGCTGAGGATGGTCCCGCCCTTGTCATTGCAGGTACTGGCTCTGGTAAAACACGGGCCCTCACGTATCGTGTGGCTTACCTTCTGGATAAGGGAGTTGATCCGCGCAGTATATTGTTGGCCACGTTTACCAACAAGGCTGCACGCGAGATGCTTTGCCGGGTGGAAGGCCTTTCCGGTGAAAAGGCGCGGTCAGTACTGGGGGGTACTTTTCATCACATCGCCCACCTGATATTACGCGCACGGGGTTACCGCGTGGGTATAGAGCGAAGTTTCACCATACTTGATCGCGAGGATGCGGAATCACTCATAAATCAGTGCATAAAGGAGTTCATGCCTTCCAGGGACAAACGAGTTCCCAGGGGAGAGGTGCTTGCTGCCGTTTTTTCCTACGGTGTCAACATGATGAAAAACGTTGAGAATGTTATAGAGGAACGTTTCCCTCATCTGGTGGAGTTTACAGACGAAATTAAGCGCGTGGCCACGCGTTACCAGTCGGAAAAGTTGAAAAACAATGCCCTTGATTTCGATGATCTTCTTTATTACTTTTTCCGACTGCTTAAAGACTGTAATGACCTGCGGGAGGTGTATTCTTCACGTTTTCGATATGTGCTCGTTGATGAATACCAGGACACCAGCCGTATCCAGGCCGAAATTGTTGATCTGCTTTCGTCTCTTCACCGCAACATCATGGTTGTAGGTGACGACAGCCAGAGCATTTACTCATTTCGGGGAGCCAATCCTGACAACATGTTTACGTTTCTCGAAAAGTACCCTGAAGCCTCTGTGTACAAACTGGAAATCAATTACCGTTCTATTCCAGAAATTCTGGAACTTGCGAATGCCTCAATTCAGTGTGCGCGAAAGGTTTATCCAAAGCGTTTAACAGCGGTAAAACCTTCTGGAGAATTGCCCGAGGTTGTTTACGTAAGCGATGAATTTCACGAAGCCAGATACATTGCTGATAATATTGTGGAGCTCGAACGCGATGGTGTGCCGATCCAGGAAATCGCCGTGCTCTATCGAGCGCATTACCAGTCCATGGCCCTCCAGATGGAGCTGACCCGGCGAGGGATACCCTTCGAGGTTCGTTCCGGTCCCAGATTTTTTGAACAGGCCCATGTAAAAGATGTACTGGCATATTTACGCATTGCGTGTAATCCGCGGGATGAACTGGCCTGGAAGCGTGTGCTCAAGCTTTATCCCGGCATAGGCTCCCGCACTGCCGATAAAGTTTGGTCCCAGATATCAGAATATCCTGATCCCCTTGCTTTTTTCCTGAATAATATCCCCACTGTCAAACAACGTACTGGTAAGCGTTCTCTGGAGCATCTTTTGCAGGTGCTTAAAGCAATTTCCACAGTCGAGATGAAAAACAATCCTTCCGCCGCTATCGCTGCCGTTATCAATAAAGGATATGATGATTATATGAAAACTCATTTTGTTAATTATCAGGCCCGGAAGGATGATCTGAATCAACTCGTGGAATATGCACGCTCGTTTCCAAATATGGAACAGCTCTTAGCCGAAATGGCGCTCGTGTCTCATGCTTCTGCTGATGAGCTCCAGGAGAGTGAAGGTGCACGCGAGCGTGTGATTTTGACCACCATTCATCAGGCTAAAGGCCTCGAGTGGGACGCGGTGTTTATTCTGGGTCTCAACGAGGGCCGTTTTCCTTCCGCGCGCGCGCTCAAAGAAAATCCGGAAAACGAAGAAGAGGAAAGAAGACTTTTCTATGTGGCTGTTACGCGTGCGCGTAAGATTTTAAAAATTTTCATTCCCAGAGCCTCTGTGTCCAGACGAGATGTTGACCGCTTAATGCTTAAACCTTCACGGTTTATCCAGGAGCTTCCACCGCATCTCTATGAAGAGGTGGATTTGTCAGGTGTGTTTATAAGAAACTTTGAGGAGGAATATGATGACTGGTCTGGTTAACCTTTTAGCATCTTTACTGCTTCTGGCCTCGGTATCTGGAGGCAAGACTTTTTATGAGATTACCAAAGAGGACGTGTTTTCTCATCCCGATGTTACGGGCTCGAAAATTTCTTTCTTCGGTGTTGTGGTTGGGGATTCTCTCGAGAAGGCGAAAAAATTTATCCCGGGATTTAAATCCGTGATAGAGACTTCCAGAAAGGCCGTATTCGACGATGCATGGGTAGAGTATGACGAAAGCGGGAAGGTTACCTCTATTGCTATAGGAAAGTCTTACGTCAGCAGGATGCGTGGAAAAACACGACGGCTGTTTGATGCTGATATTTTCACAAATGCTGATAAACGGTATGACATACTCAACCCTCGACGCGAGAAGGCCACCGGTCGAGAAGTGACACTTGACAAGATAAAAATAGAAGAATATCGGTTCCTGTATCCTGACAGGGGCATCCTGCTTTTAGGACGAAAGAGTGGTGACAACATCGTGCTTAATTACCTTGTTCTTCAACAGGAGGAAAAGGAATAGCAGTAATGTCGCAATGTGATCACATATTTTCTATTTTCAAAGATGCAGGCGAATGGCTTTTTCAGCTCTCCCTTGTGGGTTTAAAGAATGGAAATATTTCAATAAGATTGAACGACCGGATATACATTACCCGCAAGGGAGCATCCCTCCCTGCACTGAAAAAGGATGATGTTGTCTCGTTCTCTCTCGGTGGTCATGTTCCCGAGGAGGCAAGTTCAGAATGGCCGGTACACCTTGCCGTATATGAGCGTACGGCCCATAATGCTGTTGTACATGTGCACCCTGTATATGCAACGGCAGCCGCCGGGCATATTCGACGATTTGTTCCTGTAGATGTCGAGGGCAAATATTATCTTAAAGGTGGAGTGCCTGTCGTTGTTGTTTCTGAACCCGCAGGTTCCGGGGAACTTGCGGTATGCGTGGCCGATGCACTGGCTTATAGTCCGTGTGTGCTTGTGCGAAGTCACGGTGCTTTTGTTGGAGGCTCCGATGTTTTCTACTGTTTATCCATTGCCGAGATACTTGAACGAAGCGCAAAAATTTTTATGCTTGAACAGATTATACAAGGAGTAAAAACATGAAAATCAGCAAAGTTATTACTGTAATATTTTTATCTTTGATTGTAACGGTATTACCAGGCCCGGGTCACGCTCACCAGGTCGACGGAATTGAGCATTTGTTCGGTGCTACTAATATTAACGCAGCGGTAGGAAATGGCGGGCTTACGGTAGGACTTTCTCGAGAAGGAGAGATTACGCTTTTAAGGTGGCCGTCACCCAGCTACTATGACCAGATTAACTACAGGACAGCTATTGTAGGTGTTAACGAGGGATACCATGCTCGTGACCTTCAGCACATGGGCGCACGGGCTGATATGGGAGCCTTTGCCGGAGTATTTGTCAGGAAGGAAACCGATTTTGCCAAAATGCTCTGGTTTCGGGACAAGAACCTGTGGGAAATCACCCAGGGTTATCTTACCGACGATGATAATATTATCGTTAACCAGTATGTAGCTAAACTTTCAGAGTTTTCACCCTTTGGAATAACACAACAGGTATTTGTACATCCTGATAGGGATGTGCTTGTTGTGCATTTCAGTGGCTGGTCTCCTGAAAGTGCGAAACTTTTTCGACTTATATATTATGCAAACCTGGCACCGTGCCTGCAAAAGCAGAAGTATTATCCCCTCCTTGACTGGATTGATGATTCACAAAATGATTTTGCCGCGGTGTACGATGCAGACCATGATGCTATTATCCAGTTCACGTATTCAGGAGCTGAGCTCGAGGACCTGCTGGATTACATTATAGCGTTCCCGTATCCCACAGACGATGAAGTGTCAGCACTTCTGGAAGGTTTGCCTGAACTCACCCGGGGCAAGGAAGCGGTGTTCGTTGCAACAGGTTTTCTGGAAGGCAATGATGCCTACCAGGTTGGATATGACATGAACACAGGGTGTCCCACTGATACTCGTTACGATCCGTACCTGGAAGAGCCGCCCTATATACCCAAATCCGCTTTTGCTGCCGCGGAGTCAGGAAATCTGCCAGGAGAAAAATTCAGTCACTGTACCGTTAACTTCGCTCTTGCCAGGGATGTGAATGCTGGAGAGTATTGGGAAGCTACGCTGATTATGGCTTTTGGCTCCTCTTACAACGAGGCCGTGGCAGCGCTTGAATGGGCACGTGAAAAAGGATACACGAGCCTCATATCCGAGACCCAGACCTACTGGCGCGACTGGGTTTCAAAGGCGCGGTTGCCGGATACTGAAGACGAGAAGATTATTGCGTTTTCCAAGCGCGCTCTCATATCTATCAAAACTGCCATGGATAGAGACACCGGAGCTATAGTGGCATCAGTTTCTACCCAGCCACCGTACAATCTTGATTGGCCCCGTGATGGAGCCTTCATCAACGCTGCGCTGGACATTGCCGGTTACGTTGACATGGCCACACTGCATAACAATTTTTACATCGATGTGCAGAGAAAAAATCCACAGTTCACACTTCTCGTGGGAAGCCGTATTAACCTCGAGGGTACATTTGAAATGAACTATTATGCCGACGGAATGCCGGGAGGTCCCATATTCTTTGAGATAGACGAGACAGGACTTGCCGTATGGACGCTGTGGAATCATGCCTAGTTTATTTCGGACCCGGCACAACGGGAGAACTATATAAAAAACATTTATCCTTCCATCGTTATTGCAGCTCGCTCTCTCATGGACTGTCGGGACGATGAGACAGGACTGCAGTGCTGGGCGTTTGAAGATGACAGTTTTTATCCTACCAGAAGACTTCAGGGAGCAGTGACAGTGTACGCAGCACTTGAAAGCGCTGCAGAAGCAGCAGAATATTACGGCGAAGATGGAGATTTCCTCAACGCTCTTCGAGCCCGCATGAGCGAGCTCAAGGACGCAATTCGTGCGTACCTTTACAATGAAGAAGAAGGAGAGTTCATGCCCAATCAATTCATGATTGATATTGACTCTGGACGCCACGAGTGGAATCTTCAGTCTGAAAAGAATCCAGGGGCACAGGCATGGCTCATATGGCCTGTGGGTGTCTTCAAGGGTGAAGCAGAGGAAGCCTCGCAGGCTGAAAAACTCCTGGAATACGTGCGGCCGCACCTGGAGGGAAAAACCGAGGGATTTTCGTACCTGGGGAAGATCCTCATTGCTCTCGCTCTTTTTTACAGGAACGATCCTGACAAGATGGCCGAAGTCAGGGAGCTCGCAAATATACTCCTTAAAGATGTACCCACACAGGATACACACCACATGGGAGAAGTTGTTGTTTCCATTGATACGGACGGAGACGGTGTAGCGGACGTGTTTGATAATCGGGTGGCCATTCCGCATGTGTGGGAGCAATCCCTGGGATACATGCTCGCCATGGCAGTGTATTCTCCCGAGGCGTTTTCTTCTTTTGAAACCTCTCTTCAGAAAAGTCCTTCCTGTACGTGCAGCCATTCTCCAGCCGGCCCGGACGGTATCTTTACCATCGTACTTGCAATGATTATTTTCCTGGTGCCCTGGTGTGTTTTTAGGATGAAATACCGAGGCGTTGCTTGATTTCTTCAACCACGCTTTGATGGTCTATTGCCCACTGAGGAGCAACCAGATACTTTTCAGGGACCGTGGAAGCGAACCTCATTATAATGACATCCTTTCTCAATCGCTGGACAAAGTCCACGCACCCCTTGATATATTCTTCTCGAGTAATGGGGTTGAAGCGTCCCTCTCTGTACCACTGCTCCAGCACGGTTCCTTTAAGCACGTGAATGTTGTGAATTTTTACACCATGTATTCCTATCTCACGAAGGAGCTCCGCTGTTTGCATCCAGTGCTCGTGTTTTTCTCCGGGGAGACCAAGAATTACGTGCGCTCCTGTTTTTATACCTGCCCGCATTAATGCTTCTGCGGCTTTTTTAAAATCTTCAACCGTGTGCCCTCTGTTTATAAGTTTAAGCGTTTTGTCGCTGGCACTTTGAAGACCAAGCTCTACCCACAGATACGTACGGCCGGCAATGTTGGATAGCATATTTACCATCTCGTTGCTGATGCAATCTGGTCTTGTTCCTATAATTATTCCCACAACATCCGGGATGCTGATAACTTCGTTAAGCATTCGTTCCACCGTTGAGACGTCTGCGAAAGTGGCGGTAAAAGGCTGAAAGTATACAAGAAAGCTTTTGACATTTTTTGTGAGTCTGAGAAGTTCCATTCCCTTTTTCACCTGCTGGGTCAGAGGGAGGGTTCTGTCTATGTAAGAGGGCGTGAATGCTTCATTGTTGCAGTATATGCATCCTCCTGTTTTACGATCACTGCTGCGGTTGGGGCACGAAAACCCTGCATCCACAGATACCCGCCAGACTCTCGTGCCGAACACCTCCCTCAAATGTTGAGAAAAGAGCTTCAATGGTTTCAAAAGGTCTTTTTGGTATCTATCAAAATTGTAACAGGTCCATCGTTTTCAAACATCACGACCATGTGGGCTCCATATCTTCCTTCTTTCACTTTCAGCCCCCCTGCCCTGAGTCCCTCCAGGAGTTTGTAATAGAGATGTTTTCCTTTATCAAATGATGCCGCCTTATCGAAAGAGGGTCTGTTGCCCTTTCTCACATCTCCGAAAAGCGTGAATTGACTTACAACCAGTACCTCACCATTTACATCTTTCACAGAAAGATTCATCTTTCCACTATCGTCTTCGAATATTCTCAACTGAGAAATTTTACGTATGGCATATTCTATGTCTTTTTCATCGTCGTCACTGCCCACGCCCGCGAGCACTGCGAGACCATGACCAATGTCACTTATTCTTTCTCCGTCTACTTCAACACTGGCTTTACGCACCCTTTGAATCACGAGCCTCACGCTTTTCTACCTCCTCTCGCAATTTTCCTGTGAAGCCCCCGAAATCACCACTGCTCATGATCACAACGACATCCCCCTTTCGGAGATTGGATGCCACATGTTTCACCATGTCTGCAACCTTTTCCATAAACCGTGCTTCCTGAACTTTTCCGTTGAGTGAACTCACGACTTTTTGAGGATTTAATAAGGTATGTTTACCTTTTACCCCGGTGTAGGGAGGAGCAATGATGACAATATCACCCATTGCAAGTGCCTCTGAGAGCGCATCTTCCATGACAGAAGTCCGTGCACTGTAGGAGCGGGGTTCAAACACCGCCCATAGTCTGCGATCCGGATATCTGCGCCTGACAGCCAGCAACGTTTCCTTCACAGCTGTAGGATGATGTGCAAAGTCATCTATTATGGTTACGGCTCCTGTGTCCCAGATGATTTCCTGGCGTCTTTTCACTCCACGAAATGTTTCAAGGCCTTTTTTCATTTCCCCATAGCTTAGATCGAGAATAATACCCACACCCAGAGCAGCAAGGGCGTTTCTCACGTTGTGATAGCCGCTCATGCTCAACCTGAAGCGTCCCACACGGCGATTCCGGTATATTACATCGAAATAGGACCATCCCCTGCGAAACATGACCCTTTCCGCTAAGAGTGTTCCACCATTTATGCCATACGAGATAGATGGTGAGATTTTCTTTTCTTCAACAAGTTCTGCAACGCCGGGATCATCGAGGCACGCGACGAGGGAATCGCATTTTTTCCCAAATGAGATAAAGGTGTTTTTATACTCTTCGAAGCTCTGATATACGTCCAGGTGGTCATACTCGATGGAAGTAATTATGCCCAAGTTCACTTTGTATTGAAGCATCTTAGGCTTTTTATTGAAATATGCGGTGGGGTACTCATCTCCTTCTATTACTCCTATGCCGCCTTCTCCTACATAGTAGGAACGCCCGAGATTTACGGATATTCCACCTGCCAAGTACACTGGATCTTCTCCCGCGTTTATTAACATCCAGGCGATGAGGGTGGTGGTCGTGGTTTTGCCGTGGGTGCCGGTTACCACTATAGAAAGTCGGTCTTTTAATAAATACCTGTTAATGGCAAATGGAAGAGTATAGATGGGGATTTTCCTTTTTTTAAGAACTTTTACTTCAGGATTATCCGCACTTACGACATTTCCTACCACGGCGAAATCCACTTTTTCAGGAATGTTTTCTTCCCTGTACCCATTTTTTACGATTAATCCAGGAATTTTTTCAAGCATGTCCGATGCAGGGGGATAACATCGTGCATCAGAGCCACACACGTTAAACCCTAATTCACTGAGAGCACCCGCAAGCGAAGCCATACCAGATCCACATATTCCCACAATATAGGCATTTTCTTTGCCCATACCTTTTAGAATCCCTTATGTACCCGGATGAAATGTTCGATGGACCTGTCATACGTGCGTTCAGCCTCGGGCGGGAAAAAACAAGCCGGGAGTTCTCGGCGTTTTCGGTGGTAGAGGATACATTCGCAGCAACGGTACTTTCTGGGGCAGGGCTCGTATGTACAGTTACAATATTTACGATTTGCCTCTTCGTTGCACACTTTGGGTTTCATTTTGCCCTCCTTTCTTTGAAAAACTGGATCATGAGACCGGCGCATTCATGCTCAAGTATTCCTCCTACAATTTCTGGACGGTGGTTGAGTTTGGGTGAGTTGGCGATTTGAAACACGCTGCCACATGCTCCGTACCTCTCGTCACGGGCACCAAAAACAAGAGCCTTTATTCGTGACCATACTGCAGCCCCCGCACACATGGGACACGGCTCGACAGTAACCACCAGTATACACTCAGCCAATCTATAATTTTTCAAACGTGCCCCAGCTTTTCTCAGAGCCAGGATTTCTGCATGAGCTGTTGGATCGTTCCTGGCGATGCTCTGGTTGTGGGCTTTGGCAACAATCGTTCCGTTTTTATCCACTACTATCGCTCCCACGGGAACTTCTCCTTCATTTTGAGCTTTCTGTGCCTCTTTCAGAGCCATTCGCATCCATTCGTTCAACCGAGTCTGCACCTGCTTGTTCATCACGTTTCCCGTGAATGGTTATGTTTTGTTTTTTTACTTTCAGTGTTAAGCATAATATTTTTTTGATATTTCTGTGCAATATAAATCTATGTCATTATTCATACGTTATTGAAAACAAGTGTTACCGGGTGATAGTATGAACTATCATGAGACAAACCATTCAACGGCAAATCATACTTGAAGAACTAAGAAATCTCAAGACGCATCCAACGGCTAAGGAGTTGTACAATCATGTAAAAAAAAGAATCCCTACTATCTCTTTTGGTACGGTTTACAGGACGCTTCATCTTTTGCGCGACAGGGGCGAAATTATTGAACTTGCGTTTGCAGATCGAAGTTCCCGGTGGGATGGATTCACGCACCCTCACCAGCATTTTTACTGTGAATCATGCGGTGGTGTTTACGATGTAGAAGAGGATATTTCGAATAAATTGGCTGGAATATTATCACGTGTTCCTGGTAAAGTAAAACGCATGCACCTGAAAATTTACGGGATATGCGACAAATGTCTTTGAGCCACGTGAGTGCCATCAATCGGGACGCTGGGATAACATTGACATTTTTAATGATGATTTTAAAACTGACTTTGTAAAAGGGTATATTGAATCTCGCGACGTTGCTCAAAAAGGTTTTGTATTCGGTTTCTCTGGAACTACCGAATTGTAATACAAACCCTTCTGCAGTGCTTGTTCCTCTTCGAGAAAGCGATGGTGACGTGTATCTCATACTCACGCGTCGCGCCAGCAACCTTCCCCACCATGCGGGAGAAGTAAGTTTCCCTGGAGGACGCTTTGAGCCAGAGAGAGATGCCAATCTTTTAGATACCGCTCTCAGGGAAGCGGAGGAGGAGATAGGCCTGTTACGTGATCAGGTGGAAGTGGTGGGTGCCCTGAAACCCATTGTCACAGCGGTAACCAATTTTCATATTTATCCTGTCGTGGGTGTTGTCTGTGACAGGTTGAACTATTCGGTGCAGACGCAGGAGATTGCCCGTGTATTTGAAGTACCTTTTTCATTTCTTCTTAAACCAGATGCCATAGAACCCTTTGAGATTTTGTTTGATGGCGGAGTACTTAAAAACTATCGCTTTTACTACGATGGTGAAGTTGTATGGGGAGCCACTGCCAGAATTATTGTCCAGCTTCTTGATATAGCAGGATCGGAGATTGAACATTTTTTAAGAGTGAAAAAAAACAGCTCTGCTGTTCAGTCCTGACGCAACGCGACATTTTCTTTTATGTACGCATAATTGCTTGACAGAAATAACGCATTGTGTTAACTGAGTTAGCATGCGCATCATAAAGCGTTATCAGAACAGAAAACTTTACGATACCGAGACCTCCAGATACATTACCCTTGACGAACTGGCACACCTGATCTCTGAAGGTGTAGAGTTTAAGGTAGTCGAAAACAAAACAGGAGAAGATATTACTTCCACAGTGCTTACTCAAATCATTTACGAGTCCGAAAAAAAGAAGAAGAAAATTTTACCCATAGATTTTCTCAAAAAGATCATTCAGTACGGAGAAGAAAGTCTTAATGACATGCTCGAGAAGCTCAGTCTCATAGAGAAGGCCAACCTTCGTGAAGCGGAAAAGCGCATACGCGAGCTCGTGAAGAAAAGCGAGCCCCGTGCGGATGGAGGGAAGACCAAGTTCAAGGAAATTCTTACAACTGCTCAAACAGGTGTTCAGGAGATAGAAAAGAAAGTAGATGAGGCACTTCAGGAAGCCATCAATCGCATCCCCGGTCTGGGCACCGTGGTGAAAGAACTGCGTCAGATTCGTTCGGAGCTGGATGAACTCAAGAAAGATGTGAATAAATTGAAAAAAAGGAGTTCACGTTCCTGAAAGTGTATTCGCCCAGAACCTCCATGGGCTCTTCAATTTTCGATAATATCAGAGCCACCATCAAGAGGAGACTTGAGGACCGTATAATCAGTGTCTCAGGAATTCTTGAACGCTTTGAAAGAGACCTCTCGCACACAATGAACAGGCTTAAAGGTCGCGAGTGGGAATTTTTGAAAAATATCGTTTCTGGAATTATAGACGAAAGCTTTGCCAGTGCTTTAACCATTGCGCTTTATCCGCTGGGATTTGTGGAATGGAACGAGCCACTGACGCCCCAGGTATTCAAACCACCCCGTGAAGAGAAAAGAACGGTTAAAAATCCGGTAATGCTTGTCCATGGCTATGTGATGAATAATTCCAATTTTCTCCTGATGCGCAGGCGTCTGAAGGAAAGTTCATGGTCGTACGTGTATCTTCTCAATTTGAAGACGCACAAACACTACGTGGAAGAAATGGCAGTAACTCTTTCACGGAGAATAGGAAGTGTTCTCAAGAGTTCTCCTTTCAATAAGGTTGATATTGTTGCGCATTCGCTTGGTGGATTGGTATCGCGTTATTACATTCAGTTCCTTGGTGGATATAAACGGGTTAACACGCTTATTACTCTTGGGACTCCTCACCAGGGAACAGAATTGTTCTTCGTGGGTACCTTCAAAAGTGCTGCTCAGATGAATCCTCGAGGTGAATTTATACGTAAGATTAATCAGGAAAATATCAAAAATCTGGAGAAGGTGAAAGTTTATTCTATATGGTCGCCTTTTGATATGGCCGTTGTGCCTCCAGAACTTGCTAAAGTTGAATGTACTCCTAAAGCAGTGAATATCCGTGTTGATTTTGTAGGGCATATGGGTTTACTATTCAATGCCAGGGTTTTCGAAGTAATGAAATATATACTGAACAGACATGCCATAAGGAGGAAGTTTAATGGGAACTCAGGCACTGCTTGAGAAACTCAAAGCAAGAAAGGACCGGCTCGAAGAACTTTACAAGCAGAAAAAGGAGGCGTTTACAAAGGGGGAGCTTTCCCTCGAGGAATTCAGGAAATTCAGAAAGAAACTTAAAAGAGTGCAGCGCCGTGTACGCAAATTACAGGCACGGCTTGCCCAGAGTAAAGGCGGAAAGAAAGAAGTCCCCTCAGAAGAATCTCAAACAGCCTGAGGTCATTTATATATTTTAATAAATTTAATAAATTTCTTGTTGTTTCTCCGGGATTTTGGTGAAAGAATTACATTGACGAGGAAATTGAAAGGGGAATCCCGTGTGTGATTGGTGTGTTAAACACGGAAATGGCGGAAGATGGTATGAAAATACTGCGAACTACGCCCGCAAAATGTTCCGACTCAGAAAAGAGGAGATGAAAAAGGAGGGCGTTGTACCAGATATTCAGACCATGGCAGAAGATATTATCGAACAGGCCATTCGTGCCCGCGATCTTGGGGATACAAAAAAGTACATGGAATTGAAAACCCAGGCCGAGAAAATGGCACAAAATGTCCACTTCGGACAGGTGGTTACACTGGAACAGGTAAAAAAAATTATGGATATTGCCTATCCCATTGCTCGTCTCTCCTGTGTGTGTCGTCGCAGGTCTCGAGGTTTTAAAGACGATGAAAACTTCTTTTGTATGGGTATTGGAGTCGGCATGTACA
Source organism: bacterium (assembly GCA_024275095.1). Lineage (GTDB taxonomy): Bacteria > JAJRZV01 > JAJRZV01 > JAJRZV01 > JAJRZV01 > JAJRZV01. The sequence continues at coordinate 1,048 of JAJRZV010000105.1, read as the reverse complement.
AGTGGGAGAGATGGCCGGAAAGCTACCGTGGAGGAGTGCACTTCATGACCCCCGAGGAAGCGAAGGCGTGGCTGGAACAGGTGAACGAGGCGGGCCTGGTACACACTTTCTGGGTGTTTGGAACACCTTACATAGGGGGTATCTGCAATTGCGAATACCCCGCATGTATTGGTATCAGAAACCGGCTGGATTATGGCATCAGCATGCTGGTGAAAGGAGAGTATGTGGCTTTGCTCGATAGAGATATGTGCACAGGATGCGGCCTGTGTGTGGAGAGATGCCAGTTTAGAGCCATCAATATTGAGAGAACGATGCTCAAGGCACAAATTAATCCTTTTAGATGTTTCGGCTGTGGACTCTGCGAAAAGAAGTGCAAACACAACGCTATAAAATTAGTTGAAAGAGAATCTCTTGCAGGACTTGCCCAGGAGTGGTAATGGTTCGATTTGAAATTAGCATAGATCACTCTCGTTGCAGTGATCCGCTCGGGTGTGGAATTTGCCTTAAGATATGCCCTACGGCTGTATTCGTGGCACGACCTTCACAGATGTTTAAATTCAGGGAAACTCCCGGTGCCCTTTACCGCATAAAACCACTTTACGCGTCCATGTGTACGGGATGTATGGAATGCGCGGTTAAGTGTCCTGCCGGAGCCGTTCGCGTGGAAAGGAGTAACGTGAGGTAGGTAAATGCGGCGTTCAGAGATCAGAAAGCTGGGCAGGGTCAAAAAGGATGTACTTTTCACTGTCCAGGAAGGGACCGAATACGAATTTGATATTCCCTTAAACGCTGTGAATGAGATGAAGGCTTTTCTGAGTGGTGTGAGTTCTTCGGGCCAAAGCCCCCAGTTGCTGGCTGAGGCCATAGCAGAAAAAGTAATAAACACTCTCGATTCGTTACGCAATCGAACTTCAGAGATGGTGAACATGGTTGCCGACGTGACAGGGATACGTTTTCCGCATGTATTACAAAAGTACGTGGAATTTTATATTTTGACGGTGTTGCATCCCGCGTATTATGCTGTACATGAGAGTACCACGAAAAGGCT
>JAJRZV010000008.1 GCA_024275095.1 bacterium | reverse complement strand
TGACACCAATTTTGCAAATGATTATTACTTGAGTAAAATTTAAAAGTTAAAGAAATTAAAGGAGGAGAAAAAATGGCAGAGTGGAAATGTTCTAAGTGTGGATTTATTAAAGATTCCAGATGCAAAACCAGAAAGTGTCCGGAGTGTGGAGCTTCAGGTTCGTTTGAGAAGGCAGGAGGTGCTGGAGCAGGGAAAAAGTCCTCATGTAACACGAAGAAAAAGCGAAGCTGCAAGAAGTAGTAATAACGCGAAGACCTTCAGGCAGAAGAATAAAAATTTAATCCAAATTTACAAGTACAGGAATAAAGTTCCGGGCTTTTGGAGATGAACCCGGGAGAGTTTTTTGACACGTTGCGTTGACAAGTTTGCTAAGTAAATGGTATTGTTTTGTTAGTGATCCGCCGGGATCTGGATGTAGAGGCTGGACCTGGACGGAGACGTAACGAGGAATATCGTTGCCTCCGGCTGGGTCCGCCGGAGGTTTTTTATGGGACATGAGTGCAAAAAAATTACGGTAAAAGATATTATCGCTCGCAAATCCGGTGAAAAAATTGTATGCCTTACCGCGTATGATGCAGCTTTTGCTTCTCTGCTCGATGCTTCAGGAATAGATGTCATTCTTGTCGGGGATTCACTTGGCAATGTCATTCTTGGATATGAAAACACCCTGCCTGTTACTCTGGATGACATGGTGCATCATACCCGTGCTGTGGCCAGAGTTGTAAAACGTGCACTGATCGTGGGAGATATGCCTTTTGGTTCGTTTCAACCTTCGGTGGAACAAGCTGTAAAAAGTGCGGTGGCCCTTATTAAAGCAGGGGCTGATGCAGTGAAGGTCGAAGGTGGCGGCCCTGTGCTGGAAGCCGTATCTCGCATGGTAAGTTTTGGTATTCCTGTAATGGGTCATCTGGGGCTTACTCCACAGTGGGTGAAATCCTTTGGTGGCTATCGCATTCAGGGGCGTGGTGAGGAAGCGCGGAGGCATCTGGTTCAGGAAGCAAAAGCTCTGGAGGAAGCGGGTGTGTTTTCGGTGGTACTGGAAGGAGTGCCCGAGGAGACAGCGAAGGCTGTTACATCCAGCGTCAACATTCCCACCATTGGCATCGGTGCCGGGGCATGCTGTGATGGTCAGGTGCTGGTTCTTCATGACTTGCTGGGTTTCACGGAAAAGGTGCCCCGGTTTGTCAAAAAATATTTTGATATGGCTTCAGCCGTGAAAGAAAGTGTGACCAGATTTATAGAGGAGGTACGTTCAGGCACTTTTCCTTCTGAGGAGCACGTGTATCATGACTGATGTACGAATTATCAAAAGTGTGACAGAAATGAAGGTCGAAAGCGAACGCTTGCGAGAGAAAGGCCACCGCATCGCATTTGTTCCCACAATGGGATATTTCCACGAAGGTCACCTGACCCTTATGCGCAAGGCCCGGGAGCTTGGAGACGTGGTTGTGGTGAGCATTTACGTAAATCCTATTCAATTTGGTCCAAAAGAAGATTTCAGAGATTACCCACGGGACTTTGAACGCGATGTAACAATGGCGGCGGGTGTGGGTGTGGATATCATATTCGCTCCCTCAGATGAAGAGATGTATCCCGAGGGTTTTCAGACATACGTGGAAGTAACAGAAATAACCCGATACCTGTGCGGTGCATCAAGGCCCGGGCATTTCCGTGGTGTGACCACAGTTGTTGCGAAACTGTTTAACATTGTGAAGCCCCATATAGCTGTTTTTGGAGAAAAGGATTACCAGCAGCTCAAGGTTATCGAACGCATGGTCAGGGACCTCAACATGGATGTGGAAATTGTGGGTGTGCCGACAGTCAGGGAATCCGATGGTCTGGCCATGAGTTCCAGAAATGTGTACCTCAGTGAGGAAGAGAGAAAGTCAGCACTTTCGCTGGTAAGGTCACTGGAAAAGGCGCGCCAGCTGGTGGAACAGGGAGAAACAGATGCAGACAAGATTGTTGAGGCGGTAAAGGCGTTTATCAAGAGTTATCCACATACTGAAATTGATTACGTGCGTCTCGTTGATCCTGAGACGTTTCAGGACGTTGACTCTATTCAGGGACAAGTGATGCTGGCTCTCGCGGTAAAGGTGGGAAAGGCGAGACTTATAGACCACGCAATTCTTAATGCAGGGAAAGGGTGAGGGAAAGTGCTGATGTACACTTTAAGAAATATAAAATTCAGCGCACACGGCGCGCGTGCTGATTGCGCGCCGAAAAGAATCAGGGATAGGGCGGGTGGGAAATATAAAATAATGAGGAGGTGTCACAATGCAGAGAACGCTGCTCAAATCGAAAATTCACAGGGCCACGGTAACGGGAGCGGACCTTCACTATGTAGGAAGTATTACCATTGATGAAAATCTCATGGAGGCAGCTGATCTTGTGGAGTATGAGCTGGTGCAGATTTACAACATCACCAATGGGGAGCGTTTCGAAACTTACGTGATTAAGGGTAAAAGAGGGAGCGGCGAAATTGTGCTGAACGGTGCTGCTGCACGGAAGGTTGCACGTGGTGACCTCATTATTATTGCAAGCTATGCTGTATATTCAGAAGAGGAACGCATTGAACACAAACCCCGAATTGTCATTGTGGATGAGAAGAATCGAGTTAAGGAAGCTATTAACGTTCCTCCCGAGGCCCTGGCTGTTTAAAGGAATTAGTTTAACATGTAACATTTTCAATCTTTGTTCGTAATTTGTTAAGGAACATGTGCGACTAAAAAGGTTTGTTTATAAATGGGGAGTGTTCATATAAGTTTTAGGGATAGTTCAGAGATACCGTTCACTGTTCACTCCAAATCTGGTGTGAGATAATATAAATCTATGGCTGATGTGTCTACAAGCAAAGCGACTTTTGCAGAGGAATTGATAGGGCAAATTCTTATCAGGGAAGGTTTCGCATCTCCCGAGGACATTCGAGCTGCCCTTGAGGAGCAGCAGGAAAAAGGTGGACGCCTTGGTGAAATTCTTAAAGCAAAAGGTATAATCACAGACTCCCAGTTAAAAAAAGCGCTGGCCGTACAGCTTGGTTTACCATTTGTTGACCGTTTTGATTTAAAGAAGATAGATAGGAACCTTGTGGGTAAAATTCCTATTTCTTTTGCGAGAAAACACCTGCTGGTACCAATAGAGAAAAAAGACAGTACTGTTATTGTGGCAACAGCTGAGCCCCTTGATGTTGCTTCTGATGACGTGAGTGCACTTCTCGAAGCACCGGTGGATGTGGTGGTTTCTTCTGAAGAAGAAATCATTCGGGTTATTAATCACGTATACGAGGAAGAGATCGGTAGTCGTGAAGACGTTGTGGAGGATCTCACCAATGGAGAAGGCGTGGCAGAACTGGAGGAGCCCAAGGACCTGCTCGAGGCAACAGATGAAGCACCCATTATTCGCTTCGTAAATTCATTGTTCTTCAAGGCCGTACGCGAGGGTGCCAGTGATATACACATAGAAGTGTTTGAAAGTGACCTATCCATTCGTTTTCGCGTTGATGGTGTTTTACACGAAGTCCACCGTCTGCCTCGACGATTGCATCCCAGCATTTCATCACGCATTAAAGTGATGGCTGGACTCAACATTGCTGAGAAACGCCTTCCTCAGGACGGACGCATTCGACTCAAACTGGCTGGCAAGGACATTGATATTCGTGTGTCAACTATCCCCACAACTTTTGGTGAGCGTGTGGTGATGCGACTTCTTGATCGTTCCAGTGTGCTTTTGGGTCTTGAGGATATTGGACTCACGGGAGAACGACTTGAACTTTTAAAGCGGCTCATTATTAGACCACACGGAATTATTCTCGTTACAGGTCCCACAGGATCCGGTAAGACGACCACCCTGTATGCATGTCTCTCTCGCATCAATACAGAAGAAAAAAACATCATCACGATTGAAGACCCCGTTGAGTACCAGCTTCCCGGTATTGGTCAAATTCACGTAAACCCTAAAATTGGATTGACCTTTGCAAGTGGACTGCGTGCCATACTCAGACAGGATCCGGATGTCATCATGGTAGGGGAGATCAGGGATCTGGAGACAGCGGAAATCGCCATTCATGCTTCTCTCACGGGTCACCTGGTGCTCAGCACACTCCACACAAACGATGCTCCCGGGGCCATTACACGTTTGATAGATATGGGTATAGAACCCTTCCTCGTTTCATCTTCGCTTATCGCCGTTATTGCTCAGCGTCTCGTGAGAGTTGTTTGTTCTAATTGCAAAGAGCCCTATAAACCCGAAGTGTGGGAAATTAAATAACTGGGATTGCCCGAAACCAGTGATATTACCCTGTACAAAGGTAAGGGTTGTGACATGTGTTTTCACACTGGTTACAAGGGCAGAACCGGAATATTTGAAATGCTTGTAATAGATGACGATATCCGCAACCTCATCACCAGAGGTGTAGACTCTTCTTCTATTAAAAAGAGAGCCACGGAAAAAGGAATGTTGACACTGCGGGATGATGGTGCGAGGAAGGTCCAGGACGGTATAACCACGGTTGAAGAGGTGATGAGGGTGACTCAGGAAGAACTGGACTGAAGATACATGCCCGTTTTCTATTACAAGGGTTATAACACCCAGGGAAAAGTTGTAAAAGGATACGTGGACGCAGAGACCTCGCGTGAGGCGTATAACAGACTGAAGAAGGAAGGTGTGTATGTCACTCGTATAGAGGAGGGCGTATTACCCTCTGGAGGTTTCAAACGTATATCTTCTGTAGTGGGAAGACTACAGCTTTTTTTTGCACGCATATCACTGAGGGATGTAGCGGCTTTTACACGGGAATTTGCCACGCTTCTCAGGGCGGGCCTTCCTGTTGTAGAGGCTCTCACTGCTCTTCTTGAACAATTCGAAAATCCCCACTTTAAGAGGATTATCGCAGATATTCGTGACAGGGTAATGGAGGGAGCGAGCCTTGCAGAGGCCATGGCCTCTCACAGGCGGGCTTTTTCAGATCTGTACGTGAGTATGGTTGGAGCAGGTGAGGCTTCCGGTACACTCGAAGGCATTCTCTTCATGCTGGCGGATTATCTGGAGGACGTTGTGAGGTTCAGAAGTAAGATGATTACAATCGCTATTTATCCATCAATTGTTTTCACAGTTATGATAGGAGTGCTTGTAATCCTTGTAGGATTTGTTATCCCGCGTGTTTCAAAAATTTTCGCAGATCTGGGCCATAGTTTGCCTTTCTATACACGGGCTATTGTTGGAGTAAGCAATATCACAGTGAATTACTGGCCTCTGTTTATTGTTGCTGCTGTTGGTGTGTACATTGGATATTATTTTTACAGCCGAAGACCTGCCGGGCGCAGGCGCATAGATGCTTTAAAGTTGAAGCTCCCCATTATTGGTCGTTTTGTGAGACTGGCTGTGACTTCCCGGTTTGCGCGCACGCTGGGAACGCTTTTAAAGGGAGGCGTAAGCATAGTAAAAGCTCTTGAAATCGCGCGTGGTGTTATTGGAAATGAGGTCATCAAGGAAGTGATAGATGAGACAAAAGAAAGTATTGCACGAGGGACAACACTTTCCGAACCATTAAAGAATTCGGGTGTGTTCCCCCCTGTGGTGATTCACATGATTTCAGCAGGGGAGAGGAGCGGTGAACTCGAAGAAATGTTGTTCCGGGTTTCGGAAATTTTCGACCAGGAAATAGAAACGGCCACAAATGCGTTTATCTCCATTCTGGAACCGCTTGTAGTTGTGTTGATGGCCGGGCTTGTGCTGTTTATAATCCTTTCAGTCCTTTTACCTCTTCTTCAGATGCAGCAGTTTATCAAGTGACATCAGGGAGGTGATACAAATGAGAAAACACAGGGAGCGAGGCTTCACGCTGATTGAAATTATGGTGGTGGTCATCATCATCGGGTTGCTGGCTACAATTGTGTCTGTTAATGTAATGCGATACCTCTCTCGCTCGAAAATTGAAACATGCAAGGCCCAGTTAAAGAATCTATCCCAGGCTCTTGAGCTTTACAAATTGGACAATGGGTTTTATCCAACCACAGAGCAGGGTTTGAAAGCGCTTGTTGAGAAACCCACGTCCGGTAGAATACCTAAGAACTGGAAGCCATATCTCACCTCCAAAAAAGTGCCAAAAGATCCCTGGGGCAATGATTATTACTACACATCGGATGGACAGGAATACACCCTCATGTGTCTTGGAGCAGATGGAGAAGTTGGGGGAGAAGGGGAGAACGCTGATATAGATGCCAGAGACATATCGGCAGAATAGCAGCAAGGGTTTTATTTCTTGTTTTCGTAAAAATCCTGAAAGAGGATTTACGCTCGTAGAACTTTCGGTTGTATTGCTATTGATCGGGCTTCTGGCAGCGCTGGTTTTTCCCGCAATACCATTTTTTACCATTGAGGGTCTTAAAAAAGAAGCCCGTGATCTCAGCGCCTTTATGAGAGGGGTGCTGGCTGAAAGTTATACCACGAGCCACCTGCTTCGTATTTATATAGACATAGAGGAGGGTGTTTTTGTCATTGAAGAGTGCGAACCTGTTGGTGATGGTACATGTGAATGGAAAAAAACTGACAAAAAGAAGGAGATCGGTTCACTGGTGAGTATCAAGTCTGTTACCGTCGGCCCGGAGGAGTTTTCCAGTGGAGAACTCTACATTCAGGTTTTCCCGGGAGGACGCTGCTTGCCGATTCTCGTAAAGCTTGAGAAGGGTGAAAGTGTTGTTTCGGTGTTTTTAAACCCCTTTAGCAGTGAAGTAGAAATTATCGAGGGTGAAGTTAATGTGTTTCTCTATGAAGACGAGTAAGGGTTTTACACTAATTGAAGTTGTTGCAGCTCTCGCCATTGTCGGCACAGTGTTTGTGACCCTTATTTCGTTTGTGATTCATCAGATCCGCATTGCCGGGCTCATCAGAGATTATACCTATGCCACAGTTTTTGCTGACACGGAGCTGGTATTTCTTGAACTGGAGTCAAAATACAGCGATTTTGAGCGTCCACCGGTAGAAGATACCGGACTCAGTGATATGAAGCAGCGTTTCACAGTAAATGTTTCTGAATCAGGTGTTGTTTACCTCCCGGTGGAGATTACAGGAGAACTGAAAATGCCTGAGGTGACAGTCCAGTGGGATGATAAAACATACTCTCTTCTTACATACCTCCAAGTAAAGCCAGAGAGCCAGAGTCGGTGAAGTGCCCTCGTGCTTTTACCATAATTGAGCTTTTACTCGCAGTGGTACTGCTGGGAGTGCTGGTGACTGTGGTGTATTCCACTTTTATCTCTTCGGTAAATGCTGGCAGGCGTGCTGTAAGTGTAAGCACCCGCTATGCACGCGTTGCGCGAGTACTGGAGATCATGGGACGCGAACTTGAAAGTGCATTTCTTGCCGCGACCTATCGGGGAGGATCTAATGCAGAACCTGTAACGGTTTTTATCGGCGAGGATGATACTGTATTTGGCAGGGACGCAGATCACCTGACTTTCTGGACGCTGGCAGCAGATTATCTTTTAACAGGTTCAGGGGATGCAGACATCAGTGAGATGGCTGAGATTTCCTATTACTGGGAAGCTGATTATGAAAACGACCGCCTCGCTTTGTGGAAACGCGTTGATCAGCTTCCCGACAGGGAACATGCTCACGGCGGATACCGGGTTCGCATACTCGATGATATTCGTTCTATTAATATAAGATATTTTGATGGTCGCGAGTGGTTGGATCGGTGGGATTCCAGAGAGAATTATAAGCTCCCTCAAGCAGTAGAAATTGTACTTTCCGTATGGGACCGAGAAGGTTCTGAAGAGAACCCTTCATTTTTTACTCTCGAGAAGGTGGTTATTCTCAGGCTTGCTGAGAGAAAAGTCGGGTATGAAGCTCAGTACAGGTCAGGTGGAGCATTGCGACGGTGAAAAAGAAAGGCCAGAGAGCATTTGCACTGGTTATCGTGACGGGAATAATCACCTTTCTTGGTGCCCTCATAGCTTTCAACAGCATTGATATTAATCTTGGTCGTACATGGGTGGAAACTATAAAAATGCAGCGCAAGGCCTATTACATGGCACTGGCTGGTGTCGAAGCTGCACGTGCCCTTTTGAAGAACGATTCTGATGAAGACCGTGAGCAGGGAAGACGTGTTGATTTTATCACTTCTGAGCTTGACCCAAACGAAGAGGTCTGGTCTCACGCGTCTGAAATTCCTATTCCCATGGAATCTTCTGATGGGATAAGAGGTACAGTTGGTGGTGTCATCGTAGATGAAACTTCCAAAATCAACCTGAACATGCTTGTGGGCGGTGACGGGAGAGGCTTGCGGTTTTCAGGAGGAATGCGGGAACACCCGCGTGTGGCACTGGTGAAACGTTTCTTCGAGATCATGGGTATTGAACCCAGGATTGTGGATAACATTATTGACTGGATAGATGAAGACTCTGAAGGAATCGCCGAAAGCGACTACTACCTTTTTCTTGAACATGGATACGAAGCAAAAAATGCCCCCATGGACACCATTACAGAACTTCTATTGATTAAGGATATAGACGATACCACGTTTCTCAAACTTACCGCAGGGGGCACGCAGGAAGCTCGCAACGATCCCATGTACTCTCCGTATTTGACCGTATATCCACGCATTCAACCCGTTGGTGGTTACACCATCAATGTAAACACCGCTCCCGCAGAAGTTTTGATGTCACTTCTGGAAGGGATCGATGAAGAGGTTGCGCAGGACATCATCAACCGGAGGCAGGAGGAACCGTTCATGCGCCCCGGTGAGTTCATCAGGTATCTGGATGAGGACCTGGGATTGAATCTCACCCGTCAGGATAAAAGTTTCCTTTCGGAAATAGTGGGAGTGCACTCAAATTACTTCAGCGCAAAGGTATCAGCTCTGGTGGAGGGATACTCGTGTACCATCCGGGTTGTGCTGGAACGCGATGCACAAGGGGATAGCACTATTCTTTACTGGCGTGTAGAATAAAATAAAATGAGCTTTTTCAAGCAGCTTCTTTCCCGTCAATCAGGCTTATAAGACAATCAATAAGGTCGGATGTCGTAATAATTCCCACAAGCTGATCATTTTCCACCACTGGAATGCAGCCGATTTTACATGAACGCACAAGTTCAGCAGCCTTCTTGATGCCGGTATCAGGTTGAAGTGTAAGCGGGTCTGGCACCATGCATTCAGATACTTTTATGGCCGAGAGAAAGAATTTGCGTTTTTTAGGATCTTCCAGGGTTTTCCGTGTGGGGAGAGAGAACTTAATGTCTCTGTCAGATATAACCCCTGTGAGTTTACCGGAAGAGTCAACGACTACAAGATGACGTATTTTATGGGTCTCCATGAGGGCAAGGGCTTCTCCCACGCTTGCCTCTTCGCGGATGGTTATAACATCTTTTTTCATTACGTCAGAGACTTTCATTGTTTCACCTCATGTTTTAGCTTCCAGTTTAATTTTATGCGTTCTTACGCACTGCGTCAAGATCTTTTTGTACTTGCGTCATGAAGTACGTTGCCATATACTGCAATTTATACACATGATTCACATGTAAGTCAAGACCGAAAAATATTTGGATGCCTATCGAGCTGACGAAATAAACGTGGTGCTTATTACTCGCACAATTTCTGACTTGTATCAAACTCGTCACCGACACATGCAACATGTTCGCCACACGGCCATTCAAGGCAGAGTATTTCTCCATTATTGTAGGTACCGTTGATATATTCCTGGTTGTCTCCCGGATAGCTGGTGTTTTCGATGGTATTGTTCTCGAAGACAATAACGCTGGTGGCAGGAAGAGGGCACACCCCATAACTATCCACGTAAAGTGCCCAGTAAAGATTTTTAAACGTGTTGCCTGTGATTACGAACCTGCATGACTGGTAAGGGTATTTGAGATCTGAATCAGCAACCTGAACTCCCGGGCCGTTGCTGTCCCGT
>JAJRZV010000104.1 GCA_024275095.1 bacterium | reverse complement strand
TCTCCAGTCCTGAAATTCCCCGGTAAGGGCCGGACCCTGCGATGTTTTCTACTTCCACCTCCAGCTCTGGATTGGGGAAGAGACCCGCCTGAAACGCAGCAACCTCAGCGGCGCTGATTTCCCACGGGAATGCCTGGATTTCGGGATGTCTGGAAAGCGCGAGTGTTACAGCTTCCTGTAGTGTGAGTGTTTCAACGATTTGTTTTTGAATTTTTAATTGTTCACCGTGTGCTGATGTGTTTACCAGCACACACATACACAGGATTTTCAACATCTCTTTCATACAGACCTCCTGCATTTTCATGTCTGCTGTTGTTTGGGCTGCGACTTACGACAAAAAATTAAGGCGGGAAATCAATTACGAAGAACTGTGGACAAAATAATGAAAGGTGCAAAAGACGGTTTCAAACATCTAAAGGCTAAGGTGCCTTTACCCGTTATAATTCTTGTTTGAGGATTAAGTCCTTCTGGATTCGTTTGCGCTGTGGTCCCGGACCCGCGACTGCCGGGTTCGGGAATATTGGGGGCAATGGGGACGAGGGTGTAAATACTGAGAGGCACGTCGGTGCAGTATCCACAGCTTTGCTCTATGTGAAATAGTGCGCTTGCCGAGGGGAATACAAAGGCGTTTAATTGAGAGGGTAGCTCCGTTTGCATAGGCATTTCAATGGCGAAATGATCGTTTGTCCCGAAACAGAGCAGTGCCCCCCACGCTTCCATGGTACCCAGCAACATGCATGAAAACAGAACTACTGGAAAAACTTTTGCAATACCTGGACGCCACTGATGGAAAAATCTATACATCAACATTAATCATAACTTCTGCATGGATCAAAAGTCCATGGGGTTGAAGTGCCGATCACAGCTTTTCCAGAACGTGCTGAAGCTTTTCTTTTACTTCTTCCGCTACCTTCTCGAGGGAGGGATTGTTCACCACGCTCATGGCTTCTACTGGGTCAATGGCGGCAACCTCTATTGTTTCATTTTCTTTTTCATGGACAATCACGTTACACGGGAGGAGGAGTCCGATTTTATCCTCCTGTTGCAAGACCTTGTAAGCAAAGGGGGGATTGCATGCTCCCAGTATCCGGTAGTTGCGAAAATCCACTCCGAGTTTTGCTTTGAGCGTGGCTTTTACGTCTATATCACAAAGGATGCCGAAGCCTTCAGAATGAAGTGCCTGTATGGTTCGTTGAATCACGTCTTCAAACGAACCTTTTACTGTTCGTGTCATCGCATAACTCATGTTCTCCTCCTGTTTGTTACTGGACTCGGATGCTCGTGCTTATTATGCATAAAAGTTAGCAGTCCTAACCCATGTATGTCAATGGAGTGATTTCAATAGGGCCTGCGACACAGGGCGGGGTAGGGACAGTGATCGCAGTATCTCTAGTCAGAGGAGTCCGGAATAAAAGGATTGCTTTCATCAATTATTTCTTTTATGAGAAGCCGCATGGCAGGTATAAAAACATTCTCCATTATCTCTGAAGGTTTTGACGATGAAGAAAATACATTTTTTAATACCTCGCGTGGTTTTTTGAATACATTCTTGATAAGTATGACACCGGCATCGGCCTGGTTGTAGTCGGTAAAGTATTCCTTGCAGCGTCCCAAGTAGAGGTAAAGGGGCAGTTGGAAGGATTTGATGATATGTTTTGCTTCTTCCCGATTGGCGGGGGCTTTCAGTCCCTTCCGTTTTGGTGTGTCCACCGAGCCACCGGTCTTGTAATCAATGATTCTTACCTTTCCATCAAAGAAGTCAATCCTATCCACCCGACCTACCACTGGCACTGCATTCCCGTTCGCATCCAGTGGAAAAGACACTTCTATGTTTTTCTCCAGTGCTATAATTTTTATTCCTTTATTTTCAGCATTTTCCTTTTCTATCTCCAGATACCTGTTGAGGTATTGCAGTAGTGTGTGATAGATAATTTCGCGTACAGCGGAAGCGTCCTCGTCAGTGGGGCCCAAACCTTCGCGGTTCATTGCCTCACGCACAATAACCGGTAAAACGGAACGTCGTTTTTCGATGTCTTCGGGAGTTACGAATCCTTTATTCACAAATGGTTCGAATACAGTTCTAAGCGCTTCGTGTACAATATTACCCACATCTCGTGCCTCAACATCTTCCTCAATGGTGTCGGCCTCTTCCAGCTTGAGCAGGTATCGGAAGTAGAAACGCGCTGGACACTTCATGTAGGTATCCAGCGCTGTGGGATGAAACTGGATGTTTTTAAGCGCTGTAAGAACAGCGGATGTCTTTTTGAACGCGGTACTTTCTCTGGGAGAGGATGTGGTTGACGTGGAGAACAGAACACCTTTTTCTTTCACTTCTATTCCGGCGAGTTTGCGTGTAAGAATCATTTCTTCAACAAAGGGACTGCGCATTTTATCTGGAGCATCTACGTAGAAGATATTTACCTGGTCTGCACCATTGACAAGACGTGCGAAGTAGAAACGCTGAAGTTTTTCTGTATCTTCTGGCAGAGGAAGCTTCAGAACTTTCCTTATTGACGGAGGCAGCCAGCCTCCTTCTCCTGCTGTTGGAAGTATCCCTTCATTAACGTCTGTGATATACACATTTTTAAAAGCGATGCCCCGTGTCTCCAGAAGGCCCAGCACCTGGAGACCTGCCAGCGGTATGCCGGAAAATGGCACTCTTTCGCTCTGGAGCAGGTGTGCAAGCAGAAAAAACCTGTCTTCTTGACGCAGGGGAAGGTTGCCCATAAAACTGAGGCGTATGCGCTGGAAAAGGTCAAGCACCCGTCCAATGAACTCTTCGGCAAAGGGATGGGTTTTGCCTTCACCTTTTGTCAGGAGAAACTGAAAGAGCCTTTCCAACGTCTCCGCCGTATGAGCAAGAGCGTCCTCCTGTTCCTTTTCGTGCATAAGAAGCCCGAGCAGATACTGGTAAATTTCCAGTGCTTCTTGCTCTTCCACGTTGATTTCACTGCTTGCTTTTGCTCCTGCGTCTTTTAACGTTTCGGGCCGTGCAAAAGCCAGGTTTTTTCTGATAAATACGTTTTCCAGAGCATGCACGAATGCCCTGAAAGAGCCTCCTTTTTCGAGGGGCAAGTTTTTAATGTAAGGATGTTTGAGGAAATTGAACAGTGCCGGTATGTAGAAGCGACCGGCCTGGCGTGTTTCTAAAACCTTAATAAAAGCCATTATAAGAGAATAAGGTGGAAAGTGGGCAATGGGATATCCCATGGTGATGTTGTATTCAACAGAGACCCCTTCAAGAACCTCGGACAGGAGTACCGGGAGCACGTCGGTACGCAGCATTACAATTGCTGTGCGTGCAGGATTTTTGTCTATTTCTTCTCTCAACACCTCTCGCAGAGTGAGGATTTCGCTGTGAGTGCTGAATGCCCGGTAAACGCGTAGCGGGGTGGTTTTTACAGGAGCTTCAGGGAGTGACTTTCCTTTTAATCTCTCCAGCACACTTACCACATTGGGGCGTTCTTTTACGACTCCCAGGTGGCCGGGCTCATGGTATATAACCACGATTTCGGGTGGACCTTCCCACAGCTGCTTCAATATATATTCTTCCGATGGTGATAGTGCATAAGGTATGTACCAGAAAATTTTTTTTACGTCCGGTGGTCTGGCACTCTTAATTCCTTCCGTTGCTGCCCGGTATGCCATGCCGCGTGTATAGTACCGGGCTTGAAGAAGGCGATCGCGCAACCGTGGCATGAGTAAAGAGATCTGTGAAAGAACACTCTGAATGGAGCGCGGAATGCGGTCTTCGAAGGACAAAACCTGAGCTTCCAGATTTTTGAGAGCGTGAGCATTAACGGTGATGAGGTGTTCTTCCAGTTCGTCGAAAAAGTTTATAAATCGAAAACCCCATCTAAGGAAGGTTTGAAAATCGCCCGGATTGAGAAGGCCCTTGCCAGAGAGCTCATTAAGGCTTTGATGAAGGAATGAGAGGGCATCCAGGGTTTCTATGCGCTGGCCTTCTATTGCGCCGGTGGATAGTGCAAGATGTTCAATGAACTCGTCTTCTGTGAATTCCATTGGTGGCAGGAAGGCTCCGTTCAGCAGTTGTGCAAGATGTCGGTTGAGATAGTAGAAGGGACGTCTGCCAGGGAATATTACCCATGTATGACGCAGGTCCCGCTTGCCCTCAGCAGCAAGGATACGGGCTAAACATTCAGGTGCGTCTTCCTCTGGCGTCAAATGAATTAGTTCTGCCACGGTATCGTTTCCACCTGTTGAAGGTCAATATATGCAACGTATCCCCTGAAGCGGGCTTCTTGGAATATCGACTGCAGAAGATGAATATAACTTTTCACCTGCTCTGCATGTTCTTCGGATGGATGTTCCCCTGTTTTGAATTCGATAACTTCCATAATACCATCGCGTTCTTGGACTCGATCGGGTCGGTAAATATTGCCTTCACTGTCACACAAATCTGCTTCTACCATTACAGGTGTACCCTGAATAAGAGCACGATTTTCAGGTTCCTGAAAAAAAGTGATGAGTTCTCTCGCAATTTCTCTGGATAATTCGTGCAACTTTTCCTGAAAAGCTGCTTTCTCCACTGCCTGGTGAATGATTTCTTCCCATGCATGTTCTGGTACCACCTCTACATAGGCCAGGGCTCGGTGTATGAGCCTGCCGCGCTGGAGTCTCCGGCGTTCTTCTATGTCAATGGTTACATCCCCACGACGTCTGACGAGTCGTCGCAGCCCCTCACCCGCGAATGGTACGGGAGCAATAACAAGTTCGCCTGCTTCACCGGGTGAAACAGTTTTTGTAACGCAAGAGCTACTTTCTACCCCGTACGTGAGGTTGCGCAGATTTTTGGGCAGGGGTAAGGGTATCCATGGCGAATGCTTTGGTTTAAGACAGAACACGTGTAATTCGTATTGAGCCCGTGTAAAGGCCACGTAGAGAAGATTCAGTTCGTCGATGAGGTTGGATGCTATTTCTTTTATAACCAAGGTTTTCATCTTTAGTCCTTTTGCTGCCGATTCTCTGGAAAGTCCCATGATAATGTGTCCCTCATCGCTCACAAACACTTCCGGGAGGCGGAGTGCACGGGGTGTAATATAGCCGAATGGATAAATAACAACAGGGAATGCCAGTCCCTTGGCTTTGTGAACAGTGAGTACCTGTACAGCATCGCCATAATCTGGTAGCTTGAGAAGAAATGTTTCCTGCGGTGCACTGTCCAGCCATCTCATGAAATCGTCCATGCCTGTATTACCATTGGCCTCAGCCTCTGCAGCCGTTTCCAGGAGGTGATAGAGGAACACGCCGTCTTCTGGCCTTTTCTCGAAAAACTCACGGTAGTGTTTGGCCAAAGCAACCAGTAGCTCATAAGGCGTACGAAATCCCACCATCCGGAAAAACGGCGCAATGTGAGTTTCCCATTCCTCAGGAAATTTATTTTGAAATGCCTGGTAGAGATGTTTTCCATCGGACTTCTTTTCAAGGCGGTGCTCCTGAAGGAATGCTTCCACCTCTTCCCGTCTTAACCCTGCAAGGCTGAGAAAAAGCTCTCCCATAATAAATCCTGCAAATGAAGTATCATCAGGCGGATGATTGAGAAAGCGCAACAATGCAATAATCTCACGCATTGTTGCGTGTGTGCGCACGTCCCATGTGATTTCTGAAGCAACAGAGATACCATGGTCCTTCAGCCAGCCTGTTACTTTCTGTACCTGCTGATTGTCTCTGACCAGTATTGATATATCAGCCAGTGCCCAGTTTCGTGCTAAAAGCTCATGAACACGTTTTAAAAGTGTTTCCTTAACCACCTCGTCGAGATTATCTTCTGCATTTTCTATGTCTTCGACTTTTACAAACCCTTCAGCCTTCTCGTTCTTTTCTGCCGGCTTTTGTTTGACCGTGGTGTCAAAAGCCCAGAGCTTTTGTACCTCTTCGATAACTTCCTCAAGAAGAGGTTTTTCCCTATTTTGGGAAAGAAGCACCTCTCTGAGCCCGGTGGTTAAATTTGTCGGCTGGAAAACATCAGCCACAAAATTGAGAATGGCCGGAAGACTGCGGTAATTGGTTCTCAGCGAGTTCGTATCGTGGTGGATTCGTTCTGATTGGAAACATTCACGGATTACGTGGTCGAAAATTCTGCTATCACCTCCACGAAAACGATAGATTGCCTGTTTCCTGTCACCCACTGCGAAGAACGATGCACGTGCATTCTGACTGATGGCGGTTTCTATCAGCGGCTGGAGCACGGCCCATTGTTCAGGATTTGTATCTTGGAATTCATCTATAAGATAGTGTTCAAGTTTTTCTCCTAAGTAGAAAAAAAGTGTGGGCACCTCATCTTTCTCCAGATGTTCAAGAAGTTGTAAATAAAGATCTGCCAGAAGCACACGCCCCTTCCGTTTCAAATGCTTATGAGAGAGATATAAGGTTTTCTTTACAAATTTAGAAAATACCCCTGAAAGATTACTGTAATAAATATCAACAAAATCTCTCTGAACGTGAGTCACCTCGGCGTAAAGCTGTTGAAGTTCCCCGTCGTTTTTGCGAATAATCATTCTCGGTTTCGATTTTGAACGCCGCTGCAGAGGTTTAAAGGCCTTCTCGTTGATAAGTTGACGTGCACTGGCATTTTGCAGATACTGTAAAAGCTTTTCAGCATTGTCTTTCTCTTCGGGTTTTAACTGCCCATATCTTTGTATGAGTTTTTTCAATGCGTCACGCAGTGCGTCTTGGATTTTTTTTATTTCTACAGCATTGCCATAGTGTGTGTCTTTTGCCACCTTGCTGTAAGAATCCACGATAAGGCGTGAAATGGTGCGCTTGAGTGAAGGGATGGGGTTCAGTCCCAGTGTAATTCCCATTTCCAAACATGTATCCACTACTTCCTCGGTGCTTTTCACTTCGCTGCGGTCAGACAATAGGAGATCGAGTGCATAGTTGATTGTTTCATCCGGGTTAAGCTCTACGTCGAATTCAGGAGGGAACTCGAGGAATGCTGCGGAGGATAGGCATAAGGAACGCACAAAAGAGTCAATGGTGCTTACACGAAACCGACGTGAATTACGAAGCATGGATTCAAGAATTTTCAGCGCTTTTTCATCATGGTTTTCGACGGCACGTGTGATGAGCTCGGAGAGAATTCGTTCTTTCATTTGCTTGGCAGCTTTATTTGTAAAGGTAATTGCGAGAATGCAGGTGAAGTATTCCGGGTCTTCCGAGTGGTTTAAAATGTGGATATACCGCTGCGTCAGCTGTGCGGTTTTGCCTGCACCCGCTGAGGCGGTAACCAGTACTGCACGCTTTAATAAGTCTTTTTGTCTGCTCCACATGGTGTGGGTGTTTATTATACCCGTGCTGGTGTCAGAATACGTCATACATCAGAGGGTTGATTTTAATTGATTGAAAAATGAGCGGAATATTTCCCGTCGGTGAAAGCGCATGAGTGCATCCGTGGAGCGGTTGGCAGTTTCCAGATGTTTTTCATACCGGAGGATAATATCTTTTACTTTTTCCAGGATTTCTCTTTCATTGAATATGTGAGCTACTGATTGAATTCCTAACTCTCTTGCAGCTTCAGATGTAGCGCCTTCTTCGTCGAGTACCAGTACGGGACGGCGTGCCGCCAGGTAATCGTAGAACTTACCGGGTATGGCTGTGTCTCCCCCATTGGCCAACGATTGTAGAACAATGAGTACATGGGCTTCCTGAAGGCGCCTGACAGCCAGGTTGTAAGGTTCGTCCGGGCGTATTTCTACCATCCTGCCAAGCCCGGACGACTCTATACTATCTCGGCAGACCTCGTGAACGTAGCCCTGAAAAATGATCTTCACATCTTTTTTTAAAAAGCCTTCCTCTATCAGTTTTTTAATAGCTGAAAGAAATGTCGCAGGGTTTCTCTCCGGTGTAAGGCTGCCCAGATGAAGAAACGTAAAAGGGCCTTGGGAAGGCGACTGAAAGGGTAGGGGGTCAAAATCAAATCCATTGGGGACCACCTGTACCAATGACGGATCAATAAAAGGAAATTCCTGCAGCAGGCGCTGTTTTGCTCTGGAGGTGGTTACAGCGATAAAACGTGCACTGGAAAGCACTTTTTTCTCTAAATTTTTGTTGACGAAAGAAGCGGGAAACGGCCTTGCGTAATAACGACTTCCATTCCACAGGTCCCGGTAGTCAAGTAGTAAGGGGGCTTTGAACCGCCTGTGCGCTGCAAGAGCAATGAGATGGGCGGTAAAGGGTGGCCCTGATGAAAGAATAAAATCGAAACGTCTGCCTGATTTTTTTATCTCTTTTACCCCCCTGAGACCGTAAGGCAACCATGTGATAAATTGATCGGGTACGATGGCATGGCGATACACGGTGCGTGCAATTTTTAGAACAAGTTGTTTCAAGCCGCCTGTTTGCTTTACTGTGTAAACAACATCACGAAATCCCTCTCGCGGAGGCTCCAGTGCTTTTGTCCGGTGTATGTGTCCTTCCGGGAGTGGAGCTTCTTCTCGGGATGCAGCCTGATATACAGAAGGATAATACTGTGGTTTTACCGTCAATACCTGAAAAAATACATCTTCCTCACGAGCGTATTTCACCAGCGCATGCACACGTCTTGTAGCTCCCCCGCCCAAGGGATAAAAGAAATATGTGACGAGGAGTCCCTGCATCCGGTTTATAAAGAAGTTCGAGCGGCTTCCCGCCCTGCAATGTATGCAGATACCAGCGTTGCAGCCATTCCTCCTTCAAGTCCGGTAACCAGGGAACCGCATGCAAAAAGGCGCCCCTGATGGAGTGGTTCCCTTTCAAGAGAGAGCAACCGCATCTTTTCATCAATGAGAACGTGCACTGAATACGCTTCGTGCTGTGCCCACGGCGAATCGTTAAAAAGAGTGCGCTGATGGAATGCATCAGGGCTTAAAATTTCGCGTACAGGACCTTCCAGGGTTATGGCAAAAGCGTTGCTCTTGGTATCAAATAACCACGCGAAACCGGTGGCTAAAACGACAGAAGCCCCGTTTCCTTCGGGTATTTCAGTTAAAAAATTTCCTTCTTTAAAAGTCACGGGCAAATTGTCGAATGCCTGTTTCAGGTGTTCCAGTACCCGCTGGCCGGGCACATTGCTTCCAGGAGAAGGTACTTCCCACACTTCTTTGCCAAGTTTTTCTCGGAGGGCCTGCATGACCTGTGAGGTAGAGCGCAATCCCGCGCACGGTTCAATGAGTATTACATCGCAGTTATCCACTTCATTTAAGGGGATGAGTGATGAAAGTACTTCTACACCCTTTTCCTCTACATCACGCGCAATCTTCATAGGATGAACATTGCTATTGATGTGGAGAACGCGGATGTCGGCATTGAGGGAAGGTGCTTTTACGAAGGGTTCATTTTGAAATTTCACCATTACAGCCCGCACGGATGAAATGTGTTCAAGATTTGCTCCTCGCATTGATTCAAGAACGAAGTAAGCCAGAAGGGTGCCCCCGTCTGATTTCAGGTATGTCTCTGCCTTTTCGGGATCACCAGCATATCTCAATCCCGTTTGACCGAGGAGCTCCAGCGCGTCCATAAAGTTTGAGCTCATTTCTTTCTGCAGCCAGGAAGGCCACAAATTACGTGGATTGCTTGCCGGAGGCAACATCGCTCCGGTGAAAAACAATGAGGAACCACCAGAATGTGTGAAAACTTCCACCTCTGCACCAAGTGAAGCGGCTGTGTAAGCGGCGAATAAACCCGCCGTGCCGGATCCATATACTTTTACACGTCCCATGGCCTTCTCACACGGGAAAACGCATTTGTGTTAAAGAGATGAGCAATACCCGTGATGTTTTTTGTTTTTGTAATCACCGGTTTTATACCTTTCCAGCGTTCCCGGACAAAGTCTCTGTAGACGTCCAGTGCTGCACTATCATCAAGGTTCAATGCCTGAGCGAGAATTTGAGCACCGCGCAGTCCACAGCGGCGACCCTGGCATGCCCCTGTGCCCAAGCGCGTTCGTCTTCTCACGTCAGGTAGCGTTCTGGCGAACTCCTCTTTTACAGCAAATACAATTTCTGCTGCTGTTACTGGTTCACACCGACAAACGATTTCTTTCAGGGAAGGTTCCTGTTCCATCATGTCTAATATCTCCAGTGCACGCGTTCCATATTTGCGGTAAAGACGTGCTGCATAGTAGGGGTGAATACGATACTGAACAGCGATCTCAGCAGGTTCTAACTCTCGCTCACCCCCGGGAAGGGGATCTACATGAGTTGTGCTTTTTTCTTTTACTCCCAGACGTGCCGCTATGACATCTCCCATTTCTTCGGACATGAGACGGTAACTGGCGAGCTTGCCGCCTGCAATGGTGTAAAGACCCTCAGGTCCTCCTTCTTTGCCGTGATCGTAAATCCGATGTTCCCGTGACAGCGCATCCTCGTTGGGGCCCCACTGATAGAGTGTTATGCGTACTCCTGCCATGGCTCTTGCGATAGGATACTTTCTGATTGCCGGAAAGATGCGTTCTATGGCCTG
>JAJRZV010000103.1 GCA_024275095.1 bacterium | reverse complement strand
TTTATATTTCCCACCCACCCTATCCCTGATTCTTTTCGGCGTGAAGGCAGCACGCGCACCTTATATTTCCCGCCTGCCCGAGCCCTACTTTTCGGCATGCACCAATCACACGTGCCACGCGCGCCTTTTTCTCACCAAATCTTTAATCTTGGGAGGTGCCCCATGTGAGTAGCTTCTTATAGACGCTTACGTTTTTATATATTAGGGCTTGACTTTCTTAAACCAGACCTGACCCCGTAACACCCTGTAACAGACCCTGTAACACGAATCCACCCCCCGCTAAACCCCGAATGTTCAATGTTGAGACCAGACCCCGGATGTGGGGGTTCAAATTTGATTTTATATTCGCAGGGGTATAAAATGAAATGAACGTGAAAAAGGTAGTAGAAATGGTGGGGGAGGATAGGGGGTTCACAAATTTTGAATCCGAGGAGCTTCTTTATAAAACTATCGAAAATGAAAAGCTCAGAAATCTTATAGATACTCTCTCCTCAACTCTCAAGTTGCAATCAAATGTTATTCAAAAACTCATCAGCGGCAGAGATCTTCAGGCATCCACAGCCAAAGTTCTGGGCCTTCTGAAAAAACGCCTCAAACTTGACGAAATAGCGGTATTGCTATACGAAGAAGAAAAGGGAGGGCTTACAGTTTTTGCTGCCGCAGGCCTTACTCCACGAAAAAAGAAAGCGGTGTTTCATCCCGGAGAAGGCATTTCCGGACGGGCCTTTCTGTTTAAAAAGACCCTGTTTACAGAACGCGCAGGCTCTGACCCACGATTCATGAACTGGCTTCAGAACACCTCTGAATACAGGAACAAATCTTTTATTGCCATACCCCTCATCTCTGGCGACACCGTGCTCGGGGTGTTGACAGCAACAGCAGATACACTTCCCACCATTTATCTCAACATACTTCAGGTTTTTGCCAGCACTCTCTCACCCCTGCTCCACCTGCTGAAGACGAAACTTCAGCAGGAGCAACAGTATTACAACATGATCCAAAAACTGATTGACGTATCCGAAGCACTCAATCCGGTGTTCCGTGGTCATTCCCACAGAGTTAACCGGTACTCACTTTACCTGGCCGATAAGTTAAAAATGTCAGAGGAAAAGAAAAAAATCATCCATCACGGCTCCCGGCTGCACGATGTGGGGAAACTGGCGATGATGGATATTGTGAAAAAACACGGGAAACTCACCAAGCGAGAATATGAAATCTTAAAGCTCCACCCTGTACTCGGCGAGCAATTTGTTCGGGACTTCGATTTCCTCGTTCCTGCCATACCAATGATTAAATTTCATCACGAACGCTACGATGGGACAGGCTATCCCGGAATGTATATGGGCGAAGAAATACCATTGAATGCCAGGATTGTCAGCGTTGCAGATGTATACGATGCCATTACCGGTTCCCGCCATTATCGAAAACCTCTATCCTTTGAAAAGGCTGTCAAAGAGCTTTCCAATTCATCCGGCAGCCAACTTGATCCCTATCTTGTGGAAGTGTTTTTATCTGACCTTAACGAACTCAAAGATTTCACTGAAGAACTGAAACAAAAAAGATTCCCTTACTGAACAAATAACTTTATTTACGGTTGTTACGGCAGACAGTACCTGTAACGTTTACCTGTTTGTTTCTTCACGTTTAAAATATTATCATCTGTCCCTGCGAACCCATAAAAGTTCACCAACCGTTTTGCTGCCTCACAAAAAACAAGGGTTGTTTTAGAGCTTTTAAAAACCTGTGTGTACATTTTTTCTGCTTCACGGTAATTTCCCACGATAAAATATACATCTCCCAAAAGAAGACGGATTCTGTTCTTTTCAGGCACTGAAATAGAGGGGTTTGCAATGCAGCCCTTCAGCCTGATAACAGCATCCACAATACTCAATGTTTCCCCATCGTGAAAGTTACACAGAGCAATAAAATTCGCAACAATCAATAGGGTTTTAACCATGAAATTTTCTAACAGTGGTTACACTTACCGTACCAGAGGAGGATTCGGATTCTTTCTCCTTTTTTTCTCTCTTCTCCAACACCTTCGTCTCCAACCTGATCCGCCTTTTCTCTCTTATCACGCGCATACGCTCTGAAAAAGTAATCAAAAATGCCAGCAGGTATCCCGCGAGAAAGAAAGCAATGAAGTATCCGCCAAGCGGAAACGGTATGGTTTTATACTTCAAATTAAACAAACTTAACTGAAATGTGACATCTCCCAGCAACACATCACTGTTCTGAAGCACAAAAAGCATAAAAAATGCCACAACAATTCCAGCAAGTATGCCCTTAAACAGCCGCATCAGGAAAGTTCCTGAAAAGCAGCTTTGAGTTTTTTGTAGGTTCTCATCAAATGTTCCGGAATCACCTTCACATCTGCCAGCACAGGCATGAAGTTAGTATCCCCATTCCATCGAGGTACAATGTGAAAATGCAGATGCTGGTCAACTCCTGCACCCGCCACACGGCCTGCATTGAGTCCAAGATTGTATCCGTGAGGTGCAAGCACTCTTTTAATCACTTTAACAGAAACTTGAATCTGTTGAAACAAATCACTCATCTCTTCGGGTGTGAGTTCTTCAACGTTTGCAATGTGTCTTAACGGACACACCATCAGGTGCCCGGGATTGTATGGAAATTTATTCATAATCACAAAGGAATACTCGCTTCTCTTCAACACGAGATTACCCGTTCCATCTTTTTCCTCAAGTTTATCACATAAAATACACGTATCTTTTTTGTCTCCACTTTCAATATATTCCATTCGCCACGGAGCCCACAATCTTTCCATACATTACACCTCTACGTGTTCTCCTGAAAAATTCCTGCCCTCCACCTTTACAATACCAATGGATGTCTTCTTGGAAAACCATCCCCGTGCAAATGGGCCGGGGTTGAACATAAAAACCCCATCCTTTACTTCCTTACACGCCACGTGGGAATGACCGAAAAATATTGCATGAACGTTCTCTCCACTAAAAACTTTTAATACTCTCCCGACAATCCCCAGAGGAGCTCCCCATCCGTGCACTATTCCAATTCGCGCTTCTTCTACCTCAACCACCATCTTTTCAGGCAATTCCTCTGCTACATCGGGAGGGTCCATGTTTCCATGAACAGCATGAACAGGAGCAAACCGTTTAAGATACTCAATGATCGAGAGAGATGTCACGTCTCCACAATGAACAATGAGATCCACTTTCTTGAAACATCTTTCCACGCATTCCTTGAATCTGGAATCTGGAGAATTCAGGTGTGTATCTGAAATCACACCAATGACAGTCATAACTATTTCTCGTTGAGCATCCTGAATAAACCTTTTCCCACTTTAAAATGGACCTTTCGTCTTTCGGGCAAATCCACCTCCGCTCCAGTCCGCGGGTTTCGTGCCTTTCTCGGACGTCTGCGTTTGACAACAAAATTGCCAAAATCCCGGATATCAATGCGCTCTTCACGCTCAAACGCTTCAATCATCGCATCGAGTATGGTATTAACCACGAGTTCCATATCTTTTCTAGTAATTTGAGGGTATTTTTCTGAGAGATAATTGACAAATTCTCGTTTCGTCATCGTCCTCCTCCACCAATAATAAATTCAGGGCTTAAATAGGCAAAATAACGCCCCGGCATACCTCCTGTGGAAATTACGTTTATCACGTCTTCCAGCGTTTTTCCAGACAAACTGTGCAATAATCGTTGAACAAATGAAGGCCTTTCAACCAGAGGAATTACAGGAACTTCCTCCTTCAAGCCCGCAAGTCGCTTCGCCTCTTCAACAGCATCTCGAAATGTCCCGATCTCATCCACCAGACCAATCCGTACCGCATCTTCACCGGTGATCACACGTCCATCAGCATAGGGCTTTATATCGCGTACATTCATTCCTCTCCCTACAGCCACGTCTTTAAGAAATCGTTCGTACATCTGGTGAACAATTTTTCGAAGGTACCTCTTCTCTTCGGGTGTCATTTCCCTGTATGAGGCAAGCGTGTCTTTCATCTTCCCGGATTTAATGACCACATTTTTTACACCGAGCCTGTCGAAAATTTTCTTGAGGTTGAGCGTCCGGATAATAACCCCAATACTTCCGGTAATGGTACCGGGAGTAACAATGATCTTATCAGCAGCTGAAGCCACATAATATCCACCGCTCGTCCCAATTGTTTCAATAGAAGCAACAACAGGTTTTATTTCTCGAAGCTCCCTTATAGCGGTGTATATCTCCCACGTTGGTGCGACGAGTCCTCCCGGAGAATTAATACGAAGCACAAGTGCTCTGAAATTATCATCTTTTTCAACTCTCCTGATTTTACGAACAACACGTTCCGAATCTCCGATAACCCCTTCAATGTAAACGACGGCGATAGCCTTACCTCGAGCCCGGGCCTCAAACAGGAAATTGCGCATTGCGGAAAAGATAATCCCTATGAAAAAACCCACTGCCAGAGCAGAAAAAATGAGAAGAGAATACCTGATTTTTTTTTGTCTAATGTCAGCCTCCTTTTAAAATGTGTCCAAACACGTCACCAAGCTTTGGAAGCCCCTTGCTGGTACCCATAATCTTTTCTAACTCTTCCTTCTGGCGCCGTTCTTCAAGTTGACGAATACTCAGGGTTATTCGGCGTTTCTTGGGATCTATCTCGGTAACAATTGCTTCCACATCCTGGCCCCGGGAAAACACGTCTTCAATTTTTTTATCCTTGGGCAGCATGGCTTCAGGCCTGGGCAACAGCCCTTCCATCGCCTCGTCCAGGCGTACAAAAACACCATAATTTCTCACATCACTTACACGACCTTTTACCACAGAACCCACAGGAAAACGCTCGTTCACTTTTTGCCAGGGGTCCTCCGTAAGCTGTTTAATTCCCAGAAATATTCTGGCATTTTCCGCCTCACCTCGCAGAACCACGCATTCGATCTCCTGACCCTTCTTGTAGAGTTCAACGGGATCAGGAACACGCTTGTCCCATGAAAGGTCCTCTTTCTTCACGATGCCCTCTATGTTATCTCCCAGATCCACGAATACTCTGGAGGACGTCACGTATGTAACCCTTCCACGGACCCGAGTACCAGGAGGATTTTTCTTCAAGAATTCTTCCCATGGATTTTCAAGGGTTTGACGCAGGCTCAGGGAAATCCGCCTTTTTTCTTTTTCAATTTTTAATATTTTAACACTTACACGATCGCCTTTTTTGAGGACCTGGGAAGGTTTCTTAATATTCCGGCTCCAGCTCAATTCGGAGACATGAATCATTCCTTCTATACCCTCTTCTACCTCCACAAAAGCCCCAAATGCAGTAAGGCCCGTCACGCGTCCATCCACAACATCACCTTTTCGATATTTCTTTGTGAACTCTTCCCACGGGTCGGGCAGAGCCTGTTTGATAGACCCGAGAAAACGTCTCTTCTCTTCGTCAAAGTCCAGAAGCCTGACAGGGTATTCTTCTCCAAAATCAATTACCTGCTGAACCCGATCAAACCGCTTCCACGCAAGTTCTTCCCTTTTAACAAAAATTTCTACCCCTCCACTTTCGAGAAACACTCCAAAGTCTTTTATGGAAATAACTCTCGCTTTAACGGTCTTATCAGAGCCCATTAATTCCTTAAATTCTTCAATACGGCGTTTGATATTCCTCTCTATATATGCTGCTCGCGACACCACCGGTTTGCGTTTCTTAGAGCCAGGTTCAACAACAATAAACGACATGTGCCTTCCAAGCACGGAGCTTTCATCCACCTGTCTGCGCCGGAGGTCAACCTGTGAGGCGGGCAAAAAAGCAGGCAGTTTTGCAGAAACACCTTTCTGTTGCAGGAGAACAAGATAACCTCCCTTGATTTTTTCCGTAACCACCCCATCAACAGGTCGTCCGGTTCTGGCTGCACTGGCAATCTCCTCTATCAACAAATTCTTCTCAGCCTCTTCTCGTGAAAGGCGGACGAGTCCGCTATCACGGTCAAATCCCATCACCATAGCGGAGAGCTCGGTTCCGGGCTCCAGGGACTTCAACTCTTCTTCACTGAATTCGGAAACCGGAATCATGCCCTCGCTTTTGAACTGAATGTCCAGATACACCCCATCAGCTGTAATGCTGATCACAGCTCCCTTAAGTATCTGACCCCGGCGTGGTGCTTCAGGCACCTCGATAAGTGAGTCGTCGAACTTTTCAACCTCCATGATCAACCTCCTCCGCTGTGCGCCTTACAATTTCAGCGACTTCGCCAATTAACCACCTGGGTGTAGATGCCCCCCCCAGAATACCCACCGTTTGCACACCGTCAAACCATTGAGGTTGAATCTCTGCAGGGGACTCCACATGATAGGTCCTGGGCTGAATGGACTGAGCAATCTCTTTAAGTCGCCTTGTATTGGCGCTGTTTTTCCCTCCCACCACTATTACGCAATCACTCTGCCAGGCAATTTCACGCGCCTCCTGCTGACGCTCCCGTGTGGCAGAACAAATGGTGTTGATTACGTACACATGTTCAAAGATTTTTACAACATCATGAACCACATTTGCAAAGGTTTCCAGATTCAACGTTGTTTGAGCGAGTATAACCAACTTGGTACGTGAATCTATATCCTGAAGCTCGGTTGCCTTTGTAATCACCCTGGACGGCCCACGTGCATAGCTGAGAGCTGATTTTACCTCCGGATGCCTCTCATCTCCCACCATCACTATAAAGAAACCCTCCCGCGAAAGTTGTTCTACATATCGTTGAATCTTTTTCACATAGGGACATGTTGCATCAACAAAATCAATGCCTTCACTTTCCAGGCGCTCTCTTAACCCCTTTTGTCCTCCGTGCGAGGGTATGGCAACTTTACCCCCGGCTTCTTCCAGAGTTTTTACCGGGATAACACCCTTCTGTTTGAGAGCTTCTACGGTCTGAGGATTGTGAATAATTTCACCTATCGTGTAAATTGGTTCACCCCTTTGCGTTTCTTCCTCAATCCTCTTTATGGCGCGCTCCACCCCAAAACAAAAACCCGCATTCTTTGCCACGATGAGTTTCAAACCCCTCCTCTTGCGCAAAATTACGATTACATTATATTTTTTCCGACCGCTTTGCCTCAATCCATCTGAGCATCTCTGCCTTTACCCTTTCAACGGGCATGCCTGTCGTATCGATAAGAATAGCATCATCAGCCTTTTTAAGTGGTGCCACTTCTCGGGTAGAATCCTGAACATCCCGTTTTTTAAGTTCTCGTAATATTTCCTCAAAGCTTACGTTATAACCTCTCTCCAGCATTTCTCTGTAGCGCCTGCGAGCACGCTCCTCCAGACTTGCAGTGAGGAAAAATTTATAACGGGCATCAGGGAAAACCACCGTGCCCATATCCCTCCCGTCGAACACTGCACTTCCTGCTTCTCCCATCCGCCTCTGCTCATTTTTCATCCACTCGCGCACGTGGGGAAAACGGGATACTCGCGAGGCTTCCATACCCATCTTTTCCGACCTGATCTCTTCACTGACGTCCTCTCCATCCATAATAACCCGGAGTCTTTCACCATCCCACTCAAATTCAATATGCGTGTTTTCCAGCAACTCTCTCATCTTTTTCTCATCATCATAGGACACTCCTGCACGAAGAGCCTTCAGTGCTGCGCACCTGTACATGGCACCCGTATCCACATAAGTAAAACCCAGATGAGTTGCCAGCAACTTCCCTACCGTGCTTTTTCCGGCCCCTGAAGGTCCATCAATGGTCACAATTTCCAGCTTCTTCATTATTACTTTACATACAAATGCCTGAAAATATCAGGAAACTCCGGGAACGAGACACTCACACATTGAAAACCCAAAATTCGGGATGTACCGGTTGCCACAGCAGCTCCGATTGCAGCAGCCATTGCAATGCGATGGTCCCCTCCCGTAATGAGAGTGCCCCCTTTCAGTTCCTGAGGTCCTTCAATCACCATCCCATCCGGTAATTCCTTCACCTCGGCGCCGAGAGAGCGAAGCAGTCGAACCGTCCACTTGATCCTGTCGCTTTCCTTAACTCTCAATTCTTCCGCACCTGTAATTTCGGTAACACCCTCAGCCACGGCACCCAGAATCGCAAGAAGAGGGATCTCATCAATCAGCGAGGGCACCTCTGCCGGCCGAATTTTCACTCCTTTCAATCTGGAACCTTGAACAAGCACATCGCCCGCAGGTTCGGGAGTTCTCGTATGCACATTAATGCGCACATCTGCACCCATCTCTTTCAGCTTTTTCAGAAAACCTGTTCGCGTTGAATTGAGAAGCACGTTTTTTACGACCAACCTGGAGCCTTTGCACGCCGCTGCTCCTGCAAGAAAAAAAGACGCAGACGAGATATCACCTGGAACATTATATTCAAATGGCTGTAGCCTCTGGTCTCCTTCAACGCTGACGGTAAGGCCCTGTTTGTCAATATTCACACCAAACGCGGGAAGAAGACGTTCGGTATGATCCCTGCTAACATAAGGTTCCGTTATTTTTGTAACACCAGATGCCTTTAATCCAGCAATAATAACGGCTGTTTTTACCTGGGCACTCGCTACAGCCAGGTTGAACTCTTTTCCTTTGAGACGCTGTCCTTCTACTGATACAGGAAGATAACGCGCACCCTCACGTCCGCTGATACGGGCACCCATTTGCGAAAGAGGTTTTGTTACTCGAGCCATGGGTCTTTTTCTCAGGCTTTTATCTCCGCTAAGAACATAATAGCCTGTAGCACCAGCCAGCGCTCCCATCATCAAGCGTGCAGTTGTACCTGAATTTCCACAGTACAACACATCAGGCGCTTCCTGAAAAACGCCTGACCCTTTAACCACCACTTTTTCCTCGGCTATTCGAATATCAACGCCGCAACCGCGGAGCACAGAAACTGTCGATCTTACATCTCTCGAGTGAGGCATGTTAAAAAATACGGATGTCCCTTCGGCCATTGCTCCGAAAATAAGCAGACGATGGGCCAACGATTTGTCCCCTGGAAAAAACGCCTCTCCTGAGAAATACCCTCCCCCCTGAACCACAAGCTCAGCCATTCTTTTTCAGCACCTCTTCGCGTACAAGTCGTGCATTGCGGAAGAAATCAAGCAGTCCCTCTCTGTCACTATTCTGGACCAACTCCCGCAAACGGCCCAAGTGCCGAGAAAATACATCAATGGCCTGGACGATACGTTCCGCATTCCACAAGCATATATCACTCCACATCTCTTCTGGACTGGAAGCCACTCTTGTAAAATCTCGAAATCCTCCGGCCGAAAATCGGAGAAGAGGTTTTGCATCCGAATCCAAGGAACCAACGCAATCTACAAGTGCGTACGCTGCCATATGAGGCAGGTGGCTGACAAATGCCATCACCTCATCGTGAACTTCAGGACTCATAATCTCCACGCTCATACCCACAGCTTCCCAAAGCGCCTTTACCTTCTCGAGGCCGTCACGAGTTTTCTCACACGGTGTAATAACGCATTTTCTGCCTTCGAAAAGAGTGCTGAATGCGTGAGCCGCTCCCGATTTTTCCGTTCCCGCCACTGGGTGGGCAGGTACAAAGTCCACATCATCAGGCAAAAGAGGCACGACTTCCTTTATAACCCGGGACTTAACGCTGCCTACATCTGTAACAATAGTTCCTTGCTTTAAAAATGTCTGCATTTCTTTCACCACGTGAGGGTAATATGTTACAGGGGTTGCCAGTACCACAAGATCAGCGTCTTTTACAGCTTCAGAGTAATATGTGGTATAAGTATCTATCAATCCTCTTTGAACCGCTGTCTCCAGGTTGGCCGCGGTTCTACCACAACCGACTACGCTTTCAGCGAGCTTTCTTTCCTTAATGGCTCCTCCCAAGGAACCTCCAATCAGTCCTACTCCTATAATGGCCACGCGCTGGAACATCATGTACCCATACTCTCGAGAACACTACGAAGTGCTGAAAGAAAAAAATCGTTCTCTTCAGGAGTCCCTATTGTTACACGTATGTGTGTTGGAAGCTCAGGACCCAAATACCGCACAATCACCCCCTTCTGCAAAAGCAATGCAAAAATTTCTTCTCCTGAATATCCAGTATCAACAAGAATAAAATTTGCCTGTGACGCAACAGGACGGAGTCCTAAACCTTCAAGCGCTTTTACAAGCCTTATCTTTTCAGTTCGGTTATTTTCAACGGTTTTTTTCAAATGTTCTTCATCTCGAAGCGCTGCAAGAGCTGCCGCTTGAGCCATGGCGTTCACGTTAAACGGCTGCCTCAGTCGCTCAAGTCCTTCTATTACCTCCGGACGTGCAATACCGTATCCGATCCGCAAGCCTGCAAGCCCATAAGCCTTGGAAAAAGTTCGAGATACAACAATTCTATGATCATTCTTGAGAAGCTCTGATCCCGAGGGATAGTCAGAAGCCTCAACAAACTCCGCATAAGCTTCGTCCATGAAAACAAGGCCCTCGTCCGGTAGTTTGGAAAGAATAGCTTTTATTCCCTCTGTATTCATGTATGTTCCAGTGGGATTGTTCGGATTAGAGATAAATACAATGCGGGTATTGCTATCTATCGAGTCGACAATAGCCTTTACATCAAAGGAAAAATCTTCACAAAGTGGAACAATTACTTTTTCACCTTCCTGCGCTGTCACCGCATTGTAATAAACACTGAAAGTCGGATGAGGTAAAATCGCTTTTTCACCACGCCTGAGATATGCACCACATAAAAGTTCGATCAGTTCGTTGGACCCATTGGTAAAAATGAACCATTCTTCCGGAAGTTTCAGCTTTTCCGCAAGTGCACTCCGCAGCTGGGTACATGGACCGTCTGGATACATGTGCACCTGCGTGGCAGCTTTGCGCATGGCTTCTACCGCCAGAGGAGAAGGACCGAAAGGATTTTCATTGCTGGCAAGCTTGACAATGCGGTCAAGACCGTACTCTCGACGCACCTCATCCAGAGGTTTCCCCGGTTTGTAAATTTCTATCGCCTGAAGGTGCCTTTTATACCCTCTTTCCATTTTACTTGCCCACAAAACGGCCGCCCTCAACGGCAATAATGTACACAGGATGTACAAGTTCACCTTTTTCGTCAAAGGAAAGAGTCCCTGCAGGTCCAACAAATGCTGTAGAAAGAAGATACCTTCTCATGGTTTCGCCATCCCGCTCGCCTTCATCCATGAACTTGAGAACGGAGCGGGCAAACGTGTACACGTATACTATAGAAGCGTCAGGTTTCTCTCCATACTCACTGTAGAAGTCGTCAACAAAATTCTTTACGTCAGGCAAAGGAGAATCGGCAAAGAATCCATCCGCAAAAATTGCACCCTCTACAAAATTCTCACCAAGTTCAATAAGTCTCTGGCTATTCCACAGGTTCGTCCCCAGCAACTGAACACCGAGCACATCTGCATACGCAAGCTGACGAGCAATGAAGGCACTTTTTGAAGCCACGTCAGGAACAAACAGGGCATCAAAGTTCACCTGCGGTTGCGGTTGAAAGTCCGGTGGCAGTGTTTCTCCTTTTTCTTCGGCCTCTTTTTTAAACACGTCCATATAATAGGTACCCACCATCAATTTAACATCTGCAAGCACGTCAGTGTGTGCAGGGTCGTAGCTTTTAGCCATGGTAACCTTGCCACCGTGTTCAACCACAGTATCCCAGAAAATATTCATCATGAAATATCCGTAACCATCACGCGGAAAAAATATACCAAACCGCTGCAAGTGTAGTTGATTTATCGAATACCTCACAAGGGCATCTACCATCGCCCGGGGACTTAGATATAAACGAAACGCATAGGGGCTTGCTGCGGCAATTCCTTCAACCTGCGTAATATTAACAATGGGAATGCGAAACACAAGAGAGTGTCTCAACAGTGCGCTTGCTCCAACGGCAGAAACAGGACCTATAATCAGAGATGGTTTGTCCTCTTTCATCAGGGAATAAAAAGCATTCACTGCTGAAACAGTGGTTGTGCCCACATCTTCTACAACAACCTTGACATCACTGGAAAGATTTATTCCCGCATAAGCAAACAGAAACCCCTTGAGCACACGTTCGCCCCACGATCTCATGCCCCCGGTTAAGGGCAAAAGCATTCCTAAAATTTTCCCTGAAGCATTCCCGGAGGCAACTTCCAGCTCTCTTATCCGGGTTTCAAGCTTTTTCTTTAATACGGGTTTTCCGGTTACGTTTATCCTTCTAAGGATTTTCAAAGCTCTACTCACATCTCCTTGTGAAGCATATGAATCAGCTATATCTATCAGCTTGTTCACGAGGGAGGGTATGCTCTGCAATATCCGCTGATATCTCAATACCTCGTCAGGGGGAAAAATGGAAAGTGCTTTGTCAATGAGAACCTGACAACCCTCTTTAAAGGGGCTCTCCTTCTTTAAAATAGAAATACATTCTTTGAACAGCGCATCCCAGTGGCCACTTTGAAAAAAAATTTCTGCACGAAGAAATTTTAGATGTGCTGCCGCATCTTCCGGAAGTCTGTTCAAGGGTATCCTCAACGCGATTTCTCGGGCTTTTATCATTCTACCTTGATGAAGATATGACTGCAGAAGCCAGTACTTTACCAGCGGAGTCTGCTCACTTTCGCCGTAGTATTCCAGGAAATACGAAGCTCTGTTCTCCACCCACCTCCACCACTTGTGTTCTGCAAGAAGAACAATCTGTTTAATCAAAGCCTCAGGACAATGAGAAGAAGCAGGGAAGTCCTTACAAACCCGGTTAAGTGCCCTGACAGTCTTTTTCAAATCTTTCGTTGTTTTGTAAACATCCAGTGCTTCATTTAGTGCCCTGGCAGCCGCTTCTTCATATTCAAGCTTTTCACCATTACGCACCACGTAGACGGACGGAGCGCAACCCACTCCCCCCAGCATTAATGCTGCTATCAGGAGGCCGAAAATAAAATAAGCCTCAAATACCGTCCTGAGCCCTGACTGTATCTTCCTCAAGATGTTTCAAGCGTTCAAGAAGTTTCGATACATTATTACTCATTATAAGAAGATCATGCTTAACACCTCTGCGGTCTTTCACATGCTCCTTCAACACAGCTTCTTTTTTAAATCCCAGTTTTTCAAACACCTTCACAGCTCCTTCGTCATCTGCCATCATACGGGCGATGATCTTATCCAATCCTTCTTTTAACGCTATTTGAAACAGCTCCCGTGCGATGGCAGAACCCAGACCCGAACGACGAAACGAAGGGTGTACGACGATTCTGATTTCTCCCACATGACTGTCCCACGCATACTCGCTTCGGTGTAGTGTGCCATCGGCCACCACTTTATTTTCGTAAAGAGCGAGGAGAGGCAAAACCTTTCGGTAATTGAGATTGCTGATCCATTTATCTATTGTCTCCTCCTTGGCCACATCATCACGCAAATAGCGGCGGTCACCTTCGGGCAACTCTCTGAAAAACTGGAGCAAAACTTCTCTATCGTTGGCTTCCATGGGTCTGAGAACTACGGGACGGCCATCCTTCAAAGTTAACTCCTTGGGAAATTCTTTTAAAACATCCACCTTCTCACCTCCGTATATGTTCAACTTTGTTGCTCTATTTTCCGCTGGAAAAACGAAACCGTCGGCTTCAGGCCCTCTTTAATGCTAACACGGGGGCGCCATTTCAGCAAGCGGGTGGCTTGAGTGATATCCGGGCATCTACGCTTGGGGTCATCTTTGGGAAGGGGCTTAAACTCTACACCCGGATATACCCCGCATACATCCTGGACAACCTGAGCCAGTTCCAACACGGGCATCTCCTCAGGATTACCCAGATTAACAACACAAAAGTTCTCATTGCAAGTGGCAAGACGCCATAAAGCTTCTACCATATCTTCTACATAACAGAAACTTCTTGTCTGCCGTCCATCTCCAAACACCGGCAATGGTCGATTTTTGAGGCAAGCAGTTATAAATGCTGGGATTACCCGACCATCGTCCGGTCTCATACGCGGTCCGTAGGTATTAAATATTCGCGCGATCCTTACACTCACATTAAAATAACGATGGTAAGCGCTGGATATTGCTTCACCAAAACGTTTCGCTTCGTCGTATACAGCTCTTGGACCCACTGGATTAACATTTCCATTGTAACTCTCTGGCTGAGGCGTCATTGTCGGATCACCGTAGACTTCCGAAGTGGATGCCAGAAGAAACACAGCGCCTTTATCGCGTGCGATATCAAGAGCATTCAACGTCCCGTAAGAGCCTACCTTCATTGTTTCCACAGGGTACTTTAAATAGTCCTTGGGACTGGCAGGTGAGGCAAGATGAAGCACTATGTCCACATCCCCATGGACGTGTATCCCATCGCATACATCTCTTCTTTCCAGATGAAAACGTGGCTCGTCTGCCAGGGAAGTTAAATTTTCTTCCCGACCTGTAATGAAATTATCGACGCAGATAACCTCGTAGCCTTCAGCAACGAAACGCTCACATAAAAAAGAGCCTATGAATCCCGCTCCACCTGTAATAAGCGCTACGGGGGGCATTCAACGACCCTTAAATTGCGGTTCTCTCTTTTCAAGAAATGCTCTGACACCTTCGATAAAATCTTCAGAAAATACACACTTGATCTGGGATTTAACTTCTCTTTCCAGAGCATCATCAAAAGAAGACTCAAACGATTTTCGCATCATTTTCTTTATAAGTCTCGCAGGAATAGGAGCCGCTTTTGCAATCTTTTCAGCAATTCTCATTACCTCGGCCATAAAATCGTCTCTGTCAAACACACCGTTTACCAGGTTCATGGACAGGGCTTCTTCAGCGCCAAACCGTCGGCCTGTGAGAGCGAGTTCCAGGGCTTTGCTCAATCCTATAATCCGGGGAAGGTGGTACGTACCTCCTCCGTCGGGTACAAGTCCGCGCTCAATAAAATTCTCTGCGAAAACGGCATCTGACACCGCATAACGTAAATCACAGGCCAGGGCGAGGTCGAGACCGAATCCTGCTGCTGCACCCGAAATGGCTGCGATATAGATTTTCGAAGATTTTGAAATTCGACGTATGGCCTTGTGAAAGCCTGATCTAATTCGGTCTGCAGGATCAGCAGGACCACCATCTGCACCCGGGCCCGTTTTCAAGTCGAGACCTGCACAGAATGCACCTCCCTCTCCCGTGAGAACAACACATCTGATGTTTTCATTTCTTTCTGCTCTCTCTATTGCTTCATAAAGCTGGGTAATGGTAATCCAGTTAAGAGCATTTCTGCGCTCTGGCCGGTTAATAGAAATAATGTAAATGGGCTCTTCATTCCTCTCTATTACATGCTTTTCTGTACCCATGTCAAACCTCCTGGAAAATCTACCGAAAGCTGAGATTTAATAGTACATTCTGCAGGCGATGGTGTCAAAACACAGCATTCAATAGACAGAACAATATTTCCATCCTGACACCAATCGTAAATTCGCCTCAACCAATCGTTTATTATATGATAAAGTTTTAACATGTACTCGAATTACGGGAGGAGAGCATGAGGAGAACATTACTCATAATTATAGTGGGAATATCCCTCTTATGGGCCGACTCCGGCTGGGCCAGAACAGCCTTTATCTCCATAAAAAACAGAACACAGCATACTGTAAGGGTATATATCAACGGTCGTCTGAGAGGTTTTGTCCTGCCCAAAAAGATACGTCGCTTCCCTGTAAAAGCAGGAACGATAAAAGTTACAATCAAGGACCGCTACGGTAAAGAATTCAAACGGACGTTCCACGTAAAACCCGGCCGCAAAGCCGTGTGGAATTTCAGGTATCCTCCGGACATTATCAAAACCCTCAAAAAAATCATGAAGAACACCCGGAAGGCCAGATATGGATACCTGTTTATCAATAATCCCAATCCGTTTCGCATAAGAATTCACGTGAGTGGAAAACCCAGAGGCGTGCTCGAGCCCTACGACACTATGGAAATAAAAGTAACCCCCGGTAGGGTTCGTGTAGAAGCCC
Source organism: bacterium (assembly GCA_024275095.1). GTDB lineage: Bacteria > JAJRZV01 > JAJRZV01 > JAJRZV01 > JAJRZV01 > JAJRZV01. The sequence continues at coordinate 506 of JAJRZV010000103.1, read as the reverse complement.
ACTCTTCGCACGGTGATACCAAAGCAGTTTTATACATTCGAGCCGGCGACTTTCAAGAGTGGAATCCATTCATTCGAGAAAAAAAACGAGCCGGCACCATCGTAATCAACAATCAATCTGATGTGCCCCTCGAAATAATGGTCAACGGGCGCTACAGAGGGGCTGTTTATCCAGGAGAACGCAAAAGTATTCTCACAGGTGTAGGTTCTGTAAATGTATCACTTTCAGATGGGATTACCGAGCGCGAACGTTCCTTCCGGCTGCGGTCAGGAGAAAAAATTACCTGGACCGTAAAACCGGGAGATTTTGGTTCATCACCTTCCATTGTCATATCCAATCCAATGACTGACTCAGCAAAGGTCTTCATCAATGGAGAATACAAAGTACGAATAGAACCAGGAGATGAAATAGAATTCACTCTTAAAGCAGGCAAAAATACTGTGGAGTTGAAAACAGACGATATAGAACAACTTCTGCGTATACGTGTCTCTCCAGGCGACTCGGTA
>JAJRZV010000102.1 GCA_024275095.1 bacterium | reverse complement strand
TCAGAAAACGGCAAAGGCAGAAATGCCCCAACCACAGGCCTCTCCACCACCTCAGGTTGAGAAAAAACCTGCTCTTCCACAACCCAAGCCGCAAAAGGTGGCCTCTGCACCAGCACCGAAACCCCGACCTGCATCTCCCCCGACTCCTAAATTCACCCTGACAATAGGTCCGGTTAAAGGGGGAACTGCGGAAAACAGGGTGCTTAATATTGCAAAATCCCTCGGTCTTAAAACAAAGGTGAAAACAGCGACAGTAAAGAAAGAGGAATTTTCGGTGCTTCTTGCCGAGACATTTCCCAGCATGGGAAGGGCCAATGCAGCCAAGCTCAAGGTAGAACTTGTGGGTGGTGTAAAAGGCGCACAGGTGAAAAAATCAGGTGGTAAATACGTTATCATACTTCGTTCATTTAAATCACTGGCAGATGCAACTGCTTTTAAAAACAAATTGAAGGCAAAGGGTTTCAACACGCGGATTGATGTGAAGACAAAAACGGAAACAACCTATACCATTGAAGCTGGAAAATTCATTACCCGTAATGAGGCTCTAAAAGCACTTAGAACTTTTAAGTCCAAGGGTTTCAGCGGGAAGGTAAAAAATCTTTAAAAGGTAAAAAACACAACAGCAACGCGGTGAAGCTGAAAGAAATAAAAACACGATTCGGTAAATTTGTTGAACCATCCGCTCCCCTCAGAGCGCGCCTGATGGCCGCGGATGGACTGGTGCCCGGAACTTTTACGGAAATTACAGGGATAAGAGCGTTACTCGCATCGAGTGACCCTGATGAAAATGTAAGAAAAAAAGCGTTAGCAGGCCTCTCCTCCATAAAAAGAGAAGAGTGGAAAAAGTACCTGCAATCCTTAGGGAATGAAATTATGGAGATGCTTATCAAGCTGAAGGTTCCTCCGGCGGATGTGGTGGAAGAGGCCGTCGCTCGGGGAATGTTGAGCACATCAGGGCTTCGCATGGCGGTACTGCGATACGGTCATTCTCCGGGCCTGCTGGAGGCAGTTTCAAAACGCCAAAGGGATGTGCTCCAGGATTCTCAGCTTGCACAGCTTATTCTGCACGCACCAGGAACACCTCAACATGTCAAAGACTACATATGTGAATTAACAGGGATATCCGTTCAACCCGTACCTGCTGAAGAACCAGAAAAAGAAGTCGAAGCCGGTGCTGCACCAGAACCTGCTACCATGGATGTAGAAGTAACAGATGTCGCTGAAGAGGTGGAGGTTGAAGAATTACCTCCGCAAAAGAAGGAATCTGCGCCAGGTACTGTAAAGAAACCGGAAGCCAAACCCAAGGAAAAAGACGAACCAATATACAAACGCTTGCTGCGTATGAGCATGCCTGAGAAAATAAGACTTGCAGAAACAGGTGGCGAAGATGCACGCTCCATCCTTATCAAGGACTCCAACAAGATCGTGGCACTTTCAGTACTGCGCAATCCGCGGCTCCGTGAAGACGAAATTGTTTCCATTGCTGCTTCGCGAAGTGTGATTCCGGAAGTGCTCCAGTACATTGCTTCCAACAAAAAATGGGTCAAAAGCTACAGTATCAAACTTGCCCTTGTTAACAATCCAAAAACACCCATTCACATCTCCATGAAATTACTGCCCACACTGATGGAAAAAGATTTGAAAAGCGTGAAGAAAAATCGTAATCTCCCTTCTGCTGTACTTAACCAGGCAAAAAAGATCCTTCAACAGAAAGAACAAAAAAAATCCAGGAAGGCGTGAAAAATGGCGCTTATTAATGAAAAGGCTAAAGAAGTTAATGCAAAAATTGTATATTACGGGCCGGCTCTCTCGGGCAAAACAACAAACATTCAGTTTATATATCGCAAGCTGAAACCAGAACACAAAGGGAAACTTATGACGCTCTCCACACAAACAGAGCGTACTCTGTTTTTCGATTTTCTCCCCATAGAGCTGGGAGAAATCAAGGGACTGCGTATTCGCTTCCAGCTTTATACAGTACCGGGACAGATCTTTTACAGTGCGACCCGACGTCTCGTATTGAAAAACGTTGACGGCGTGGTGTTCGTGGCGGATTCAGCCGAGGATAAACTTCAGGAAAACATAGACAGTCTCAAGGACCTTCATAAAAACCTCGGTTTCCACAAGCTCTCGCTGGATAAAATTCCACACGTATTTCAGTACAACAAACGCGACCTGGACAATGCGCTGCCCGTGGATGTACTCAACAACCATCTGAATCAGAACAGGGTACCGTATTTTGAAGCCATTGCAACAAAAGGAGTGGGCGTACTTGAAACCCTCACCAGTATCACAAAACTGGTCGTACAGAAGCTTCGCACTGCCAAAGACCTTGAAGAGCGTGTCAGACAGATGAGACGCGAAGAAGCGGCTGCCCAGCGGAATAATACAACTTCAGCAGCCAAGGCTCAGGCCTCTTCCAACACCCGTGCTGTTATAGAAGACACCGGGCCTCCCAGCATCCTGCCAGATGGCTCACTTTCACTGCCCATTATTTTTTCGCTTTCAGATACAGGGAAAAAGTATCAGCTTGAAATCACTCTCAACATTAAAGAACTGGTGGACATTTCCGGGAAGGCTGAATAAGGCATAAAACATTTATATCTCCTGCAATCATAAAATTCACCTCATTGCACACAATCGTGGCCATTTCGTCGACCGTTGGGTTAATATTTATTTAGAAAATCTGTAAAAATCACGAGGAGTGGTGGCATGAGTGAACGAAAAAAGGTTTTCACCACCCTTTCCTGGATTCCACTGAAAGAGCACTACAGTCCTGAAGATGTGGCCGACCTGGACTACGAGAAAGACCTCAACGCTCCCGGGCGTTTCCCCTTTACTCGAGGCATTCATTCCAATATGTACAGGGGACGCCTCTGGACAATGAGACAGTTCAGCGGCTTTGGAACACCTGAGGACACAAACCGTCGGTATAAGTATCTGCTGGAAAACGGCCAGACAGGCCTTTCCATGGCCTTCGATATGCCAACGCTCATGGGTGTGGACTCGGACTCTCCCCTTGCCAGTGGAGAGGTCGGCAAGTGCGGGGTGGCAGTGGATACTCTCCGGGACATGGAAATTATCTTTGACGGTATTGATATGGGCGCAATCACCACAAGCATGACGATTAACGGGCCGGCTGCCGTCCTGCTGGCACTTTACGTGGCAGCAGCCGAAAAGCAGGGTGTTCCTTATGACTGCATCGGGGGTACCACACAAAATGACATGCTTAAAGAGTTCATTGCTCAGAAATCCTGGATATTTCCTCCGGAGCCATCGGTAAAAATTGTTATAGACATCGTGGAATTTTGCACCAAGCATCTCCCCAAGTGGAACACCATCTCCATCAGCGGTTACCACATCCGGGAAGCAGGTGCTACAGCCGTGCAGGAGCTGGCTTTTACACTCGCAGATGGGATTGAATACGTAAGACAAGGAATCCGTCGGGGACTGGACGTTGACGAATTTGCTCCGCGACTGAGCTTTTTCTTCGACTGTCACAATAATTTTTTTGAAGAAATAGCGAAATTCCGGGCCGCCCGCAGAATGTGGGCCAGAATTATGAAAGAAAAATTTGGAGCGAAAAAAGAAAGAAGTATGTGGCTCAGGTTCCACACCCAAACAGCCGGGTGCACCCTCACGGCCCAGCAACCAATGAATAATATTGTGCGAGTAACCATCCAGGCTCTTGCTGCAGTGCTTGGTGGCACCCAGTCACTACATACCAACTCCATGGATGAAACCTACGCCCTGCCCACCGAGGAAGCTGTACGCGTGGCGCTGCGAACTCAGCAAATCCTGGCAGAAGAATCCGGAGTGGCAGATGTTGTAGATCCGCTGGGTGGTTCATATTTTGTGGAAAAGCTCACCAGTGAAATGGAAGAAAAGGCATGGCAGTACATCGAAAAAATCGAAAACATGGGAGGGATGCTCGCTGCTATTGAAGACGGCTATCCTCAAAAGGAAATATCCGATGCTGCCTACAAACAGCAACTGGAATTTGAGCGGGGGGAAAGGACCATCGTTGGGGTTAACAAATACGTTATAGACGAAGACAGATCCATACCGATTTTACGCATTGATCCTGAAGTAGAAAAACAGCAGGTAGCGCGGCTCAATCAGGTAAAAAGAGAAAGAAACGATACCGCTGTATCGCGATGTCTACGCAGTCTGCGTCGGGCCGCAGAAGAAGATAAGAATCTCATTCCATATATACTTGATTGTGTAAGAAACTACGTGACAGAAGGAGAAATCATTGAAACGCTTAAAGAGGTCTATGGTGCATACACTGATCCTGCGTACATCTGAACTTGAGAGAGGAGGTTAACCATGAGTGATCATTCCGTAGTAAGAATTCTTATCGCCAAACCTGGACTTGATGGACATGATAGAGGTGCAAAAGTTATCGCCAGGGCCCTGCGCGATGCGGGATTCGAGGTAATCTACACAGGATTGCACCAGACCCCAGAAATGATTGTTGAAGCAGCTATTCAGGAGGATGTCGACGCCATTGGCGTAAGCATTCATTCAGGAGCGCATAACACACACATCCCCAGAATCATTCAACTGCTTCGAGAACGCGGGGCAGGAGATATACCGGTGTTTGCAGGAGGGATCATTCCTGAGGAGGACATCCCCTTTCTCAAAGAACAGGGAGTGCTTGAAGTGTTTTTGCCTGGTACGCCCCTCAGCAAAATCGTGGAATTCGTCAAAAATGAAATTAAACCCCGCCACCTCAGGGGCTGAAAAAGTACAAGGTCACCCTGTCATAGCGGAGAACCTGACCAAACAATACGGGCGGTTCGTCGCTGTCGACCGGGTCTCTTTCCACGTGAAAAAGGGTGAATGCCTTGCGCTCCTCGGACCCAACGGAGCAGGGAAAACCACACTTATAAAAATGATCTCCTGTGTATATCCTCCCACGTCTGGCTATCTGGAGGTCATGGGTCTTGACCCATTACGAGATGGGAGAAAAATTAAAAGCGTGCTCGGTGTCATTCCCCAGGAGAACAGTCTTGATCCAGATCTTTCAGTAATGCAAAACCTCATGGTTTATGCTTCGTACTTTCGAATACCCAAAAACACTGCACAGGCGCGTGTCACAAAACTGCTGGAGGATTTTGGCCTTATGCGCTTTCAGCGATGGAAAATTGCAGATCTATCCGGTGGGTTGAAACGCCGCCTGACCATCGCACGGGCTTTCATCAATCAACCCCAAATGCTGATACTCGACGAACCAACAACGGGCCTTGATCCTCAAGCACGGCATTTTATATGGGAACGACTGGAGACCTTCAAGGCATCAGGACTCACCATGATACTCACCACCCATTACATCGAGGAAGCAAGCCGTTTTGCTGACAGAGTGATTATTTTAGACAGAGGCAAAATACTCACAGAAGGTTCCCCGGAAGTACTTATAAAAAAGCACGTAAAAAGGTTTGTGATAGAGATGTTGCGCGGAGATGGAAAGGAAGAAAAAAGCATGACAGAGCTGGCCAGAAAATTCAATGCTGATATTGAACAAACAGCTGAAAAAACGCTTTATTACGCTGACGAAGGAGAAAATCTGCTCGGGGAACTCGCGCGCATGGGGTTGAACAACATTCGTCTACGCAAGGCCACGCTGGAAGATGTATTTATCAAGCTCACCGGACGGGAAATCAGGGAGTGAGAAAATGAGAAAAGACGTTCTTAATATATCAACCCTTACTCTTTTAGTCGTAAGGCGGCATCTGCTGGTGTGGTTAAAAACCTGGCCAAGTGCTCTTGCCTGGGCAATCGGGGAACCACTGGTGTTTTTGCTGGCTTTCGGATTTGGTTTCAAAAAACTTATCGGCGGAATACAGGGGCACGATTATGTTTTATTTCTGGCACCGGGACTCGTCGCCGTGGGTGCCATGAACGTGGCCTGCTACGAGTGCACGTTTGGATCTTTCAGCAGGTTAGAAATGATCCGCGCGTATGATGCCATCGCGTCAACTCCTGTTATGCCCGAAGAAATCGCATTTGCTGATGCACTCTGGGGTGCACTTAAATCATGCATTATGGCCATGGTCATGATGATGGTATTTGCTGTGTTCGGTGCCATTAATACTTTTACTGTGCTTCTGGCACTACCCGCGTTATTTTTTATGAGTCTGTTCTTTGCTTCGCTGTCGCTTATAGCCACATCTGTTGCAAAAAATTTCGATTTCTTTTCCTACTATTTCACCGTCATCGTTACACCCGCATTCTTTTTCAGCGGTGCCTTCTTTCCTGTAGAGCAACTGCCGCGTGTGTTCAGAATCGCTGCGCAGTGTTTGCCCATTACCCACGCTGTTGATGTCACACGGGCTTCAGCTCTTCACGGTTCTATGTACTCCATTGTATTGAAAACTCTTATTCTCGCCGGAGTATCAATTCCTGCAGCGTTCATTGCAGCGTGGAGAATGAAAAAACGGATTGTAAAATGAATGCTGCCGAATTTAATAAGCAGGCTTTTAAACTCCTGCTCAGGCATTACGGAAAACAGCACTGGTGGCAGGATGAGACCCCTCTGGAAATTGCCTTTGGTGCCATACTCACACAGCGAACGGTGTGGCAAAATGCAGAAAAGTCTGTAAACAACCTCAAAAACGCTGGAATTCTAACTCCCCGGAAGATTCTAAACGCCCCTGATGAGCAAATAGCAGAACTTATCAAACCTTCAGGATTCCCGGTGTCCAAAACAAAAAAACTGAAAGCATTCTGCGAGTTCATTTCGAAAAATCTGGAAGGCTCTATCGAAAAACTGCGGGAATATCATGTTGCAGAAGCGCGCGAGTTGTTGCTTTCCGTACATGGAATAGGGCCGGAAACAGCAGACACGATTCTCTGCTACGCTCTCAACATGCCGGTACTCGTGGTGGATGCTTATACCTTCCGCATACTCTCCAGGCATGGTGCACTCGACGGCCCGTGCTCTTATGACGAACTTCAGGAAGTTGCCTCGCAGGGTCTTACACCATCTCACGGCACTTATGCTGAATATCACGCACTGCTGGTTCGTACGGCAAAAGAATTCTGCAAAAAAAGCAACCCCCTGTGTCAAATCCAGGAAAAGAAAGCTTCAAAATGCCCGCTGGAGGTGCTTTTACCATGAAAGAAAAAGGACTTATCCAGGTATATACTGGCAACGGCAAAGGCAAAACCACCGCTGCTTTTGGCCTTGCACTGAGGGCTGCAGGCCGAGGGTACAGAACATTTATCGGCCAATTCATGAAAGGTCAGGACTACGGTGAACTTCATGCAATAAACAAACTGCACCCACTCATCATTGTCGAACAGTTCGGGCTTAAAGAATTTGTACATCCTGAAAAACCTCGACCGATTGATTTTGAAATGGCCCGGAAGGGCCTTGCAAGGATGCAGGAGGTTGTGGAAAAAGGAGAATACGACATTGTCGTGTTCGACGAAATTAACGTAACAGTTCACTTCGGACTTCTCAGTGCTGAGGAAGTGATGGATATTGTTCAAAAACGTCCGCCAGGGACTGAAATTGTTTTTACCGGTCGCTATGCCCCTGACGCGTTCATAAAAGCTGCCGACCTCGTAACGGAGATGATCGAACGCAAGCACTATTATCGAAAAGGTGTGAGCGCTCGAAAGGGGATCGAGTTCTGACGGGGAAGCATTGTCCAGAGTTGTTATCAAATCAGCGATAAGTTACGCCTCTTCCACCGTAAACACCGCCATCAACGAGTTGCTGGACGCCGGCAACATCAACGTAGAGGGAAGAAAGGTTCTCGTGAAGCCCAACATGCTGGGGCTTTTCAAGCCTGAAAAAGCCGCCACAACCCATCCATCCATCATCAGCGCCCTGGTTGAAGCCCTTAAAAAAAGAGGGGCTTCACAAATTATTGTAGGTGATAATCCCGGAGTTGGTGGATACGCCATCAGTGATAAAGTGGCCCGTGTCTCTGGCATAGGGCCTGCAGCAAAAGATGCATATAAAAACATTTCGAAAGAAGGTGTACAAATAAAAATCAGGGATAGATACATACTGGTCTCACGTGATGTGCTGGATGCGGATGTACTTATAAATGTTCCGAAGTTTAAAACTCATACACTTACAATGATTACAGGCGGCATCAAAAACATGTTCGGTATTATCATAGGTGGTGAAAAAGCAAATGCTCACCGCAGGTATGCCAGCGCAAAAGATTTCTCTGAATTTATGGCTGAAGTATGTGCTGTGCGTCCTCCTGACTTTACAATTATGGATGCCATTATCGGTATGGAAGGAAATGGTCCCTCCGGGGGATCTCCGCGCAACATGGGCCTGCTCATGGCATCAAACGATGTGGTGGCTCTCGATGCTGTAATGGCCCGGATGGTAGGGCTGAAACCCCACGAACTACCCATGATTCGACGCGCGGAAGAACTGAAACTGGGTAAAGCAGATGATTTTTCAGTGGAAGGTCCGCTCCATTCTATTCTTGACTTCAAACTTCCTGTTACAGCCGCAGCACCAGGTGGAATTATTCAGCGTATTGTTAACAGTGTGGGATTCTTTTTTGTGAGCAGGCGTGTGCCCGTGCTCATAAAAAAATACTGTACTGGATGCGAAATTTGTGTAAAGGCATGTCCTGTTTCTGCCCTGACCATGCATGACAAATATCCACGGCTTGACTACAGGCAGTGCATATCGTGTTTTTGCTGTCATGAGCAATGTCCTTCAGAGGCCTGGGATATAAAAGTCAAAATACTGCACCGATAATGCTGAAACCCGGATGCAGTAACCCCTACGTCTGTCATGTAGACACGCTGTTCTTTATATCTTTTTCAAACTCCTGCCAGATGTCAGGGAAAAATGTCCTGAGTCCGCCTTCCTGTATCACCTTCATGTGATGATTGAGCATGTTTTCATCCTGAACAGTAATGAAAGTCCGTTGAGGTTCAGAAACTTTGTGCTTGCTTTTAAAGTAAATTCCATCCTCCACCAGTTTTTCGCGTGATATCCCTTTCTCAAGGGCCTCTGAAATTTTTGCCTCTCTTATGAAAAATTCTCTAAGAAGGTCTGTAAGTTTTTCATAGGGATTCGTAAATATGCCATCGTGACTGCTTACAAGCGCTTGGGCCTCGATCGTTCTGAGCCTGAGTACAGAGTCCACATGTTCAAGAATGCTGCTGTCCCTCCACCCGTACCACGGCCCGTACTGCCCGACTCCGATATCACAGCAAAACAGAATTTTTCTCTCCGGTATATAAAAGGCACTGTGTCCGGGGGAATGACCTGGAGAGGGTATGATGTGGAGAGTGAAGTCGCCAAGGTCAACCTTCTCCTCAGAAAATGTTCTGAACCCTTCCACGGGTTCCCATTTAAGAAAGAACTTTAATACCGTTCTGAACTGGTCCCTGAGCTGACTTTCATAACCCACGGTACCGTCAAGAAAATGCTCTATGTCACTGAAGTAACCTTCCTCTTTGTGCGGAGCCCACACCTCTCTGTTGTCTTTTTCGACCCTCCTGAGCCAAAGGCTGTGGTCCAGGTGATAATGCGAAGCGATAAGAATGTCGGGATTTTCCCGGAGCACGAGCTGTTCCGAAAGCTCACCTTCCATGCTTATATCAATGAAAATTTTCTTTCGACCACAGAGCATAAGCCCGGCACTGGTTATGTGAATGGGAGTCTCTCCCGGCTCCAGGTAAAAGATGCCCGTGTCTAACTTTTTCTGAAGCATTTCTTTCATTCCCCCCCTGCTTCGGCTCCTCTACCTCCTGCAATGGAAGGGCCAATATTATAACATCCCCGGAACCATCATATCGCCTTCCTTTTGACAGAAATTTCTCCTTTTTTTCTTGCGCCAGGGATTTTTTCTCCATTCCCTTTTAACGGGGCCTTCTTTTTTCTCTTACCCTATAAGTCATTATGAAGGAACGAAACGACCGAAGCAGTCTCGGGTCCAAACGCCCCCATTGACGCACCACCACATGCACCGGGAGAATGCTTTGCCTTCGGCTCGCAGTGACACCGCCCCATCTGTCATTGCGAGGAGCGAGCAAAAGCGAGCGACCGAAGCAATGCCCCCACGTGTCCCACACCCGTAAAACCTCAGCATTGAACTCCGAATGTTCAATGCTGAGACCAGACCCCGTTTATGTTGCTGTAATAAGGATTAATACAGTGAACACTATTGTGTGGAACAGTTCGGAATATCCGATGTGTTTCAAAGGAGGTACTTTTTTCCATCGTTTGAACACGGCAATGTAGGCTCTGGCTACCGGTAGAATAAACGCAACAGGTACGAGAGGTGGGATTATATTCCCTGCAGATAGAATTACAGCAGTGGCCAATCCTCCTGTATGCAATAGCAATGTTTCTTTCGCTGCCTTTGTTCTGGCAGACAGGTCTGCGTTCAAAACATTTCTTCCACGCACCAGGTATCTCACATGAAAAACACTACCTGCGTATAGAAAAAGGGCGGACAACCACAGAGTACAGGAGGTGGTATCTACTGTCTCGTTGGTTACATAGTATGAGGCGGGAATGACAATGCTGAGGCTGAGCATGCCGAGAAGTTCACCTGATGCGGAAAGATGTTTTCGCTTAAGTTCCATGTAGAGCGTCAGCAGAATCAACAATCCTGCAAGGAACCCAAATGTTATGAGCATCCATAGCTGGTAGTAAAACAGAAGCACAGCCCCGGTAATGCTGAAGAGAGATAAAAAAATAACAGTCCATACCATTTTATCTGGGGCAAGTGCTCCAGTAGTTAAATGTTCTTTAAGTGCGCGACCAGCTGCATGCCTGAAAAGAAACCCGTTTATTGCAGCAATGGCAAACAGTGCTCCTTTAATTCCAAAGCCGCCGCCACCGGCAAAACCGATAATCAACCCCGAAACAAACACGGCCCATGCCCCGTGCTGGGCAGGAAAAATGTTTTTGAAAGATGGAAGAAGCCCCGTAAATTTTCTGTTCACAGGACAATCCGATGGTCTGTACAATGTTGAACTGCAATTCACACCTGAAGGTCCTCCAGCACCTCTCCTTTTATGCTGACCCTCACGAATCTCAATGGTATTTTCCTGTGTGAGGCTTCTACTGCCATCCGGGCCATCTGGAAAAGTCCCATGCAACACGGTACTTCCATGATCGCCACTGCAAGGCTTTTGATGTTACCAAGTTCTATCATTTTGACTATTTTATCTACGTAAGGATCCGTGTAATCGAGCTTTGGACAGGCAATTGCAATGGTGTAATCCTTCAGGAAATCGCTGTGAAAATTGGGATATGCAAAAGGAACGCAATCAGCAACGAGCATAACATCAGCATTCTGAAAATAGGGAGCAGTAGGCGGAACGAGGTGTAGCTGAATGGGCCACTGCCTCAGTGCTGATTGTATTGTTGTGTAGCGAATCTGTGCCGGCTTTTTCTCTTCCATGGTCATAACTCTTGCTGACGGACAGGCCATTGCCTGATGCTGAATGCCTTCCGCCGCAACTTCAGCATGTGAGTGTTCGTGAAGCGGTGTTTCAGAAAAGGTGTTGTGCTGCTGCAACACCGATTTTTCGTCGAACGGCTCAGCTTCTCTTTCCTCCAGCTTTATAGCGCCTCGTGGACATTCACCGATACATGCTCCAAGACCATCGCAGAAATTTTCTTTAACGAGTCGGGCCTTGGGACCATTCGGAGTTTCCACTATTGCGAGAGCGCCCTCATGACAAGCTGGAATACAGAGTCCGCACCCATCGCACTTTTCTTCATCAATCACGATGATTTGCCTTTTTACTTTCAATGCAACCTCCCGTGGTAATTTTCCCGGTCCTAATAATTAGGATTACTAATTATTAGGATATAAAATTTTAATGAATATGTCAACCTCTTCAACAGCATTGTGAATAGTAAATAAAAAAGCCGACACCGTGCGGTGCCGGCTCAGAAACAGGCCTTGTTTGATATCCAGGATGTGCTTACTGTGCTATCACTCCCTTTCGTAAAGGATGGCGAAGCCCATGCCTCCACCTATACACATTGTTACAATGCCGCGCTTGGCATTTCTTCTTTTCATTTCGTATACGAGTTTAGCCGTGAGATAAGCTCCTGTACACCCGAGTGGATGGCCCAATGCAATAGCACCACCGTTAACATTCACTTTTGCAGGGTCAAGCCCGAGTTCTTTTACACAGTACACTGACTGAGAAGCAAAGGCCTCGTTGAGTTCAAAAAGGTCTATATCTTCCAGTGAGAGTCCTGTTCTCTCCAGCAGTTTGGGCACTGCTTTTACAGGACCGATACCCATGATAAGCGGATCTACGCCAGCAACCGCCCAGTTGCGCACATAGGCAAGAATTTCCAGCCCGCGTTTTTTTGCTTCTTCTTCACTCATCAGCATTACGAATGCAGCACCATCGTTGAGAGGTGATGAGTTGCCTGCGGTTACGGTTCCGGTAGGGTCGAATGCCGGCCTCAGTTTGGCAAGACTTTCAAGGCTTGTGTCACGTCTGGGACATTCATCTGTATCGAACACAATCTCTTCCCATTTCCCGTTTTTGAACACGCGTGTTTTAATGGGAATAATTTCGTCTTTGAATTTACCTTCGTCAATAGCTTTGATGGCTTTCATGTGACTTTCATACGCAAACCGATCTTGTTCCTCGCGTGAGATGTTAAACCGTCGTGCAACTTCCTCGGCGGTTGTACCCATGTACACGTACATGTCAGGTACTTTTTCAAGAACATTCCAGTTGGATATGGGCTTGAGTCCACCCATGGGCACCATGGTCATGGACTCTACTCCACCTGCAATAACGATATCAGCGTTACCGGCTTTGATACTGTCAGCCGCGTGAGCGATACTTTGAGATCCTGAACTGCAAAACCGATTGATGGTTTCGGCTGGAACAGAATCGGGAAAACCCGCGTGCAAAGCAATAATACGCGCCACGTTCATCCCCTGCTCACCCTCGGGAAATGCACAGCCCATGATGATGTCGTCCACATCTGCGTACTCAACCTTACCCTCTACTTTTTTCATGAGACCCTGCAGAACCTGAGCTGCAAAGTCCTCTGGCCGCGTATCTTTAAGGCTGCCCCTGCGAGCCCTGGCAATGGGGCTTCTGGCAGCCGCAACGATGACCGCATTTTTCATTGTGGCACCTCCTCACTAATTGTTCTGTTAAACCTTCCAGATTTCATTCCATTAATTCCTCAGTGGTTTATTGTGCTTGAGGAAGTATTCCATTCTCTCCTGGGTTTTTTCTTCACCGCAGAGGCTGACGAATGCCTCTCTTTCCAGTTCAAGGATGTACTCTTCACTGAGTGGATGGCTGATATGTGTATCACCACCGCACAGTACATAAGCCAGTTTCTCACCGATTTTTTCCTCATATTCCGTGATCTGATGCGTTTGCCTGAGGTTGCGCAGAACGACCTTGAACGTAGCCACGCCGTCCAGACCCGGCAGGTGTAATTTCACGGACTTCGGAGGCTCATAACCCTCGTTGTACATTCCAATGACCATCTGCTTGGCCACGTGAAGTTGCAGGTCGCGGTTGGGTACGATTTTGTCGTTTGACCGCAGAAACTTCATTTTCTTTGCTTCTTCACCACTGCTTGCCACCTTTGCCATGGCTATGGTTTCAAAAGCGTTACGTATAAAAGGCAGGTTTGAAAGGATTGGCTCGTCTATTCCTTCAAGATTTCTTATGAGAAGGTCTAATGTCCCTCCGCCACCCGGGATGAGACCCACACCCACCTCCACAAGACCCATGTACGTTTCCGCTGCCGCACATACTCTATCAGCACCCATCACCACCTCAGCTCCGCCACCCAGTGTGAATCCAAAAGGAGCAGCGACAACAGGCACCTTGCTCCTACGAAGTTTCAGATTTGCCATCTGGAAGCGGCTGACGATGTCGTTGATTTTGTCCCAGTCTTTATTGCGGGCTGACATGAGGAGCAGCATTACATTGGCACCGGCACTGAAGTTTTCTGACTGGTTGTGTATGACGAGACCCTTGAAGTTCCTTTCTGCTTCTTCAACACCTTTATCCATCATGTCCACCATGTCGTCGTCAATGGGATTCATGTTGGGTACCAGATAACTGTGAAATTCGAGACAGAGCACATCATCGCCAATATCCACCAGTGATGCACTCATATTGCTCGCCACGATTCGTTTCTTGTCCTTCTTGAGGTCTTTGAGAATAATGAGTTCCTTGGGCCTGGGGACAGGCTTGTAAGATTTGCTTTGAGGGTCCCAGTAGTGAAGGACCCCGTCCTTTTCCACGTAAAATGCTTCATGGCCAGCATCAAGCATTTCCTTTACCCAGCCAGGAACATTCATCCCTTCCTGTTCCATGCGCTCGACAACTTTTTTAACTCCGAGAGCATTCCACGTTTCAAAAGGCCCCCGGGTCCAGTTAAATCCCCATTTCATGGCATTATCAATGTTCACAATATCATCAGCAATTTCGCCAAGACGGTTGGCAGCGTAAATAAGTGTGTGCGCCATTACCTTCCATGCGAAGAGTCCCGCTCTGTCTTCGGCGAACACAACCTTGCGTACCCGCTCATCAACATCGTGAATGCCCTTTGCTGCTTTGAGAGACTCATAGTCGTATTTCTTCGCTTCCCTGTAAGAAAGATTTTTGTAATCGAATACAAGTTTTTTCTTTTCGCCGGTATCCGGGTCCTTTTCGCGCTTGTAAAACCCTGCGCCGCTTTTACGACCGAGCAGTTGGTTCTCGACCATGTGCTTGAGGAAATCCGGTTCTTTGAACACATCCCTTTCTTCATCGTCAGGACAATTCTCATATACAGTATGTGCAACATGCAGAAACGTGTCGAGACCGACTAAATCTGCCGTGCCGAATGCTGCCGAACGCGGCCTTCCCAGTGCCGGTCCTACAATGGCATCAACCTCGTCTACTTCGTAGCCCATCTCCACCATGAGGTGGATGGTTTTCATCATTCCATAAACACCAATGCGGTTGGCAATAAAGTTGGGTGTGTCCTTGCCGTAAACAATACCTTTGCCCAGTTTCCAGGTGGCAAAGTTAACGATGAAGTCAACCAGTTCAGGATCGGTGTCCTTTCCGGGGATAATCTCCAGGAGCTTCATGTAGCGTACGGGATTAAAAAAGTGCGTGATGAAGAAGTGCTTGCGAAACCCCTCGGTTCTGCCTTCGATCATCTTTTCCAGGGAGAGGCCGGAGGTGTTGGATGTGACGATGGTGTTTTCCCCCCGATGTTTGTCCACCTGCTCGAAGAGCTTCCGCTTGATTTCCAGGTTTTCGATGACGGCTTCGATTACCCAGTCACAGTCTTTGATTTTTTCCAGATCATCTTCAAAATTTCCTACTTCAATCAATTCGGCATTGTCTTTCACGTAGAAGGCTGCGGGTTTCGCTTTTAACGCGTTCTGGAGTCCGTTCATGGCAAAGCGATTTCTGGCGTTACGGTCTTCTTTTTCTTCGGGTTTGAGGTCAGGGGGTACAATATCCAGAAGAAGTACTTTAACCCCCGCATTTGCCAGATGAGCGGCGATGCCGCTTCCCATGACCCCTGCTCCCAGGACAGCCACTTTTTTGATATCCCTCATGGCAACACCCCTCCTTTCTGTTTTTTTCGGCCTGCCGCGTTTTTGCAGGCCCGTATTTTACCGCTGGCAGGGATTTATTTTGAATGAACGTTCACTCATAATCAAGTATTTTCAGTAGCTGCTGCAATGGGGGAACATTCAGTTTTTCAGTGAATTCAATGGTGTATAGCGATGATTGTAATGGCTCCGGTGAGCATGAGCATTAGCTGTATGAGCACAGCATGTGTCGATGTTTCACGATGCAGGACAGGGATAATATCGGCCATGGCCACGTATAGAAAACTCGCAGCAGCCAGAGCCATCACGTAGGGAAGCAGGGGTGTTATAAGAGGGAGAAAAAAGTATCCCAGCAGCGCCCCGGCAAAAGTGGTTGTACTTGAGAGTACATTAAGTCCATAAGCTTTTCGTGGAGGCAGTCCAGAGTGAAGCAGTACCGCAAAATCGCCTATTTCCTGTGGAACCTCGTGAGCGATGACAGCCGCAGCCACCATGTAGCCTATCTCCTTTCCCGAGAGAAACGCCAATGAAAGGATCACACCATCCACGAAATTGTGGAACGCGTCTCCTATTAGAACGAGTACTCCCGACATTTCTCCGTGTGTTTCGCACTCCTCATCGTGGCAGTGACGCCACAGCAACAATTTTTCCAGGGCAAAAAACAAGAAAAGTCCTGCAAGAAGCGTCTCCATAACATAATGAATTCCCGCTTTGCTGGCAGCTTCGGGCAAGAGCCCAACAGTAGCAGAGGCCAGGAGTACACCCGCTGCAAAACTTGTTAAAGCAGGTACGACCCGTGCCCGTTTCTCCTGGCCGAGCAGGAGCAAAACCGCAGCTACTGTAACAGCTCCAATGCTGGCGAGAAAAGAGAAGAGCACAATAAATGCTAAAAGTGTCATTGGTTGATTCTTGACTCCATCCTTTTTCCACTTGGCAGGCCGTAAATTGTAGCGGCCGTGCGCCAGAAAATAAAAGACTCTGCTTCTGCTCCCAGATTCCACGATCGAACGGTTTCCACCTGCTTTTCCCACTGATAAGGGATGTTGGGAAAGTCTGAGCCGAAAGCAAATTTGTCGGGGAATCGCGCAATAGTTTCTATTTGAGTCTCAGGGATATCCCATATAAGAGGAAAATCCACCCCCACCATGGCCAGGTCAAAATATACAGGATGGTCTCTGGCGAGTATAAGGTATTCTTCAAATTCGGGATACCCTCCGTGTGCCACAACGATTTTCAGGTCAGGAGCCATCTTCACAACACGTCGAAAATGAGCAACCCCTGTCCATTCGCATGGGACAGGGGTTCGCGCAGAGTGGATGTGAAGCACACACCCGGCTTCTGCCATCAATTTATAAACGTAACGCAGTCGTGGATGTGCAGGGTCAAAGTTCTGTACTTCGAGGTGTACCTTAAACCCTTTTATTCCCCGTGATACAGCTTCCTCTACGTAACTCTCCAGGTCTTTGTCCTCGAGGTGGAACGTACCCACTGGAATGGCCTCTGGATGCTTTTGTGCGTAGTTTAGTACAAATTCGTTAAGCTCTCTCGCAACAGAAGGTTTATGCGCGTAACACAACGTTGTGTATCGACTCACACGCGTGCGCAGAATCTTTGCCAGATCGTGAGCATATTTTTTATACGCTACAGGCCAGTAATGTTTTTCAAAGTACTTCCATATGCGATCGAAAAACCTGTCTGGAAAAATGTGGACGTGTACATCCACAATAGTGGTATCCAGTTCTGGATCCTCAACGCTTTTGTTCACCTGTGAGTTAGGCTTGTTCACTGCTCTTTTCACTTTTGAAGTTGTGATAATGATATAGGTTCAGGCCGGTTCAATCCAGCGAGCACGTTGATGTGCTTTAAGGCACTGAGCGTATTTGTGATATGGTGTTTTTATTCAGCGGCGAGCTCGGGCATTGCCTTTTTTACGGCCTCAACGATTTCCGGAGGCATGAATTTTTTGCCGAAGTGGTTGAACGCTGTAGTCCGCAGGCTTTGGAGTTGGGGTTTGATGTCAGGGTTCGGTTGAATGATTTTTATACCGATGTCTTTAAGACCTGCAAGCGCACGCGCGTTGTCCTTGCGAATCTGCTGTTTAATATTGCCGAAATATTTGTGAGATTCTGTAATAAAGGCCTCCCTGATGTCGGCCGGCAGGGAGTATAAGAACGACTTGCTGACGACGAACCATCCACTCCCGTAGGTGACGGGAAGTTCGGTCATGTATTTCAATCGGGTGTGCAGTTGAAAAGCGATAACAGCCATGGGGGTGAAATACACGCAATCCACGATCCCGGCTGAAAGCGCCATCAAAAGATCCGTCAGTGGAAGAAGTACAGGAATCACGCCGTCAAACTGCTTGCCCAGTTCCACGGCAAATGGGTCATCCCCCCATATCCACAAGCGACAACCTCTCAGGTCATTGAACGTTCTGAAAGGTCGCTTTACGGTAAAGATATAAACGAAACCTGCCTCGGACGGATCGAGTACCACAAAACCCCGCTTTTCTGCACGCTTGCGTATGATGGGTAAAAGTTTTTGCAGGAGAGAATCTGCTTCCTGGTAACTTCTCACCAGAAAGGGGATTTCAAGCGCTCTCAGGGACATGTCAATGTAACCAGCTCCCATGCCTGTAATCGCTGCTCCGTGAATCTGCCCGATTTTGATAAGCCTTATGAGGTCCTTTTCATCTCCAAGTACTCCGCCGCTGTACCATCGGATGTCCACACGCCCGCCTGTGCGCTTTTCCACTGCTTTTTCAAATTGATGCGCAACATCCATGTACACGGACCCCTCAGGTGCAAGACCCGCTAATTTGATGAGAATCTTTTCACCAGCTGAAGAAGTGCCTGTCGGAAAGAAGACACACGCCACAATCATACATACCCACCGTATCAACCACATTGTTTTCC
Source organism: bacterium (assembly GCA_024275095.1). Taxonomy (GTDB): domain Bacteria; phylum JAJRZV01; class JAJRZV01; order JAJRZV01; family JAJRZV01; genus JAJRZV01. The sequence goes on along the minus strand of JAJRZV010000102.1, from coordinate 28,024 downwards.
TTCTTTCCTTCATTTTTCTATGAACGCTACTCAAAAATATTACAACAGAATGTGTTTTTCTCAAGCAAAATCATCATTACTAGCAGCGCTGACGAAGAAATCGCCAGTTGTTGTGGATTATAAAAGCCCCATCTCTTTCAATTTAGAAAGGATCTTGTTGACGCTTTCCTCTGTTGTTTCCTTGTCTGTTTCAACAATTACTTCTGGATTGTCTGGTGGTTCATAGGGATCTGAAACTCCGGTGAAATTTTTTATTTCACCTCGAAGTGCTTTCTTGTACAGCCCTTTCACGTCTCTTTCAGCACATACTTCCACCGGACACTTTACGTAAACCTCTACAAAGTTCTCGATTTCAGCACGTGCCTCTTCCCGGACAGCTTTGTAAGGAGAAATAGCGGCGGCAATGGCAACCACGCCGTTGCGGCTGAGAAGCTTGCACACGTAAGAAATACGCCGGATATTTTCATCACGGTCTTCTTTTGAGAACCCCAGTCCCCTGGAGAGTCTCTGCCGCACTTCGTCTCCGTCCAGCACCTCCACGTATTTACCTCGTGCTCGAAGTTCTTTTTCCAGAAGCCGGGCAAGGGTGCTTTTACCGGAACAGGGAAGCCCTGTAAACCAGACGGTAAAACCTTTGTGAGCCATCGTTCCCTCCTTTATTCCAGATGAGAAAGTAATATCTTGTGTATATCCAGGATGGATATTTCTCCTGCATCTCCTCGATTGCTGGTGTCAGCGGTGACGCTGAAAATTCCATGCCATGAATGGTTGGCATCATCAGGTCCGGTATCGTTTTCGCGGGTCCAGAATGAACCATACCCTACACTTCCAATGGAACGCCAGTGCAGATCCCCGAAGATTGCGATGAGGTCGGGAGGAGTACCTGCAGCTTCAGGATAGATATCCTCGGGTTTGTACACTTTTGTTCCTATCGGTTGACCATTCTCGTCGCCGAGCTCTTCCAGTCCTTCGATAATTTCACGTTTCACCTTTTCGGCATCCTTGGGACTGAGGACGCCGTTTTTTTCACGTCCTTTGATATTGAGGAATATGCGTCCATAATATCCTCCCTCTCCCCAGGCAATTGTTCGTGACCAGTCAATCCCGATATCATCCACTCGTTCTATGCCATCCGGCGCACGCGTGAGGTGAAGATAGCCGTGTTTCATGAGCCATTCGTTGATACAAATGCCACCGTCCATGCGTTTCGCGCCGTGGTCAGATACGACGACCACTGTGGTGGTATCGTCCACATCTTCGAGAAGTTCACCTATTTTTTTGTCCAGTTCAGCGTAGTACCTGTGCATTGCAGAGTTAAGCGGATGGTCTTTTTGATAACGGATGTGATGCGGGTCGTAAAATTTCCAGAATCCGTGGTGCATGCGGTCAGGTCCCATATCGACGAACATCAGGAAATCCCACTCACTGCGTCTGATGAAATACCGGTAGAGACGGAACCTGTATTCTGTTAAATCATAAATTTGTTGAAGCAGATTTTCTTTATCATCGGTTCGAAATTTTCTTACGTCAAACTGAAAAGGTCCTACGTTCGCTTCGATTTCAGATTTTATCTCTGGAGGGTAGGCATATGGGCTGTCTGAATCAGGAGTGAGAAAGCATCCGAGCATGATTCCATTGACAGGGCGTGGTGGATAGGATGGGGGCACACCGATAACGCACACGTTTTTACCTTTTCGGCCCAGAACATCCCATATTGCGGAGTGGTGAATATCCAGTGATGTAACAATGTCGAGCTGGTAGGCACCGGCACGCCGGTTACGGAACCCGTATATACCAAGTTCACCGGGCGTTTTTCCTGTAACCATACATGCCCACGCAGGTACTGTAATGGGTGGTATGATGGTCTTCATGCGATAGGTTGCACTTGATGCGAAGAGATTTCTCAGGTGTGGAAGGTGAAGACCCGGGTCATCATACGCCATCTCCGGGGGCACACCGTCGAGACCGATAACAAGCAGGCGTTTCTTTCTCCGGCGACTCAAGATTTTTTTTAAAAAGTTCATTGTTAATCAATGTGCGCGGACTAAAAAGTAATGAGCGCGATCATGAGGGTTTCTTTTGCGTCTTCTTTTTTCTTACAGGTCTTGCTTTTTTTCCAAGCGGCGGGAGGATACCGTTTTCTCTTAGAAAACGATCAAGCTCGCAGTTAATAAGGTCTGGTTGCTCCACCAGTGCCGCGTGACTTCCCTGTTTTATCATGAGAAGTCGGGAATTGGGGATAAGGCGGTTCATTTCATAAGAAAGATAGGAGGGCGTGAACACATCTTTTTCTCCTCCTATGATGAGAGTGGGCACTTTTATTTTCGGCAACACCTTTTCTGCACTGTGTTCCTGCATTTTTCGAGCCATATTGAAGAATACTTCCATTTTAAGTTCTCGAAGATGGTAAAAATAGGGCTTCATGTCTTCAAAAGAACAAAGTGTGGGATGAATAATGAAAAGACGTGCTGCATGAAACCCCAGCCACGGAGTGAACATAAAATCCCAGACCTTTCGTGTGATTCTGGGGTGTTTTTCTGCAAAGTCTGCAACGAAAAACAGTACATATTTTGAGAGCGATGTGTTGAAGAAAGTGTCGGCTGGATGTTTATAGGTACCAAGAACCGGGACAAGGGCAAGGGTTCGCTGAGGGAAAAGCCGGTAAAATTCATAAATTACCTGAGTGCCCATGCTGTGCCCTATAAGCACAGCCTTTTTCACCCCGGCTGCATCCATTACGGCGGCCACGTCTCGAGCATTTCGCTCCATGGTGAGATTGTTCAGGTCTGGTGGATATGAAGAGCGCCCGTGACCTCGGTAATCCCACACGATGACAGAACCCTGACGAGAGAAATGCTGAATAATGTATTTCCAAAAGAATGTAGAAACGCCTATGCCATTGCAGCATACAATTGTCGGCTCACCTCTGCCATGTTTTTCATAGTAGAGTTTTACACCATCATCTGTGTGTGCATAAGCCACGTTATCCCTCCTTTTGGGCGCAAAGGATATATGCTACTGAGGATTAAAATCAAGAAATTTTCATAAAAATTTAAGAGGGAGACCGTTTACAATTACACCATAACCCGGCTGGACTCCTGATTTTTAATGAAAGTACAACTTTGTTAACATAGAATGAATTATCACAATTAATCGAAGGGAGGTTGTAATGGTGGATTTGAAAAAAATGGGAATAACGATTGGGATTGCAGCAGCATTACTTGGCGGGACAGTTGCCACCCCGTTTGCCCATGCTGATAATGCGCCCAGGCTCAATCGGGAGTTACAGATTGGCTTTTCTGTAGGTCCTGGATTTCTCATGCCAGCAGGATTTATGTTTTCTAATGTATACCCGGAATATTTCATCCTGAAAAATCTCGCCCTGGGTTTCAACTTTTCGTCTGGATGGTACGAGGGAGGGATATGGGCTTTAAACATTGACATTCTTAATGTCAAATATGCAGTGGTACCCAAGAACATAAGAAACCTGAGCATGTTTTTGAGGACAGGTTTTGGCCTCGCTCTGGGGATACAGAGGGTATGTGTTGACGTTGGGTGGGGAATTACACAGTGTGCAACAGGTACAGGCCTGAGCTTCGACTGGATTTTTTCAGGTGGTGTTGACTACTGGCTGACCCGTACAGTGGCTCTTACTGGTGAAATGGTAGTTCATACATGGCGCGGAGAGGCGGATATGACATTTTTTAACCTTCTGGGAGGAATTAAATTTAATATGGGATTCTAAAAAAACAGATAAACTTCTGAGTTTAGCAGGTTGTTATTTCTTGAATTCTTTTTCTTCTTGACATGAATTTTCATTTTTATTAAATTTTATATGTTATGAAGTTGACACCGCTCGATATTTTACATCATGTGTTCAGGAAAAGATTCTGGGGTTATGACCCTGGTGAGGTTGATGCATTTCTCGAACTCGTGCGTAACGAATATGAAGCTGCAATTAGAGAGAACCACCAGCTGAAAGAAGAACTCCAGAGGGTAAGCGCAGAACTCGCATCATTGAAGGAGAAAGAAGAAATATTGAAGGACACCATGATTACAGTCCAGAAAGTGCGGGAGGAAATTGAACAGAATGCCAGAAAGGAGGCCGAGATCATTCTCGCTGAGGCGAAGATGAAGGCTCAGGAGATTGTGAACACGGCTCAGCTTCGGTCTATTGAAATTTTCGATGAAATCAAGGAACTGCGAAGGCAGAAGATAAAGCTTGTACAGGAATTGAAATCCATTCTCACGACGCATCTGAAACTACTCGAAGTTGATGAGGAACCAGAGGGTACAAATATAGAGGAAAGAATTGAATTCATCAGCCGAAAAGGGGAGGAATCCTGAAAGAGGACGAAAAGGACTCGTTTATTATAAACGTTAAAGTTATTCCCAGGGCCAGAAAAAGAGAGGTAAAGAAGATGGGAGATAAGGATTACATTGTTAAGGTTAGTTCACCACCGGAAAAAGGAAAAGCAAATCGGGAGGTGAGAGGTATATTAGCTGAATATTTTGATGTGTCCCTCTCGTGCGTGGAGATTATTTCCGGTGTTACTGCTAAAGTGAAAAAGATTAGGATTAAGAAAGGTTAGGGTTGCCGAAGATGGTTGAGGTGACTAATATTTGGGCGGACATCCTCACAGAAGGGGGTGAAATCATGCCGGTGTACGAATATTACTGCAGTGGATGTAACCAGGTAATGGAGGTGGAACAGAGAATTACAGAAGAACCTTTACACACATGCCCCCGGTGTGGGAGCAGGTCCATTAAAAAACTCATTTCTATGACTCATTTTGTGCTTAAAGGCGGAGGATGGTATGCAGATGGTTATTCTTCTAAAAGTGAAAAATCTGGTGGTGAGGGCTCAAAAAGTGTGCAAAATTCAGCAGAAAAGTCTACCAAGGGAGCGGCCGGTGAAACAAAAAAATGAGTTAAGCGTATTGAGTGATACATTATTAAGAACAGGGGGGATCTGAAATGAAGTGCCCAAAGTGTGGTGGAAAGATGATGTGGGAGCGGTACCAGGAGATGACGGACATCTTCGCAGGCTGGCACTGCCTCAACTGTGGTGAGATGATTGATCCGGAAATCATGGTGAACCGCATCTTCGGTCCGGTGGAAAGGAAAAAACGTCGCGGTAGAAAGAGAAAGAACGGATAATCAGTGGCCCGAATTCGTCCATATACACGCTGAGTGATGGCTACAATCATAGACGGGAAAAGTTTAGCTTCTCGCGTGAGGGCAGAGGTAAAGCGTGAAGTGGAAGAATTTACGCAGCGCCATGGGTATGCACCTGCACTAAATGTAATTCTTGTGGGTGATGACCCTGCCTCTCAGCTCTACGTGAGAAATAAAAAACGCTCGTGCGAAGAGGTCGGAATCCAGTCCACAATTCATCGTTTGTCGTCTTCGATTTCGTCGGAAGAACTGGAGTCACTGATACAAGAACTCAACAATGACGAAAATGTACACGGCATTTTGCTCCAGCTTCCTTTGCCGGAACATCTGGATTCTCACAAGTTCATTAACATGATAAATCCGCTTAAAGATGTTGATGGCTTTCATCCGGAAAACATAGGATTGCTTTCAATAGGAACACCGCGTTTTGTGCCGTGTACTCCGCTTGGGATTATGCGGATGTTTGAGGAATATAAGGTCGGGGTGCGCGGCAAAAGAGCTGTCGTGATTGGCAGAAGTATTATTGTTGGGCGTCCCATGGCTCTGTTGCTTATCAAGCACGACGCCACTGTAACGGTGTGCCATTCCAAAACTCCCAATATAAGTGAAATTGCTGCCGAGGCAGATATTGTTATTGCTGCTGCAGGCAGAGCGGGACTTGTCAGGGGTGATTGGGTTAAACCAGGTGCATGTGTGATAGATGTGGGCATGAACAGAAGGGAAGACGGGAAACTCACAGGGGATGTTGAGTTTGAGGAAGTGAAAGAGAAAGCCTCATACATTACTCCCGTGCCAGGTGGTGTTGGTCCCATGACGGTAGCCATGTTGTTGAAGAATACCCTTCAGGCGGCGTATATTCAGACCCGGGCGTGAGGCACCACTTTTTTACGGATTTCATTTACAAAAAAGGAGTGTGTATCTGGCGTCTCGTAACCCCGCTTCAAGCGGAATTCTATCAGTGGATTATGCGCGCAACGGAATGGGCAAGGCATTACGGCCCGGTGCTTGTCGCTGATGGTGGAAGGAATGCGCTGCTTCCTGAAATATGTGCAATTCTTCTTGCATGGGAGGGAGTGCCTGTAATCCTTGAGCTTGGAAGCGAAGAGCGTGTAGAACGCATTATTAATTCGCTTTTATATTCAGGTGTAAGAGTTTTTCTTCTCGATGCTGAGGCCCAGGGGTTATCTGAGCTGGCCTTTTCGCAGAAAGATGTGGTTGTAGGTGTAAGAAGTATAAATGTCGCTGAAGCACATCCCTGGAATTTTACTGTTACAACCGGTGAATCCCATCACGCATCACATGTCTCACCTGTATTTCTTGAAATTGAAGCGAAAAGGTTATTTGATTTAGATACACTGCCTGAGATTATAAAAAGGTTTCACGGTGTGATTATTAAAGGACGCTACAGTGAGGCGGTGGACGCGGCCAGGAGGTATTTACAATGTCTCAGGAAGTTTTGAAAACACCTCTTTACGAAAAGCACTGTGAATTGGGTGCCAGGTTTGTACCTTTTGCCGGGTATGAAATGCCCGTTCAGTATTCTTCAGTAATCGAAGAACACCTTGCTGTGAGGAAGAGCGCAGGAATTTTTGATGTTTCCCACATGGCTCCCATGAAATTGAAAGGCCCGGGTGTGCTTGCGATGCTTCAGTTTCTTACATCGAACAACGTAGATGTGGAATGTGGCAGGGCGCGGTACACTTTGGTAATGAATGAAAGTGGTGGAGTCAGGGATGATATTATTGTGTATCGTGAGTCAGTGGATACGTTTTTCTGCGTTGTTAATGCCTCAAATGCTTACAAGATAAAGGATTATTTCAGTGAACATCTGAGACCCGGTGACAAACTCGAGTTTCTGCGTGATCGGATATGTATTATTTCTGTGCAGGGGCCAAATGCATGGGAAATCGTTTCATCTGTTGTGAATAACAATGTCGGCAAGGTGAAAAGATGGTGGTTTACAAGAGTCTCCTATAAAGGAACAGACGTTATGATCGCGCGTACCGGTTATACCGGAGAAGATGGTTTTGAAATTTTTGTGGATGCATCTGTTGCCACGGATTTGTGGAATGAATTGATGAATGCCGGAAAGAAATGGGAGCTGGTACCCTGTGGATTGGGAGCGAGAGATACTTTGCGATTGGAGAAGGGATTCCCTCTTTACGGCCATGAGCTTACGGAGGAACGCTCCCCCGTGGAGTGCTCCTTGGAGAGGTTCGTGGATACAAACAAAAACTTTGTAGGAAAGGATATTATAATGCAGCATCTTGCCGAAGGGACAAGCTACCGGATCAGAGGACTTGCAATGAAGGATAGGGGCGTGCCGCGTGAAGGTTACACGGTGAAGACCCCCAGGGGAGACGGAATTGTAACAAGCGGCGGATATTCTCCTGTTCTGAAAAAAGGAATTGCCCTTGCATTTATACCGGCTGAAGTTGAGGAAGGCTCAACTGTCGAAATCATTGTGCGCGGCAAGGCTTTTGAAGCAACTGTTACTGCAATACCTTTTGTGTAAGCGGGTTGTGATTAATGCCCACGAATCACAGTGGTGTGTAAAATGTGCTCGCATTTCACGTGGGCACTGAATTCAGTGCATTTTCTCTTTCTTGACATAAGAAAGAGCGCATTCAATAATATATTTTCACCATGAAGATGAATTTATATAGGCACGTAGCTCAGGGGGAGAGCGCTGCTCTCACACGGCAGAGGTCGGCGGTTCGAACCCGCCCGTGCCTATGTACGTTTTTAAACGGGTTTATGGTGTATGCGGGTGAGAACGCACGTCGAAAATCACTGTTCTGGTACACCACAAAAAATTTCCGATTTTTTACCCACCAATTTTAATTCTCAATGATAAGTCTGCCTGAATGAATTCACATCATTTCACAGTTAAACTGAAAGAAAGCTCTCAGGAAATAGCTCTCTCACGTCCTGTTACGGTGAGAGAACTCCTTCAAATGGTGGTAGCCCAGCTGAAAGAAAACGAACCCATTGTTGGTGCACGAGTGGATTCAAAAGAGCTGGTGGATTTGTTTCATTTGATAACCGGTCCGTGCGAAGTGGAATTTGTGACGATTTCGTCTCCTGACGGACTCCGTATTATGCGCCACAGCGCCTCTCATGTGCTTGCTCAGGCCGTTCAAGAGCTTTATCCTGATGCACGGTTGGGTATCGGACCCGCTACAGAAGAGGGCTTCTATTACGATTTTCTGGTAGCCCGCCCTTTTTCACCGGAAGATCTGGAAAAGATCGAGAAGCGAATGCATGAAATTGTAAAGGCGGACTATTCATTTGAACGACAGACGATGAAAAAAGAGGAAGCCATACGATTCTTTGAAGAGCGGGGAGAACGGTTCAAGGTGGAAATTATCCGGGAACTGGAAGATGCAGAGGTTTCCATTTACAAACATAATGGTTTTGTGGACCTGTGTCGTGGTCCACATGTTCCATCTACAGGATTTATCAAGGCTTTCAAGCTTCTTTCTTCTTCAGGTGCCTACTGGCGCGGTGATGAAAAGAGGGATATGCTACAGCGTATTTACGGCACGGCCTTTTCAACACATGAGGACTTAAAAAAATACCTGGATTTTCTGGAAGAGGCGAAACGACGTGACCATCGGGTGCTCGGGAGAGAACTGGACCTTTTTTCCATTCAGGACGAGGCAGGTGCGGGTCTTGTATTCTGGCATCCACGAGGTTCTGTGGTCAGAAAAATTATCGAAGATTTGTGGAAAGAAGAACACATTAAAAGAGGATATCACCTTATCTATACTCCTCACATTGCACGGATTGACCTCTGGGCCACCAGCGGCCATCTGGATTATTACCGTGAGAACATGTTTTCTCCCATGGAAATGGGTGAAGTAACGTATCAGCTCAAGCCTATGAACTGTCCATTTCACATTCTTATTTATCGTTCACGTGTACGATCTTACCGTGACCTTCCGCTCAGATTTGCAGAGCTTGGCACGGTTTACAGATTCGAACGTTCTGGCGTACTTCATGGACTTCTCAGGGTAAGGGGGTTTACCCAGGATGATGCCCACGTGTTTCTTACCGAAGACCAGCTGGAAAAGGAGATTCGGGACATTCTCTTTCTTATGAAGGGGTTTATGAATGTTTTTGGATTTCAGGAATTCGAAGTATATCTTTCGACACGCCCCTCAAAGTTTGTTGGTTCTCCGGAAAGCTGGGACCTCGCAGAAAAAATTCTCGCTGCTGCCCTCGAGAACGCAGGGTTCAAGTATTCAGTTGACCCTGGTGAGGGAGTATTTTACGGGCCCAAGATAGACGTGAAGGTAAAGGATGCAATAGGACGTGCCTGGCAGACCACTACCATTCAGGTGGACTTTAACCTGCCGGAGCGGTTTGACCTTCACTATGCTGCTCCTGACAATACCATGAAACGCCCCATCATGATTCACAGGGCGCTGTTCGGATCACTGGAGCGTTTTTTTGGAATACTGGTGGAACACTACGCAGGAAATTTCCCTGTATGGCTCGCGCCTGAACAGGTGCGAACCATTCCGCTTAAAGATGACGTTGTACCAAGAGCACAGGAGATTACAAACGACCTCAAAGCCGCAGGACTGCGTGTCCATCTTGATGCACGCAATGAGACGCTTTCATACAGAGTCAGGGAAGCAGAGACCCAGAAGATTCCTTATGTCATTGTAATTGGTCCCCGCGAGGTGGAAAGCGGAACCGTTGCAGTAAGAAAAAAAGGAGGTAAAGGTGTGGAGACACAGAGTTATGCCGAATTTAAAGAAAAGGTACTGAAGGAAGCGAAAATTCCCGAGATTATCACACCACAGGAGCAATAAATAATGGAACTCAAAGAATATCGCATCAATGAGGAGATCAGGGCGAAAGAGGTGAGGGTTGTGAATCCGGAGGGAAAACAGCTGGGTATCATGCCACTAACAGAGGCTCTTAAAATGGCTGATGATTACGGTCTTGATCTGGTGGAGGTGGCACCAATGGCCAACCCACCAGTGTGTAAAATTATGGACTACGGGAAGTTTAAGTACGAAATGAAAAAGAAGCTGAAGGAGGCTAAGAAAAGACAGCACAGAGTTCTTGTTAAGGAGATGAAATTCAGGCCCAAAACTGATGAACATGACTTGCAATTTAAAATCAAACATATTAGAAAGTTTCTCTCCGATGGCGACAAGGTAAAGGTAACCATATTCTTCAGGGGGCGTGAACTGGCACACAAAGAGATGGCAAACAGGGTGATTGACAGAGTAATAGAGGAGGTTCGAGACCTTGCTCGTGTAGAGAAAGAACCTTCATTTGAAGGGCGAACGATTACTTTTGTTCTTTCGCCTACCAAAAAGGGAGGTTGAACATGCCCAAGCTCAAGACACGCCGTGCAGTGAAAAAACGCATCAAAGTAACAGGCAGTGGCAGGTTTATGCGGATGCAATCGGGTAAAAGTCACATTCTTACAAAGAAGCGCAGGAAGCGCAAAAAACGCTTGAGTAAGTGGAAACCTGTCAACGGAAGCTGGGACCCCAAAATTCGGTCCGCTCTTCCGTATTCGGGATAAAAACACATTTGTTGGAGGTAAATTACCATGCCGAGAGCAAAAGGTGGTTTTAAGACACGACGCAGACATAAAAAAATCATAAAAATGGCGAAAGGCTACTATGGCCAGAAGAAAAATGTTTTCAGGCGGGCTAAAGAGCAGGTGGAACGCTCCATGCAATACGCGTATGTTGGTAGAAAGCTGCGAAAACGCGATTTTCGCAGGCTGTGGATTATCCGGATTAACGCGGCGGTAAGGGAGTACGGCCTCACCTACAGCCAGTTTATGGGCGCTCTTAAAAAAGCTGGCGTTGAACTTAACAGAAAAACTCTTGCCCAGATGGCTGTTTACGACCCGGAGGGATTCAAACAGGTGGTAGAGCTGGCTCGTTCGCAGGCCTGAACAGGGGAGCTTTGAGGTGGATGAATACGAGGCCATCAAACGCATTGAGGAAGAGTTTGAGCACGATATAAAGAATGCATCGCACGAAAGTGAGCTTGAACGTCTGAAAGTTAAGTATTTGGGTCGCAAGGAAGGCCTTGTTACAGGGCTTCTCAAAGCCATACCACAGATAGATCCTGCTAAAAGAAAAGATTACGGTAGGGCAGTTAATCAACTCAAAGAAAAGGTTACGAACGGAATTACGCGAAGGCTTCGGGAGCTTCAAGAAGAAAAGGTTCAACGTAAACTCCTGGAAGAAAAGGTCAATGTTCACCTTCCTGGAAGACCCTTTCCTGTGGGTGCGGTACATCCCATCTCCAGGGTAATGGACGAGATAATAGATATTTTCCTTTCCATGGGGTTTGAAGTGGAGGAAGGCCCGGAAATTGAAGATGACTATCACAATTTTGAAGGCCTCAATATCCCCAAGGACCATCCCGCGAGAGATATGCAGGACACATTTTACATTGAAGGGGGCAGGTTTCTCTTGCGGACGCATACTTCTCCTGTTCAGATACGCGTAATGGAGGTAAAAACGCCGCCTCTGAAGGTAATAGCTCCCGGTCGGGTGTACCGCCGGGATTTCGATGTGTCACACAGCCCCATGTTTCATCAGGTAGAGGGTTTTGCTGTGGATGTGGACATCTCCTTTGCGCATTTAAAAGGGGTGATATCCGAGTTTCTCAGAACATTCTTTCTCCTGGATATTCCCGTACGATTCAGGCCAAGTTACTTCCCTTTCACTGAACCCAGTGCAGAAGTAGATATTGGATGCGTTTTTTGCGGTGGCGAAGGTTGCCGTATATGCGGAGAAGGCTGGATTGAGGTGATGGGTTGCGGCATGATTCATCCAGAAGTGTTGAAAAATGTGCATCTTGATCCCGAGAAATTTTCCGGCTTTGCCTTTGGTGTGGGTGTGGAACGTCTTACCATGCTGAAGTATTCCATTTCTGATATTCGGTTATTTTACGAAGGAAATCTTGACTTTCTGGAACAGTTTCGATGAAGATCAGCCGCCGCTGGATATGTGATTTCGTGGATATTTCTGACATGGAGGATGAAGAACTGGCACGCGCTTTGACCATGGCAGGCTTTGAGGTAGAGGGTTATGAAGTGCTGGGAGATGGTATAGAAGGCGTAATCGCGGCAAAGGTGCTTTCAGTAGCGCCCCATCCGCAGGCGGATAAGCTACACGTGCTCAAAGTAAAGGCTGGACCAAAAGAATACGAAATTATTTGTGGTGACCTTTCCGTATCAGAGGGCGATGTCTGCCCGTTTGCACCTCCTGGTGCACGCATCAAAGGTGGAGCAGCAATAGAGGCCCGCAAGATCCGCGATGTTTTATCAGAGGGCATGTTGTGTTCTCCTGAAGAACTGGGGCTTGAGGAAAAGTCTCCCGGGGTTATGAGGCTTAATGACGGTACTCCTGACGGGTCTGATATGGTGGAAGCACTTGAGTTTAAAGACACGCTTTTCGAGATTGCAGTAACTCCCAACCGTGGTGATGTGCTCAGTCATCTGGGCATGGCCCGGGAGATAGCGGCTGTTATAGGACGCGATTTTAAAGAACCCGATATTTCCTTTACAGAACATCCTGTAGAAATTCACAAGGATGTACATATTGATAACGGGTTTTACTGTCGCAGATACATGGGCCTGATTATTACTGATATTAAGTGCGGAGAGTCACCTGCGTGGATGAAGGCTCGATTAATAAAGATGGGGCTCAGGCCTATTCTCAATACAGTGGATATTACCAACTATGTGCTCATGGAACTGGGTCAACCTTTGCACGCATTTGATCTGACAAGGCTGGAAGGTGATATTCATGTGCGCTTTGCCAGACCCGGTGAGAAACTCCTTTTGCTTGACGGTTCACATCTGGAGCTGACCGAGGAAGATCTCGTTATTGCTGACGAAAAAGGGCCGGTAGCACTTGCAGGTGTGATGGGTGGTGAGGCCTCGGCTGTGGATGAGGGGACCGTCCAGATTTTTCTCGAGAGCGCGTGGTTCGAGCCCTCGTCTGTCAGGCGTACGTCCCGTCGATATCGTATATCTTCTGAATCGTCTTTTCGGTTCGAGAGAAAGGTGGATCTTGCTGGAGTGGAGAAAGGGTTGAGGCGCGCCGCGCATCTGATGGAAAGAATTTGTGGAGGAAAAGCCGCTCGTCCATTGGATAATTTCCCAAACCCCATTGAGCGTCCGACGATTCTTGTTTCAAGAGATTTTGTCCAGCGCTCAACGGGTGTGAAATTCTCCCTCGAAGAGATGGAAGATATTCTCAAACGATTAAATTTCCAGGTGGAAGTCCAGGAGGAAGCGATTAAGGTCTCACCTCCGTCATACAGGCATGACGTCCAGATGGACTCGGATGTGGTTGAGGAACTTTTGCGAATTAGAGGATACGATGCTGTTCCAGAAGCACTCAGCCCTGTTCAAATTGGTGCTTTTCGCCTTCCTTCACGTATTACCTGCTTCAGGCGTGTTAAACAGCATTTTGCGAGTCTCGGTTTTTTTGAAACCATGACGTACATTTTTACTTCCAAAAATCCAGGAGAAAATTTTTACTTTTTCAATGAAGATGGCATTTCATTTCCAGTGACTCTGGAAAATCCGCTTTCTAAAGAGGAGCCATGTTTGAGAATGAATCTTATCTCGGGTCTTGTAAGAGCCCTTTCAAAAAATCATCGTAACTTGCGACGCAATGTTGCATTATTCGAGATTGGTCGCGTTTTTTACAGTGATGGTTCAGTATTCCAAGAACGTGAACACCTGGGATTGATTCTCTCGGGTCGGTATCCTGGCATTTCCTGGACAGATGAGGTGCATGAGGTTGATTTCTTTACTGTGAAGGGTGTTGTGGAGAGCGTGCTCATGAGCGTTGGTGTTATTCCCTCAACCCTGCGAACAAATACCAGGCTTCAGCACGGGAATCTTTTTCATCCAGCCAAAAGTGCACGGATGGAAACAGAGGAAGGCAGGCCTGTGGCTGTATTTGGAGAGCTACATCCTCAATTTGCAAGTTCGCTTGAGCTTGAGTCTGGAGTAGTTGTGGCTGAAATAGATATGGAACAGGTACTTACTCTTGTAGAGGCACGCCACTACGCAGCAAGAGAGGTGCCTCGTTTTCCACCTGCGATCCGCGATCTTTCTTTTGTAATTGACGAGAGCGAAAACGTGGAAGCAATGATCAGGCGGATATATGAGGTTTCGCCTTATATATGGAAAGTGTGGCTTTATGACATATACAGGGGTGGTGCCATCCCTCAAGGACGCATGAGCGTGACCTTTCAGATTTGGTTCAGAAGCCTGAAAAAAACCTTGAGTTCCGAAGAAATTTCGAGTATTTTTGAGTCTATTATTAAAATGGCTCAAAAGGAATTTAATGCCTCTTTGAGATAAGGAGGACGGGATGACGAAGGCAGAACTGGTTAAAATTCTTAATGAAAAAATCGGATTCTCCAAAAAAGAGTGCCAGGAACTTGTGGATCTGGTGTTCGAAACGATGAAAGAAGTGCTTGTAAAAGAAGGAAGATTGAAACTATCAGGTTTCGGCATTTTCGAAGTGCGCCACAAGAAACCTCGCAGAGGACGCAATCCTCAAACAAATGAAAGCATGACCATTTCTGAGCGTCGCGTCCTTGTTTTCAGGACAAGTCCGCTTCTTAAAAAACGACTCAATGAAAGCGTTTCCCAAAGATAAACTGTACTACAACATCAGCGAGGTCTCCCGCATTACGGGAATAAAGGCTCACGTGCTCAGATACTGGGAGACTGAATTTCCCATGCTTCGTCCGATAAAGGATCGGGCCAACCGGCGACTTTACAAAAAGAAGGATCTGGAACTTGTAATGGAAATTAAAAAGCTCCTTTATGAGGAAAATTTCACAATTAAAGGTGCCAGAAAGAAACTGGAAGAGAAATGGGGTGGAAGTGAAAAACACTCGCGACAAACGCTTGCTGGTCGCCTTAAAAAAGTGCGGGAGAAGCTGGAGCAGCTGGTGAGGGTTGTGGAAAAAAATATAGACTCTCTTGAAGCTCAGATTTCGCATTAAGCTTTGTGTAAGCATTCTGCGGGCAGTAATCGGTACAACAGTTGAGGAGCTATTAACCAAAAGCGATGGGTTTGTTATAATAATTTCCGCGTCGGGGTGTGGCGCAGGGGTTAGCGCACTCGCTTAGGGTGCGAGAGGTCGGCCGTTCAAGTCGGCTCACCCCGACCATTTTTTTATATGCATGAATTTTCACGGAAAACTTCAGGAGCTGTTCATCCGATGAGGCGGATACTGGTAACCAATGACGATGGTATTTATGCAGAAGGATTACGCTGCCTCGCTGAATCGCTCGAAGAGCTGGGCGAAGTCTGGATCGTGGCTCCTGACAGGGAGCAGTCCGCCTCGTCTCACGCAATAACTTTACATCGGCCTTTACGCGTGACAGAAGTGGATGAAAGAACATTTGCCGTGGATGGAACGCCTGCTGATTGTGTGAATATCGCGGTGAATGGACTCCTGAAATTTCGTCCCGATCTTGTTGCTTCTGGTATCAACAGGGGAGGCAACCTTGGAGATGATGTGACGTACAGTGGTACTGTCTCCGCGGCAATGGAAGCAACACTTCTTGGCATTCCTGCTTTTTCCATATCCCTTGCGGGAAGGGAAAACCTGAATTATACCCCTGCCGGGCAGTTCGCCAGGCGCCTTGCTGAAATTGTCTTCAGACATGGTATGCCATCTGAGGGAGTATTTCTCAATGTGAATGTCCCTCCCGTAAGTAGCGTCTCAGAAATAAAAGGTGTAGCGTTTACAGTCCAGGGGCGGCGTAAGTATGGTGAAGCCATTGTGGAAAAAGTTGACCCACGTGGCAGAAAATATTACTGGATAGGGGGAGATGAACTCGGGTTTGAGTACATAGAAAACTCAGATATCGTAATGGTTTTGAGGAGATATATTTCAGTAACTCCACTCCACCTGGATCTTACCCACCGCGAATCACTCCGGATACTTGAGGACTGGAAAAATGAGCTCGAAAAATTCTGATAAAGAGAAGTATTACGCACGATTGCGCCATCAAATGGTGGAGACTCAGATAAGAAATCGTGGTGTAACAAATCCTGTTGTGCTCAAAGCAATGAGAAATGTTCCCCGCCACTTGTTTGTGCCGGAGTCCGTGCGTTCACAGGCTTACGATGACCACCCGCTCCCAATAGGTCACGGACAGACCATATCCCAGCCATACATGGTTGCGTTCATGACAGAAGCTCTGGCGCCACGCACTGGAATGAAGGTGCTGGAAATTGGTACGGGGTCGGGGTATCAGACCGCCGTGTTGCTGGAGGCAGGTGCTGAGGTGTATTCCATTGAACGTGTCCAGGAGCTTGCGGAAAAGGCGAAGAAACAGCTGGAGGCTCTGGGTTATTCCAGGTTTTACATAAGAGTAGGAGACGGCACGCTGGGCTGGCCAGAGGCGGCTCCATTTGACGGAATTATTGTGACAGCGGGTGCTCCTGAAATCCCTCAACCGCTCGTTAACCAGCTTGCCGATGGGGGCAGGCTGGTTATTCCGGTAGGTGATCGTATGGGACAGGACCTTCTGCTTGTTGAGAAACGGGAAGGCCAGGTGTTTATACAGAACCTTGGGGGGTGCGTGTTTGTGAAACTTATAGGAAAGCATGGGTGGAGCCAGTAAAAATTGAAGCCTTTTTTGTTTCTGAGAAAAGTTTATTACTGGACAGTTGATTTCCTGGGGCGCCGGGCAAGCCCGGTGACGCTGGCGGCAGTGGCCTTTGCCGAAGCTTCGTTTTTCCCGATTCCTCCCGAGGTGCTTCTTCTGCCCATGTGTCTGGCACGCCCAAGGCGCGCTTTCTTTTTTGCTGGAATTACCACGATGGCATCGGTGTCAGGTGCTTTCTTAGGGTATATCATCGGGCATTATTTCATGGGCACGGTGGGAATCCGGGTGATAGATTTTTTTCACCTGCACGAAGAGTTTTCCCGTTTTCAGTCTCTGTATTCCACTCACGGTGTTTATATTGTGTTTCTGGCGGCCTTTACTCCTTTGCCATATAAGGTTTTTACCATTGCATCAGGAGCAGTGAAAATGGACGTGTTTCTTTTCCTTGCTGCATCCCTTACGGGCCGTGGTTCACGATACTTTCTGCTGGCCACGCCCTTTTCTATATGGGGTGAAAAGGCAGGTGAATTCGTGGAAAAGAACTTTGAAAAGGTAGTAATAGGTGCTTCAATGGTGATAGTGGTGGTTTTTGTGCTGTGGCGGTTAAGATGATGCTTTTTTCATGACTTTTTCAAGCCGGTAATAGTCAACTTTTTGCCGGAAGAGTCTGCGACTGTGGTGCTTAAACGAGTGAGGTAACATCATTTCACGATCTTGATGATGAGTGATGCAGAATCCGTGTTCTCGAGCAAATGCCTCTACAAAGGGCTGGCTTCCTGTGTTTGTAAAGGTATGGATTACATCGGAAATTGAGAATGCTTTTGAAAGAAACAGGCGGTCTATTCCTTTTCGAAATTTTCCAAAAGGTGGATTCATGATTACCGTATGTCCCTTGCGGTAGAACTTCTGGACGTCCACGCAGTGAAAAAACACATTTTGATGTGGAAGGCTGAATTCTTGTTGAAGCTGTTTCAGATTTTCCCGGGCAATGTCCAGGGCTTCCCGGTCTGTGTCAACCAGATGAACCTCCGCCGGAGAGTAGAATAGTGTTCCCAGAGCGAGAATGCCTGTGCCCGCGCCGAGATCAACTATTATCTTATCCTTTACATCGCCGCACACAGCCGCGTGATGAACAAGAAACGCTGCGTTACCGGCGTCTGTACTGTATTGTTCGAGTTTAAGGCGTGGTCGTTCAAACACAGCCAGCCGGGCAAGTATCATCTCGAGTTGCTTTTTGGACATCATGACGTTTTCATGATATCACGTGAACATAAAAAGTAGAGGTTTGCGTTGTGAACAGACAGTTTAATGTGACCTGTTATGTCCCGAGCTGCTAAAATTTCCCAACGAGGGAGTTGGCTTACATGAAGAAAGCAGTTTTCGTTGCAGCAGCGGTTATATTCTTATATTCATGTGGAACACCATACGGGGTATACCATACCGTTAAAAAAGGGCAGACCCTTTACCGTATTGCAAAAACGTACGGGGTAAAAATGGAAGATATTATTGTTGCCAACCGGCTTGATGATCCTGAAGAAATCAAAGAAGGCCAGGTGCTTTTTATTCCGGGTGCCGATCACGTGCTTGATGTGAAGCCATACACCTCTGAAACAGCTTCGAGCCCGGAGAAAAGCAAGCATTCACAAACGTATTCCTTATCCAGGGCGCAGCCACGCTCATCATCCTCGTCTCCTAATTCAAAGATTCAAAAGCATCCTTCAAAAGGCAAGGGCAGATTTGTCTGGCCCGTCGTGGGAACCATTACCAGTGGATTTGGCAGGCGTAATGGCCGTCCCCACGATGGAATAGATATTTCAGCACCAGAAGGCACTCCCATCAGGGCCGCTGCTGATGGACGCGTGGTGTATTCAGGAGATGAACTCAAAGGATATGGTAATTTAATTGTGATTAAACACACCGGGAATTTTTTCACTGTTTATGCACACAACCAGGTAAACTTGGTGAAGGAAGGTGACTTTGTAAAACAGGGTGATATTATCGGCCGCGTGGGCCAGACCGGCCGGATTACCGGTCCTCATCTGCATTTTGAAATTCGCAGGGGTAAAATTCCGGTAAACCCGCTTTTATATCTGCCGTAATTGTATCTTGTTGCCCTTTTGCAGCCGTGAATGCCTTCCCCGGTTTAAAATCCCCCAAGTTGTTTCCGTGGAGCAGGTGGAAGTGAGATTAAAAGACAGGCGATATCTTTTGAGGCTTCCGCTGACCGGAGAAAGAAAGCTAAATAAACACCCTTTCTTTCCCGGACAGAGAACTGTGGTGCCAAAAGAAAATCGTGTGCTCATAACACATTGATTTATAAAAACTTTTGGAATGCAACTGTAGAAAATGGGTCATGATACATCATGGGTCGTGTCATTCATATGCTGCGGAAATCCTGTTAAAAATAGAAAGACATTTACGTTTTTTTTCTAAATTCTCACGAATCTTCTTATCCAGGATAAAATCGGTCCTTCATATTTTTTTACAATAAGAACAGGAGGGCGCGCGTGTCGTGCCAGCTTTTCTGGAATGGTACCGAGACGTATTCTTCGGTATATAGGTTCATTGCTTGCACCAATGACTACAAGGTCGTAAGAGTTACTTTCCGTCAGGAGGACCTGGGCTATATTTTTTCGATACAAAATCTTTTCTTCCACATACCCGGGGTCGAATTCGATTGCTTTCTTTGTTTCAGCAAGCCAGCGTTCTGCAGTTCGCTGCTCGGACTGATCTTTTGCTACGTATAACAAAGAAACCCGGCCGTTATAATGCGTGGCAATGTAATATGCCCATTTAAACGCAAGACGGGCATTTGGTCCCCCTGCCGTGGGTACCAGGAGCTTTACAGGAGGCCTCGCGTTGTTACTGAGTTGTAAAATTCCCACATCACCCGGGCTGTTATATACAGTGGGTTCCAGTACACGTCCGAGTATCTTACCTCTCCGCTCTCGTTCACTCATACCGAGAATGAGAGCGTCGGCCTTGTATTCTTCTACGCTACTGACAATCCCCTGGTCCACCCGGTGAGAAGCGATAATGTTGATGTTCACAGGCACCCCTTGTTTCTCCCCCAGGTTATCTGCGAGCTTGAGTAACTTTCTTCTGCTTTCAATGAACCGCTTGCCTGCGTGGAGAGGGGTTTGATCTGGCAAGTGGATTATGCTGGTGACAACAATATCACCATTTTCTCCTTTTGCAATGGGAACTGCTATATTCATAAGTTGCATCATGTCATAAGTGTCCTTAATAGCAACAACGACTGTGTATTCTTTTTTCTCTATTTCCCTCTCCTCTATGATCACGCGCGGACCAACCTCTTCTTTCTCATGAAAGCGCGAGTAGCCATAGAACACAGACACACCCATTCCAATCCACAGGAAGGTTGTCAGAAATGCCTTGGGACTGTACCAGAAAAGCACCATGATCAGTACCATCTGAGTAAGAATACCGAGCACCGGGAAAAGAGGAAACAATGGAGAGCGGTAACCTTTTATGACACGTGGGTTGTTTCTCCGGATGTGAATAAGAGAAAAATTAACCAGTATAAACAGAAATAAAAACATCACATCTGCACTTGCAGCAATATCTTCAATGGGAAGAAAAAGAAACATCGCGGAAATCAGCACAGAAGATGCAATTATAGACCCTGTGGGAGTTTTATATTTCTTGTGGATAGTAGCGAAAAATTCGGGGAAATTATAATCCCTTCCCATAGCGAAGGCGACCCTCGATGAGCTGTAAATGGTAGCATTCAGCGCGGATACTGTAGAAAGCAGACCTCCGAGCATAACAATTATCCCTCCAAACTGGCTGATATTCGTAGCAGCTTCCAGTATTGCGACTTCTTTCTTTACAGCAAGATATGCCCAGGCTGTCTGGCCCGCCACAGGATTTGACACACCGAGAGCAACAAAAGCGACCAGCACGTAAATGGGCACCACAATCAGAAGGGAGTAAAAAATAGCTTTTGGAATGTTCTTTTTGGGGTTTACAATTTCTTCACCACTCTGGGCAATAATTTCATATCCCTCGAATGCGATATACGTTAAACCCATGGCTATGAGAATTCCCTTTGTTCCTTCAGAAAAAAATGGGGAAAAGTGCCCCAGCCTGACAGGTTCCTTAAATATAAGAGCCAATCCCATGGCACCGAACACCAGCAATATGAGCACCTTCATCACAGTAACCACGCTTTCTGCTCTGCCTGTCTCCTTGGCGCCCCGGTAGTTGATGTAAGAAAAAAGAAACACGATGAACAAACCGACAAGACTCTTCTGTACAACGTAAGGAAGAGGCACCTTTATGTTAACGGAATTCAAGAATTGTATGAAATATGCGCTGAACCCGGCGGCATACAGCGAGCACGCTACGGAGTGCGCCATCCAGGACATCCACCCCGAAAGAAAACCGGAAGGATGAGGTAAGCTGTTCTTGACCCACAAATATCCGCCGCCTGCCTCAGGAAGAGAAGCTCCCAGTTCTGCGTATGTTGAGGCCGTAAAAAACGCGACTATCCCGTTAAATATAAAAACCAGTATTATTGCAGGGCCGGCAAGACCAGCGGCGATTCCCGTGAGCACAAATATTCCCGCTCCAATCATGGCACCGACACCGATCATGGTGACGGAAAAAAGACTCATATTCCGACTGAGTTTTAATCCTGTCTCCTTACTCATCATGTGCTCTTAAGGATTATCAAAAGGTACATCAAAAAAAATGCTGTGAAAGGCACGTACGAATACATTTATCTCTCACACGTATTTCTTTTCTATCTTCCAGGCTTCAGATACTGACGCTATTTTCTACCTGTCAGGCTTTTCATTCAATAATTCAGCAAATAGAGGATGACGTTTAGCTTCAGGTGGTAGTAAGCGTCGAAGTATTTCAATTACTTTTCTCTTAATCTCAGGGTGCTGTTCAAGAAACATTGAAAGTTTGTTTACATTGATAAAGCCGTACATATTGCCCTCATAAAAGGAGAGAACCTGTCCTGCCTGCAGGCTGTTCCGGTTCTCACGTTTAGATTTATTTCCGGACCTGGAAGAAGCATTTTGTAAAATCGTCCTTAGTTTGTTCAGAAGATTCGCCAAATCTTTACGTTTTTTCACATTAAATATAACAACGGATTTCGAGTCATCTTTACCCAGCGCTAACGGCGGCGGCACATATGGTTTGGTACTTTTGCGATACTGCTCAGGAATAATGGAAGGGTCATTTACTATAATTTCATTCCCGTCTGCATCCTTGTAGCGATAGAACTTTTCTCCTGCAAATGCGCTCCAGGAACAAACAACAAATGCGATAAATGTAACAACAATTACACTTTTAACGCATGAGCTCCTGGATTCGGCATGCATGAAAATAGTATTTCCCGTTTGAGCTGAAAAAGCAATAATCTTTCTGCATTCCCCCTTCTTGATTTTCCCTCAGGGGGTGGAGGGGGCATGGTGGAGGTTCCACGCTTTTGAGGTTATCTTTCCCGAGAAACAAAATATCACAGTGACATCGGCCAAAAAGTCCCTTTTTTTTGAAACTCTACCCTCGACAGGTGAACATCCTTCCTTTCTTTTCCACCTTTGATGAGAGCTTCCCCTCCATCTCCCCCTTGAGAAGGGAGAATCCAGGAAGGAGTGCCACACTCCAAACCGCAAACCAAGAACCAGTCACTCTCATGCCAGTCATTGCGAGGAAGTCATGCGAAGCAAAACCCCCCTTGCCGGTCACTGCGAGGAGTCCTGCGAAACAACAAGTCGACCGAAGCGGTCGCGTTCTGCACCAGTCACTGTGAGAAGTTACGCCTTCGGCGGAACACAAAGCAGTCCCCGAGATTGCTTCGCACTGCCATAGCAGCGCTCATAATGACGGTTTCTTGTATCATTGGGAGGAGTGAGCACGCCTCTGGCGGGCGAGCGGCGAAGCAATCTCCGGGGCACCAGTCCTTGCAAGCGAATCCCACACAGCGTGGGGATGACCAAAGCAATCCCCATTCCACATACCCTACCTCCCCCATCCCCCCAGCATTGAACCCCGAATGTCCAATGTTGAGACCCGACCCCCATTTCAATACGTTCCCACAAAGGTGCCGCAGAAGAAAATCCCAAAAATTTCCCCCCGTCGTTGATGAAATAAATTTTATCTGTAACCTTTCCCTTCTTTTTCCCGTTGAAGCTATAGAGTGAAATCTGTTGAAGGAGGGACACCATGCGAAAAGTCGTAAGTTTTCTCCTTTTGATTTTATTTGGATGTACTGAAGTGAGATATCACTTTACGGTGGTAAGCATCAGTCCTTCTGGTGGAAGTGGAAATGTGGCAAGGGATGTGCAGATAGAGGCTATTTTTTCTGAGGCTGTGGATGAAGGAACACTCACACCTGAAAACATTTTTCTCTTGGACTCTCAGACGGGCGAGCCTGTTCCCGGTTCCATTTCATATAATCCAGAAACCTTCACAGCGCTTTATCAGCCGGACGTGCTTCTCAGCTATTCTCGTTCCTACACATTTGTAATTACAAGAAATGTGAAAAGCAGAAGCGGAAAAAGGCTTCCCGCAGAGGTGAGGGCTACTTTCCGGACAGTTGATCCTCCTTCTCTTTTCATTATCTCAGTTTCTCCTTCTCC
The DNA here is from genome assembly GCA_024275095.1 of bacterium. Lineage (GTDB taxonomy): Bacteria > JAJRZV01 > JAJRZV01 > JAJRZV01 > JAJRZV01 > JAJRZV01. Next base: position 4,585 of record JAJRZV010000102.1, on the reverse strand, counting down.
TGAGAGCACAGAAGCTGGCTCGCTGAGATCTGATGGAAAGGTTAACTTGAACGTGAAAGTTCTCTTTTCTGAGCCTGTTGACCCTCAATCAGTTCGCGCAGGTGAGACTTTCAGGGTTTATCCTTCTTCAAATCCATCAGCAGACGTTTCCGGTACCATAGCCTTTACGGAGAATTATACTGAACTTACATTCTCTCCTTCCGGAGGACTCAATGCATCCACCTGGTACACGGTGTGGCTTTCCCGAACAATAAAAAGTGCCATTGCAACTGAAAGCGGGGGAAGCCTTACTGAGGACGTTTCTTTTTCCTTTAAAACTGTAAATCCTCCACCCCTCCAGATAATTTATTCAAGCCCTTCGCCCTTTGCTGATAATGTGGGAGAGGTTGATCTTGTAACAGGTAAAGTGAAGCTGTCCCCGATTGAAATTGCATTTTCTCTGCCTGTGGACCCTGCCACCTTAATTGAAGGAACCACGTTAATCCTTGATCCTCCTTTTCCTTATGTCATTACCCTGAGTGCTGATTCCACAAGGGTTTTTATCAATCCTTCCTCAGACTTTGATGCATCCACTACGTATACGATTATTCTGGAGCAGGGAGTGGAAAGCACCATTGCAACTGCAGAGGGGGGGTTTCTCTCTGAAAGATATGTGCTCAACTTCAAAACATCTGACCCTCCTCCTCTTCGCATTGTAGCAGTGAAGCCCTCCCCGAACGGAGAAAACGTTGATGTTACCACTAGCATTGAGGTGATATTTGATCAGGCTATTGATTCCGGATCCTTCACCACAAATGATGCGGGAGCTTCTTTTATCCTCAGAAAGTGTGCAGATGCCTCATGTACGTCCTTTCTTTCTCCAGATCCTCTCACATGCACGCTTCTTCTGCCTCCAGACGTGCCCGAAACAAAAGCTTCACTCGTTCCTCAAAGCTCCCTGGAGTATAATTCCTATTACCTTGTTTCTCTCAGTTCCTCTATCCGCAGCAAAATAGCCACCCCTGAAGGAGGGTATCTTGCAGAGCCCTTTTCATTTGTTTTCCACACCATGCCAGTACCTCCGCTTTCAGTGGTGGAGGTGAGACCTGAAAGCGGTGCAGTTGGTGTCTCCCTGTGGACCCAGGTGAAGGTAACGTTCAACGCAGGAGTGTACGAAAATTCTGTTACACGGGATGCCGATGGTGACGCAGTCCCGGACAATTTTTACGTGGTACCGTGCCTCAATCAGGACTGTACCAGCTGGGATGCTCCCCTGACCGCTTTTGCCTCATATGACCATACGACGTATACCGCTATCTTAACATTCCCGGCTCCGCTTTCATTTGATACTCTCTACAAAATTTTTGTGAGGGGCGGTTCTGCCGGCATTACCGGACTCCAGGGTCAGATTCTTCCTGCTGATTTCACCTCCACCTTTCGCACCCGTGTCTCAAACCTTATCCTCAGTACAGATCCCCAGTCAGGGCAGACCGGGGTGAGCGTGAGCACTTCAATCACCGTGATATTTGCCGAGTGCATGGACCCCAGCACCATCACGTCTTCTTCGTTTTATGTGACATTTCAGGACTCATTCTCCAGAACGGTTGTACTTCCCGGAACCATCACTTTCAACAATACCGCAGGGTGCAGCGACATCAGCGGTGACGGCTTGGCTGGGGTAAACGAAGCAGTGTTCACTCCCGACCCCGGAAGATACAACTGTCTCAACCAGCTCCATCCCCTTCTTTACAACACCACCTATACAGTTCACCTCACCTCTCAGATCACCACAGAGGACGCAGCCGCATCCATTCCTGATACAAACTTTTCCTTCACCACCGGAGACCCTCCTCTCATCCAGGAAATATACGCAGAAAACACCCACACAAAGGTATCACCCCTCAAAAATGCTCAGGACGTTCCCGTAAATTCTCATGTGACCGTGATATTCTCCAGGGATATGGATGCACTTAGCCTCCTGGTTGACTCTAACGGCAACGGAGTCCCTGACAATGTCTTCATCAATCAGGGTTATGTGAGCGATGAAACCAGTGCCATTCCAGCAACGGCTGTTTATTCCGAAAGAATACTGACCCTTTATCCGGGAGTTGAGTTCGCCTTTGAGGCATCTTACACGCTCACCCTCCGTGGCGGAATGAATGGGGTCAGGGACACTCAGGGAAACTTTCTTGAAGACGACTACATCATTTCCTTCAGAACAAGTCCGGCAAATACTGCAGATGCTGTCCCTTATCAGATTCTCAATGCACCAACTGACTGGGCTGTGGCAGTGGTGCTTTCACGCCCTCTTGATCCCCTTCAGGTCAATGACACCACATTTTATCTCTACAATCAGAGCACAGGAGAAAAGGTGGGCGGGCTTATCTCAATTTCAAGGAACAGGAGGCTGATTTCAATCTCACCGGTTCCCGAGTTGGACACACAGACTGACTTTCTCATTGTGCTCACCCAGGGACTTCTTGATTTCACGGGAAATCCCTATCCCTCCCTGCAGAGCTTCGGCTTCCGGACGGCATCACAGACGGATCAGGCGGCTCCCAGCATTTTTTCAACGAGCCCCGCTGATGGTGAAAGTGGTATCCCGGGTAATGTGGAGATCAAAGTAACCTTTGACGAGCACATCATTCCCGAAAGCATCCGCGCATCTGATCCCCCTGATCCTTCCTACGATACAATACTCCTTGACTACGGTGGAGGAGCCACATACATTGCAGGAGAAATTTCCTTTGAGTTTGACCACGTAAACTACCGAACCACCGTGATATTCAGACCAAAGGAATATCTTAAAAGCGGTCTGACCTACCGCATGACCCTTACCGACAAAATTGCTGACCTTGCCTCCACCGCTTTCGGCGGAGCGCAGTTCTCGTTCACCATTGAGACAACAGCTCCCGTCTTTGCGGGAAGTGATCCTGCTGATGGTTCTGCTGACGTTTCTGTAACCGTTCCTGTAAAAGCTTACTTCAGCGATGCGACGCCCGGAGACGGGATAGACCCGGCAAGCGTTAACGAGACATCGTTCTACCTCCTCCGCAGTGACAGCACAAGGCTCACAGGTGGAAGTTATGTGACATCGGGGACTGTTGTCATATACTATCCGCCAGCACCTTTTAAAGGCGGAGAAACTTACACTGCTGTCCTTTCCTCCACTATCACCGATTATGCTGGAAATTCCTTAGATACGTGGAGCACCTTCACCTTTACCACCGAGAGCACACCGCCTTCGGTTACTGCGAGTGTTCCGGCAGATGGAGAAACAGGCGTGTCCGTGAGCCCGCAGATTGTCATATACTTCAGTGAGCCCGTTGATCCATCAACGGTTACAGGAAGTGTTGACGGTCCCAGCCCGGTTACAGGTTCAGTTCAGGTGTTCGAAAGTGACACAGGAGATCAGGTTTACGGCTGCATCTCGGTTCAGGGCTCAAAGGTTTACTTTGATCCCGTTGACTCCCTGAAAAACTCCACAGAGTACACCATTTATGTGTCAACGGATGTCACTGACCTCGGAGGGACTCCAATGTCATTCCCGTTCAGCGCGACCTTTGTTACTGAGTGAGAGAAATAAGCTCGATTGCGACTTGAAGACTGCGGGGGCTTGATTTTAGGTTGCGAGGAGATTTTTCATCTCTTTTATGGGATTCCACCTGAACTGCTGAGAAAATGACATGGTGTTTCTTCAATTGTGTCTTTGAATATTTAATCATTACATTGTCTTGTGGGCAAGAGAATGGAAAGTATCAGAAAAAACAAATTCAAAGCTTGGAAGTTTTCTTTTTGAGATTTTCTCACCCCATCCAGGAATATGAGGAAGAGGATTTTATCAGCATTTTCTTCATCAGGCAGGATTTCCATAACCTTGAGTCTGCGTTTGACCTCTTTGAACAGTCTTTCAAGTTGATTTGTGGTGTAAATGAATCTTCACGCGGATAAATGCGCTGAAATTTGATCTTGAATCTCTCAAAAGCTTTTTCTGCTTCAACTCTTGTTCCAGCCCTGTAAATTCTCTTGAGCATAAGAGCCACTTTTTCCCTGTCACATAACCTTACCCTGGTTAATGTGTATCTCACAGCATGCATTATGCATCTCTGGTACCCGGAAGAAGGAAAATGCCTCTGGGTGGCTTCCTTAAGCCCTTTGAGCCCATCGGTTACAAAAAGATGAACCTGTTTCACACCTCTTTCCTTAAGTTCCTCAAGTATCTCATCCCATATCCCGGCACTTTCTCCTTCACTTCCTCCAAGCCACCACCCCAGTATTTCTCTCCTGCCATCTTCTTTTATCCCTAAAGCCACATATATGGGCTCCTTTGATATTTTTGCCCTCCTCAGCGAAAAATACGTAGCATCAAGAAATATCACTGCGTATCTCTCCTCAAGAGGCCTCTTCTTCCATTTTTCCACCTCTTCTGAGCCCACCTCTGCCATCCTGCTTATGGTAGATGCTGAAAGTTTAGACCCGTATAATATCTCAAGCACCTGAGCCAGTTTCCGCTGCGATATCCCCGCTATGAACAGCGCTTTTATCACTTCCTCTACGTCTGCCGTGTATTTCTTCCTGTATGGCAAAAGCACACTCCGGAAGTTCC
>JAJRZV010000101.1 GCA_024275095.1 bacterium | reverse complement strand
CAGCGTAATCTTGAGGAAAAATTAAGCGTGAAAATTCTCGACCGCACCAGGCTTATTATGGACATATTTGCACAGCGTGCCAGGACCAACGAAGGTAAAATACAGGTTGAGCTGGCCCAGCTTCAATATATGCTCACGCGCCTTGTTGGACGCGGGAGAGAACTTTCCAGGTTGGGCGGTGGTATAGGCATGCGTGGTCCGGGTGAAAAACAGCTTGAAGTTGACCGCCGCAAGATCCTTCGACGCATCCGAAAACTCAAAAATGACCTGGAGAAAATTCGACAGAGGAGAGCTCAACAGCGAAAGCGTCGCCTTTCTGAAATGCTCTCTTTTGCACTCGTAGGCTATACGAACTCGGGAAAATCCACTCTTTTGCGGGCTCTCACTCACAGTGACGTTTTTGTCAAGGATCAGCTTTTTTCTACGCTTGATGCTCTCGTGCGAAGGGTTTATCTTCCTGATTTTGGTGATGTTCTTTTGTCAGACACTGTGGGTTTTATACGCAAAATTCCTCATCAATTAATAGAGGCTTTTAGAGCAACACTGGAAGAAGTAGTACACAGTGACGCAATAATTGTTGTTGTTGACTCTACCTGGAAAGACATAGAGCCTCAGATAGAAGCCGTGCTTTCCACCCTTGAAGAAATTGGTGCTACCGGAAAAAATGCCATCTTCTTTTTCAATAAACTGGATTTGCTCAGTACTGTACAGAGGGAGAGGGTCGTGCGCCTGGCGCGACAGTACCCGCTGAGTGTTACCGGTTCAGCACTTGTGGAAGAAGGCCTTGACTATCTCAGGGAAAAGATGAAAGATGTTGCACTTGAAATTGTACATGCACGCCAAAGGGAGGAATCTGCAGTTGAACAATAGATTGGGCGTCCTGGTACTTTGCTTGTGTTCGATCCCGATGATAAGCCGCGGAGAGCTGGTTACGGGGGTAGTTGGCAAGTGTTCTCTTGAAAAGGCCTCAGGCAATGCTGATGCAAGGGCGCAGGCAATAGAGGATGCTTTTCAGAACGCATTGAGAGAGTATCTTCAGGACAAATTACCACCCGAATTTCCAGAGTCTGTATCCAGATGGCTTGAGAAAGATTTTTTACCACGTGCTCGTACCTATGTAGAAACGTTTTCTATTCTTGAAGAGGGGGTTGTTGATAACGAATACCGTATAAAAATAGAGGTGGAATTTAACGATGACATGGTTCTTGGGGATCTTGCGAGGGCTGGAGTACTGAGAACCCTCAACTATCTTCCAGCCGTGGCCATTGTCCTTACCTGTGAAAACCTTAATGAAGAACAATGTGCATCTTTTCTCAGCATACTTACCCAAACAGTTTCACCAGATACTGTGCGCTATTCACCTGAGGTTACGCGAGCAGATGTGGTGATCGCTGTAGATGTGAATGTGTATGAGATAAAAATGCCTTTGTTGGTGTTTAACCGGTACGGTAAAGCTGAATTAAATATCAGCGCCTATATGGAACCGGGACACATTTACCTTACGTCAGCTCAAAAGATGTTTACATCCATGACCAGGAAAAAGGAAGACCCTCTTAGTGCCCTGTTCGACGAGACCATCCATTATGCAGCAAAGGTGTTTGTACCTCATGCAGTGGATGTATGGAAGAAGCAATATTTCAGGCTTCAAACTTATACGATTATTCTGGAAAACGTGTTTAACCTCGACCGAGTTAAAGATTTTATCGAAGAGCTGAAGGCTTCTCAGGCCTATATTACCGAACCTAAAATTTCATTGATTACACCGTCTGGTGTTGGTATCTCGTTTGAAGCCGGTGCGCTTTTTAAATTAATCATCAGGAGGATGAAAAGCGGACAGTTCGGTCACTTTCGTACCGAGATTAACGCAATAGAAGGAAACACCATCTCGCTCAGCATTTTTTAAGATTTATCATGACAAGGGCCTTAAATAACGGCGTTTTTATTTTTATTCTTACGGTGGGGTTTTCCACGGTATGCGCGGGGTGTGTTTCTTCAAAACCGTTTGTAAAATTGGACTCTTCTGGAGATTGTATCGTCAGGTTCAAAAACGTGCCGGAAGATACAGTGATTTTTGTAGATGGTCGGCCGGCAGACTTCGTTGCTGACGGCGTGGTTGCTCTTGTACAGGGCAGGCATCGGTTGAGTGTATATGTAAAAAGCAAGGAATACGTGTTTTTCCTGGATGCTATCCCCGGTACTTTTGTTACAATTGAATTTCCTGTGAGAGAACGATGAATCCTGCGAATGTGCTTACATCATTGCGGATTGTACTATCGCCTTTTTTTGTATACTTTTTGTACACGGGCGATGATAGAACTGCTTTTGCTGTGTATGTTGTAGCCTGGGCCAGTGATGGGATAGATGGGTTTGTGGCTCGTCGCTTTCACTACCAGTCTAAACTCGGTGCGTATCTTGATCCAATTGCGGACAAAATTTTTCTTGTTACCACATATGTGTCTCTCGGGTATTTTCAGTATATTCCTCTCTGGCTTGTTGCACTGGTTGTGTTTAAGGATGTTCTCACAGGGCTTGGTACATTTGTGCTTATTCCACTCGTGGGAGTTATTGATATTAAGCCTTTACCAGAAGGTAAAGCGGCGACTTTTTTTCAGCTAACAACTGCTTTTGTTGTGCTTCTTGTGGAAAGAGGCGGGTACGTGGAACTCAAGTGGTATAGCTGGGCACTGATTATGATCACTGCTGCTCTCACCGCTTTTTCAGCGGTTCATTACGTCGTTCGTGGCATTCAAATTTTACGGAGAAGGGGGGATGGACAAGAAAGATAAAAATCCAATCGCTGAAATTAGAGCGCGTATAGACCGCATTGACGATGAGATTGTCACGCTGCTGAAACGTCGCGTTAGGTATGCGCGGCAGCTTCGTGAACTCAAGGCCCGGAACGGCATGGCGGTGTTTGATCCCGTAAGAGAGAAGGAAATTATAGAGCGCGTCAAAAAGCGTGTTCCAGAAGAACTTGATCGGGGGGCAGTGGCCAATGTGTTTCGAGAAATCATCTCGATGACGCGGAGCATGGAAGAGAAGCATCAGGTGTGTTTTCTCGGACCGCTGGGAACATTTTCCCATCAAGCAGCAGTGGAATTTTTTGGACGGTCGGTTGAACTTGTGCCTGTGAGAGATGTGGATGATGTGTTTCAATGGGTGGAAACAGGCATGGCAGATTATGGTGTTGTGCCAGTGGAGAATTCTATTCAGGGCACCGTGGGACATACGCTGGACCGGCTCATCATTACTTCTCTGCATATCGTTGGAGAGATTATGCTTTACATTTCACATTCTTTACTTTCCCATGCGCCGCTTAAAGAAATAAAGACGATCTACTCTCATCCCCAGGCATTTGCACAGTGCAAGAACTGGATTAGAGAGAATCTTCCACGTGCAAAATCCCTGGAAGTAGAATCAACTGCTCGCGCTGTGCAGCTTGCGTCCGAGGACAAGGACGCGGCAGCAGTGGGTAGTCGGCTTGCAGGTGAAATTTACAATGTCCCTGTTGTGGCGGATAACATCAGTGATAGAAAAAACAATTACACAAGGTTTATTGTGTTGCATAAAAGTCCTCTCAAACACATTGCTGGTAAAGTGAAAACTTCGCTCATTTTTGCCGTTGCCCATCGTCCCGGATCACTGTTTCGTGCGCTCGAGGGATTTGCAAAAGAAGGAATTAACCTGACAAAGATAGAGTCACGACCGATGAAGGATTCTCCATGGGAATATGTGTTCTTTGTGGATTTTGAGGGAGCCAGAACAAATCCCAGAGTTAGGCGGGCGTTGAAAAATCTCAGCGAATCCTCCACTTTTGTCAAAACTCTCGGCACTTATCCTGTAGCAAGTGCTGGGTAATCGCATTTTCACATCCCGGTTATTGATTTTTCTATTGAGTGTTTTACCACTGCTCCCGGGTGTGTCTTGCACCGGTAACCGATGTAATGTCCTGAGTGTAGATTTTCGTACTGCGCATGCGTATTCACTTTTTACTGACTCGGATATTTTCTATATCCGTGATGATAATGTACCCGGGGGACCCGGAGGTAATTTATTTAAATTCGCAAATGTAATGTTTACCCAGGACGGCCTTGTGCTCACCGCACGTGGTAGGGGTAGTGGAGATGCTCGGGTTCGCGAAGGTGCTGAAATAGGCAGTGTTTCCGTTCCCGTCGAAATTCCTGGTACCAAATATTCTGCCTGGGTTATGCCTGCACGGGCAAGGGGGGTGGTGACGGCTTTTTTCACGTATCTTCACGATGATAATCTGGATGACAATAATCAGGAAATAGATATAGAGGTTCTTGAAACCTTCTATGGTGCTCCCTCTGTTTATTTTACCACGTGGAAAAGGTATGACCCTGAAGGTGGTGAAATACTTAAAGAGACCAAGTCTATGGAAGTAGATGAGACTTTCTTTTCCGCATTTCATCACTTCGAGATCGAATGGCATAGCGAACATGTCACCTTTTCTGTAGATGATGTGGTTGTTGCAGAAAACCGGCATGTTGTGCCGTGGAAGGGAGGACATGTTATGTTTAACCTGTGGGTTGCAGATGAGTGGGCGGGTGGTGAATTTCAGGGTGAAGCCACGGCTGTTATTCGTAGCCTTTGTGTGGAAGTCGTAGATTGAAAGGCAGGCTTTTACTTGCTGCGTGCGTGGGTATTGCGTGGTGGCGAAGCCCGGCTTATGCCCACGATTATGGGCTTACCAGCATTGACAGAAGTGTCAGCATCAAATGTGAAAATGATCAGTTCGTTGTATTTTATGTGGAGGATATAGGCGAGATACTTTCATTGCAGGAGATTAACCGTGTAGATGCTGACGGAGACGGTAAGCTCGGTGCTACCGAGCGGGCCGCACTTGTACGTCGGCGGGCGGAAGAAATTCTTTCTGCCACAGTACTGGAAAACAGAGGTTTTCCAGTGCCTCTCACATTGGAAGAAGGATACGCTCGTGTCCGTACTGGTGATGTGAATTTGCCCAATATTCTTATTGCTTATAAGCTCTCTGGCAGTACAAGCGAATGCCCTGAAGAACTTGACAATTTAACCTTCGTTGACAATTCTTACTCCCATGCCCCTGGTAATCGCTACGTTACTCTTACGGTGGCAGGCAAGCGATATTCATACAGATTTTCTGGCAGGGCGCGGGTGGAAATTCGCCCTCCGCCCATGCAATCCGTTTCTCTTAAAAAACGCATAGGTCTGCTTCTTGCGAAAGAAACCCCTGCAGCAGCGGACCTGGTTTTACTGTTGGGCATTGCGTTTATCCTTGGATTCATACACTCCATTTCCCCGGGACATGGCAAAGCACTTATGGCTGCTTATTTTGCCGGGCACAAAGGTACAACACGCAATGTTGCTGCGATGGCACTCTCCATTGTTCTGAGTCACACGGCGGCGATATACCTTCTGGCGATAGGTATTTACATTGTGGAAACGAACGTTCCTGTTAGCAGTAGCATGTGTGCTTTTCGTACAGCCTCGGGAATTCTCGTCGTGGTGGTAGGGCTCTATCTCTTATGGAGGCGCTGGCGCGAGATGAAGGGTGTACTGCACCTGGATGAAGATCATGCCTTACATGTATCATCCTACAAAGAAAACGTGACACTTGGGCTTTCTTACGGCCTGGCGCCGTGTCCTACAGGTATAGCTATTGTACTTGCTGCCGCATCGGTCGGGCATTCTTTTCTGGGGCTGATGGCTCTTATAGGTTTCAGTTTCGGACTTGGCGTGGCTGTGTTTATAGCTGGCCTGCTTTTCTTGAAAGGTGCGGAAACTTTCCGTAGCCGAATAGGCAGTTCAACAGTGTCATACCTGCCGCTTTTATCGGCTATGTTTATCGTATTCTTGGGGATACTGGTTCTATTAACCGGGTGCCCGTGAAGATGTATTTTGTACTCAGAGCAGTCCGCAGTGCTCCAGGAGTTTTTTGTCTTCCAGTACTTCTTCTTTTGTTCCCAGGGCCACCTGGTGACCTTTTTTTAACAGAAGTACAACATCACAGATTTTACCGGCTGCATCGAGATCATGAGTAGCAATGATAATGGTTGACGTGAGATTGTGAAGCGTGCCCAGCAGTTCCCTTCTCGATCGAGGATCGAGACCACTTGTGGGTTCGTCTAAAAGCAAAAGCTCTGGTTCATGAACAAGGGCTCCCGCAATACATACTCTTCTTTTTTCACCAAAACTCAGGTGATGTGGCTCTCTGGACAGGAATTCCAGGGGAAGTCCCACAGTTGCCAGGGCCTTCAATGTTCTGTATTTCAATTCGTCTCCCTTGATTCCGGCATTTCTCAGGCTGAATGCCACGTCTTCAAAAACAGTGGGCATAAAAATCTGGTCATCCGGATCCTGAAACACAAATCCCAACCGTTTTCTGATTTCGGGTGCAGTTTTCCTGGTGAGGAGTATTCCGTCAAAGCGCACTTCTCCTGCAAAAGGAATCAGCCCGGCAAGGGCCAGTAAAAGAGTTGTCTTTCCTGCACCGTTGGCACCTATTACTGCCATGCGCTGGTTTTTGTTTAATGTGAATGATATGTTACGTATACCCACAGTACCGTCTGAATAAGAACACGAAAGATTTTTTACCTTCAGGAAACCCATGTTAGCCACTTCCTTTTACAAGCAAGGCCATCTGTATTTTCTCCGCTCGCTGGAGCAGGCGCGAGAAGACATTGGACGCGATACGTGCGGAAGAAGCAATTTTTGCCTGTCCCCGCATCCCGCCTCTTACCCGCAGGGCTCGCAGCGTACGTTCAAGTACATCGAAAAAAAGAAAAAAGTATCTGTATATCATCATTACAACAAGTACAGCCGGATTGCCGCGCTTGCCGGAAGCGTCGAGTAATTTATAGAGTGGGGTGGTTGCCACAGTGAGAAATACGGCCAGAATACACACGCTGGCGCGTAATATCAGTACAATTACTTCTGACACGGAAAAGGTGTTCCCGTAGAAGGCATTGGATATGAAGACAAGTCCGCCGAATGGGAGAGCCAGGAGCATCCTTTTCAGTGTAAAGTTGAGCGGTATGTGTGCCAGGCTTCCTATGCCGGTCAACACCATGAGTTCTAATGCAAAAAGATACCAGCTACCGGGCAAAAATGATGCTGTCAGTACCACTGCCCCAGCAAATGTAAATTTTACCTTTACGTCCATGCGGTGGAGGAATGTGTCCTGATACGCAAAGCGGTCTACAGGTGAATGCTTCATAAAGCAGAGTTTAACTTTTCAAAGCTGAAGCTACAATCGAAGAAGTTTTATACAATTGTGATACTGCTTTTTTGTTTTCAAAAAGCACTTTACCCATTTTCAAGGCTGTATTTATCAAAGGGATGTTTTTACCTTTGACTTCTTTTAATGTGTATGGAAATACGTCTATATCCACTGGAAAATCGTCAGGCGAATACAGGACAATCCTTTCCAGAAATTTCAAGTTGCTCTCTTTCAAAATTATCAAAATATCCACTCGGATAACGTGTGGGAATATAATGTTTATCCAGAATTTTTCCTGATTCAATGAGTTCGTCGGAGGTTTTAACCCCCCTTTTTTGAAGGACCTGGAGCATACGTGTGATAGAGTATCCCCAAATTTGTTCGCCTCTTTTTTCAAACACAGCTTTTAATGCCTTCTCCACAGCTTGCTGGGCGGCAAAACAAGCCCATTCGTACGCTTCCCCCTTTAGAGAATCTTTTGCATGTTTTAAATCGGCGCGGGCCTGGATCCACCAGTCTTTATATCTTGTCATAGAAATCTCTCCCTTTACTTTAATTATGTAATGAAAACATCATTTCTACAGAATTTCATAGCGTCAAGGGTATTGCTCCACCCAAAGCGAAGCATTCGTTAAGTGAAACCTCAGCTGGAGGATCGAGAGCTTTCCGGGTGAAAACAGAAAAACATCACGTAAATATTACCGGCGATAAATCCAGGGATAAAATAAAAACACGTGCGGAAAGGGGTGTATCATGGACGGGAACAGGGAGACACGGCAATATGTCTGCATCGGAAAGGCTCAAAGAAGCTGTGGGCATAGAGGCCAGCATATTACTTCGGTATGTCCTTTCTGCGAGAATAACCTCGGGGACTCTCTCGTAGGGAGTCCCTTCTCCACAAAGGTGGCAGATGCAACCCAGCTTGCCAGTGAATCACTTGTTTGGAACAGGGATTTCAATTGTCAGTCCTGAGTTCCGCGATTACAGCTTTCGTATAAGATTGCGCTTTATAAAGAATAGAATGTCCTGAAGATAGCGTCCTCCAAAAAGTTTTTTCATTGCAGATAGAAGAAAGGACCATATGAAACCGGGTAGCATTTTTACATCAGTGTAAGGTGTGGGTATCTTCGCATAAAAGCCGATGAGGGGTATCATGTCTGTGGCTGTGGTAAAGCATTTGTTTAACCTGACAATTTTCTTTGCATTAACAATGTTCGCCCGGGAACATGCCCCGATGAACATTGCCACTTCGCCCCCGCAGTCGATGGGTGCTGCACCCTGTTGGCCGATAATAATGGTGATTCCCCTGGCATTTTTTAAGGCATCTGTACCTGCATAACGTTCAAGAGATGCAAAAGCCATTTTTACACCCATAACACATCCGTATTCACAGCGTTGTGATTTTTCACTGTTATGCGTGGAAGGGCCGAAATAGAAGTTGATGGGAGAGTTCGCCCTTTTCAGTTCCCTTTCTACGTCGTCCCATCTGTGCCATTCTTCATCGTATGGCTTCAAACGTTCCCGTAACGGCTCAAGTTCGTCCAGATTTGAATAATCACCGTTAATCTCGACTTCTTCTACACGTGCTGGTCCGTACCCTCTTTTTATGGCGGCCTTCAAATAATCGATATCATCAGCGGTATACCCCATGAGATGAGCGGCAACGAGGTCTACGGCAACAGGATTGACGCCCATAATCAATACTCCGAGGTGACGTGGTGCAGGAACTGCTTCATTTCCCGCGCCTATGGTAATGGCATCCATTACGATAAAGTCGGGATATCCAACAGATAGCAGGTCTGCAATTTTTTCGTTGAGCAGAAAATCGTGCCTGATAGACCTTTCGTCATCACTGAGGATCCCGATATTTAATTTAACCGCATCTGTCATATTGCTCACACAATGGCGTTTCAACTTGGGGAGATACACCATAAAATCACTTTCTGCCATTCTTTTTGAAATTCTCACAACAGAATGAACAACACCACCGACAAAGCGTTCTGCCCGGAGGTCTTCCTCGATGCAGTAAAGGTCAACAGGTGTATTGGTTGTTTTTTTTATGCGTTTAACGAGTTGGTGATAACCCGCATATTTGTATGCGAGGCGTGTTGGAAGTCCTATAGCACTTTTCTCACCTATGTAGATGCGGGAGGCATTGTCCAGCCGTGAGAACACCTGAAGAGCACCTTCAAGTACAGCGGGATGGGTGTATGATTCTTCCCCGAATATTTCTTTTTTGTGCACAAATACCGCATTGGGTTTGATGAAAATTTTACCTCCGGGTTGAAGGCCAAACGCAGCAAGTCCAGTACGTATGCATCTCGCTATTTTTTCGGCAGAATAATCACAGTTAAATATCAGCACTCGAGCCTCTCTGTTTTTCATTTGATAACCCCTGCTTTCGAGATTTTTTCTTCCACAGGGATGCCAAGAAAGCCCTGCCGATAAGTATGGGCTTTTATTCTAAAAGGCATAATCCACTACCCAGAATATTTTAACCACATCCAGTGCTGACGTTACAGGATTTTTCATGAAAAACGGCGGCTAAAGCAACTTCTGCAATAATACGTTCTTTTTATACCCATGATTTAAATTGTAAGGTTTCTTCATGGACCCTTGACAAACCTGCTGGCAGGGTGATAGGGTGAAAAAGTAATACTTAAGCAGGAGAAGGACCTCACGAAAAAGTTCCCATTAAAATTAATCCAAGCCCCGAAGGGGTAGTTTCAGGAGGTAGTAGTATGGCTACTGGTAAGGTGAAGTGGTTCAATGAATCCAAGGGTTACGGGTTCATTGAACAGGATGGCGGCGGAGACGTGTTTGTGCACTTCTCTGCCATCGAAGAAGAGGGTTTTAAAACCCTGCGTGAAGGCCAGAAGGTCGAGTTCGAAGTCCAGGAGACCCCCAAGGGCCTCCAGGCCGTCAAGGTGAGAAAGCTCGACTGAGCGAGGCCACAGGCCCCCTCCGTAAGGAGGGGGCTTTTT
>JAJRZV010000100.1 GCA_024275095.1 bacterium | reverse complement strand
TGGATGATATTCTCGCGTGGAAGAATTGATTCCTGGTGGGAAATTACACAAACAAGGGAGGGAAGGGAAAATGACAAGAAGAGATCTGATTTTCAGGTACATTCCGGCTGGGGCTCTTGCGCTGGCTGGTCTTTCGCATGGCTGTGGCAGAGTTGCCAAAAAGCGGGCTTATATCATCGCGCTTGACGGGCTTTCTGCTGATTATATCTTTGCCACGGATGAGAACGGCCAGCCTGTCATGAAGGAAGTGCAGGCACTTATCAACGAGGGAGTGTGCTACGAGAGTTGCTTTTCACCGCTTCCTGCCGTGACGGTTTGCAACCACAGTGCCATTATTACAGGCCGTTCACCCGGGCCCATTGGCGTGTACGGGGCAGGCAAATATTACGGTGGGTTGGATGAAAAGCACCAGCCCATCACCAGCTTTTATCCGCCTGGGGCCATCCAGGCGAGAACCTTTTTTCAGGCGGTTAAAGAACGTAATCCGCGGGCAGTTACAGCAGTGATTACCGGCAAGGGCTGGGTGGGCGAGGCCTTTGCCAGCGAATACGTTGATGTGGTGGCAACAGGATATTCCCATCCAGCATACGTGAGGAACCCCGAATCCTACGTGCTGGCTGGATACGGTGAGGAGAAGCACTGTATTCCCAGGTTGTGCGTGAGGTCACCCGAAGGTAAAGAGCGCCTGGTGTGCACGCTGAACCTCGGCCTTACGCCGGAGTATTTTCCGTCGGACCTGTGGGTCCTCGAGGGTGCCATGGAGATTATTCGCAAGGCTGACCCTGACTTTATGTACATCCTGTTTGCAGGCCCGGACGATGCAGGCCATATCTATGGTAATTTTCTCGAAAACAAGGACCTCTCCATTGTAGATAATCCTTACGCCATAAAGGATCAGGTGAAATTCACTGACCAGTGTGTGGGCGAGCTGGTGCGTTTCCTCAAGGATACAGGGCGGTGGGATGACACGCTTGTCGTTATTACCGCCGACCATGGTATGACGTCCATCGGCGCGCCCGACCCTTCGGGTGACGGCGTGTGTCAGCTGGAAGATCTTTTTGTCATTATTGACCTTACGTCTCCTTACATCGTGGACATCAGGAAAATCCTTGCCGGGGCAGGATTCCCCATGCGTGCCTCTGACGGCATACATCCCTACAACCCGTCCGGCGTGTACGAATACTGCGTGGCAGAAGGGCCGAATGCTTACATTTACAACATTGACGAGGGTTATGAAGATCTTATCGTCGGTGCCCTTGAAGAATATAACCGCGGTCATCCTGACGAGCCCATTGCTGCAATTGTCAGAGGCACGGACAGGGCAGAAGGCATCAACCCATACACTGGCTTTCCGTACAATCTTTATAACGCACATTGTGCCTCGGGTCAGAGTTTCATCAAGTGGCCTCAGGTGTTCGTGTTCCTGAGAAAGAATTTTTCGTTCCCTATATACGTGGATGCTCTTCGCGCGGGGATGGTGGGATTCATGAAATCCATGGAAGGAATAACGTTTGACGTTGCATTTGTCCCCGGCCTCCACGGTTCTTTTGCTGAAGAGCACGTGCCCCTTGTTGTCACGGGTGGAGCTGCAAAAAGACGAGGCGAGCTGATTTCTCAAACTGTCTCCAACCTGTCTGTGTTTCCCACACTGTGCACTTTTTTCAACATCAATCCGGGGGACGCGGAAGAGGCGCCACTGGACGTGATTGCATAACCTCCGGGGTCAGGTCTCAACATTTGACATTAGCGTGGGCATTGCATTGCCCTGCTATCCATGCAGCCTTCTGTTGTGGTGTGTTGATTTATTGGTAGAACATAGTATAGTTTGAAACAACACTGATATTGGATATCCTCGTATGAATTAACAATTCCTGTTTTACTTCTGCGCTGAAAAATGGCCATTGAAAATTGGAGTACTATCTAAATGCCTGTATGTTTGAGTGTGGTTTATGGAGTGTCATGGAAAATGATATCTTGGGACGAAAAAATAATGGCTGGTTGCTTGTGGCATTAAGCTGGAGTCAAGAAATGTCAAATGTTGAGACCTGACCCCGATGGGTGGACTGGTTTTTCTACAGGACCTGGTTGTTATACTCGCGGCGGCTGTTGTTGTGGTGGTGACGCTTGGTTACCTTCAAGTGCCGTCCATTGCCGGGTTCATAATCGCCGGAGCACTTATCGGCCCCCATGCACTGGGACTTGTTAAAGACCTGCACCAGGTCGAGATGCTTGCTGAGCTCGGGGTTGTATTGCTCCTGTTTGGTATTGGACTTGAGTTGTCTCTGGAACGTGTGCGCAGATTATGGCGGTTGATTGTTGCAGGAGGAGCCGTTCAGGTCACAGCCACTGTTCTGGTTACACTCGGGATTACCCTTCTTTTTGGCGGCGATGTCCGCTTGGGCTTG
>JAJRZV010000099.1 GCA_024275095.1 bacterium | reverse complement strand
CTACAGAGGGGCTGTTTATCCAGGAGAACGCAAAAGTATTCTCACAGGTGTAGGTTCTGTAAATGTATCACTTTCAGATGGGATTACCGAGCGCGAACGTTCCTTCCGGCTGCGGTCAGGGGAAAAAATTACCTGGACCGTAAAACCGGGAGATTTTGGTTCATCACCTTCCATTGTCATATCCAATCCAATGACTGACTCAGCAAAGGTCTTCATCAATGGAGAATACAAAGGACGAATAGAACCAGGAGATGAAATAGAATTCACTCTTAAAGCAGGCAAAAATACTGTGGAGTTGAAAACAGACGATATAGAACAACTTCTGCGTATACGTGTCTCTCCAGGCGACTCGGTAAAGTGGGAACCCCAGCTTGAATACTGAAGTGTGGATTATTTAAAGTTTCCATTCACGTACTGTTCGATAATGTGGTGGACATTAGAGTTCTTGCGGACAAATACGGGATATTCCCATAGTGTGAGAGGTATGACATCTGTCATTCCTGCTGAATATTTCTTTCCATTCAGGTTAAAAATGTACAGCCACTGCCCCTCAGGTGGCATTTTCACAAACCTGCGATTCACATTTTCATACACTGGATACACAATAATGTCATTTCCCAGGTAAAAGGCATAATCCTTCATATGAAAAAATCGCATAAGCGAGAGACCTTTTTTCCACGACTTCTTTGCTTCACTTTCAATATAACCTAAAATCGCATATCTCATTTTTGTATAAAACCGATATATTGCAAGCGTTTCTTCGTCAAACATCCACGGACGATGTTCTCCGCCACCTCCATTTTCCATCACCGGTGAAAATGCCCCCAGTTGTGACCACCTGATAAACAACTCTTTGGAACGTCCTAACGGGGCATAAGCTGAATCAACCCGATAACCACCAATGTCAGAACCAAAAGCGAGATAGCCCTTGCGTGACGAGTAATACATATTGTTGAGGGCAGCCTCCAGACCTTCAAAAGTAGGATCCTGGTCTCCCACCCAACCTGCCCAGTTCACATCCCGGGGAGCAAAAACAGCGAGGTCTTCTCCGTATCCTGTACCATAATTGTCCACGGGTCTTGCGGTAATAATACGATCACGCCCCAATCTTCTTCGGGTATACTCGTAAAAATCCCTGTAGTAAGCGTCTGAATATTCCCGTCTTGATATATACCTCCCAGCTCCAGGCGAATAAGGAGCAAGCCACGCGTAAAAATCCGTTCCGTCACACTTCCAGCCATCAATGTCAAGCTCTAAGACTTTCTCCATTTGAGAATGCCACCATTCAAGCGCATCAGGATTAAAATAGTCCAGGAGACTTCCCTTACCCTTCCACCACTCTATTACCACAGCTCCAGAGTCGGACTCCCTCTGAAGAAAATAACCCCTGCTTAAAGCATAAGCGTAATCAGGACTGTCAGTATTAATCATGCTGGAAATCCACATAATTACTTTCACACCCATAGAATGAAACTCGTGAACCATCGCAGAAGGGTCCGGATACAAGTCAGGGTCAAATACAAAAGTGTTGTAATGAGTCTCCCACGGGCTGTCTATGATCACTGCTCCTGCAGGAATATCCCTGTCAAGATACTCTTTTACAAGCTGAAGCGCGCTCTCCTGGGTGCTCTCATCTTCCCACACCCAGTGGGTAAAAATCCAGGAAGGCCAGGGAACTTCAACCTTTTCTGCAGAAGAACCACAACCGCAAATCAATAACAACAAAACCGGTATGAAAACAGGAAAAAAGGAAAACCTCAACGTGTCAAATCGCAACCTGCCTGAATTTCAATGTGCACATCTAAGTCTTTTTTCTCTATTACCTGACCCGCTGGACTTCCTGAAAGTTTTAGTATATCGGTCGCCTCTTCTTTGTAGGGATATTTGTAATAGACGCGTGTAGACTTCAATCCCCTCACTGGTGCATTACCTATTTCTACAAGGTTCATGTACCCAGAAAGTATGAGCTTCTTCCCTATTTCATTAGCAAGTCCTGGCACACCGCATGCGTTGAGAACCCGAATTTCAACTTCTTCCTTGGGCAACTTCTTGACTTTCGGCGGAGGAGGTGGTGAAGGTGCAACAGGTGCTGGTGGCGGTGTTGGAGGGGCAGGAGCTTTCTTCTCGGGTACTGGTTTAACAGATGGCACCTGATCACAACCCGCGAACACTACAATCATTCCATCAGCACGGGGTTTTCTTCTCATGACCATTTTCTGCTTGCCGGGAAGAAGGGATGCCACCTTCTCTGCTTCTCGCAAATGCTCCCTGTTGAAGAGAATAATGGTGTAACGATCCATCTTCTTTTTACTCTCACCCACATAACTGAGGTCGTATCCATTCAGGATCAACGTCTTGGCAACCTCCTCCGAGGCGTCTGCAACAGAACACGCATTGAGTACCGCGTACTTGGCCGGTATTTTTTTCTTAATCTTTTTGATTTTTTTTGCGGCAACTACCGGCTTTGCTCGAGGAAGGGGCTGGACTTTCACCTTCTTTTCTCTTTTCTTACCTGCCGCAACTTTCTCCTCTTTCTCTTTCACTTTTTCCCCGACCCGAATTACTCCCCTGGTCTTTTTCGCTCCGCGAAATGAGTACCCAAGCCCCATGGTAAATATCACATCATCATTGCTCCGATATACACCCAGAACACCTCCACCCGCAGCAAGCGCTACTGTAAAACCAGACCCTGTTTCATATCGAACACCCAGAGATACATTGAGATTATCATCCGCGTTGGTAAATACCCGCCAGCCCGTAATTTCCCCGATAATTTCAAAATTAGGGGTTAAGTAATAATCCAGCGCGCAAAAACCCTTTAAACGGGGAACGACCTTCATTCCTTCCTGCGGAGAAAAACCTTCATCATAATAATCGTCATAGCCAAACCCCACTCCAGCATGTAAGAATAGCGTTCGACTTTCCACGGGAGTCCATGTAAAGCTCACATCACCTCCACCGTTAAACTTCCCGCTTGCAATTTCTGTCGTGTTGGTACCCGGCGGGAAACGCCCGTACAGGGTAAATGCAAGACCTATCGGCCG
>JAJRZV010000098.1 GCA_024275095.1 bacterium | reverse complement strand
TGGAGGGTGAGGTTGAAGTTTTGAAAAATGAGGCGCGATTGTCTGTGCTGGGTGAAGGGGAAATATTTGGAGAGATGGCTTTTCTCACTTCGACCCCCCGGACAGCCACAGTGAGAGCACTTTCCCATGCGTATTTGTTTGTTGTTCCTCCGGGGTTGTTGAAAAAGCTGACCGCATACGATCGGGAGTTGATTCTCGGATTGAGAACTTTGATGGAGTCCCGAACGTGATGAAATTTCTGGTTATGCGTGCCTTGCCTCTCGGAGCCTTGATTTATTCTTTGAGTTCTCACGTGGAGGTGGTTGGCAAACAGGTGGCTTTTGTCAAAAACGCCGTTAACTACGTTATCGTACAGACAAATATGACCAAATATGCTTTGTCCATTGGGGGTTACATTTCCAGTACCGGTGCCCCCCCGGATGACCTTGAGGCTTACCTTGATTCCAGTTTTAGGGTGATGGGAGGACGGGCTTCGCTCGACCCCTGGGGCAGGCCGTTTCAGATTTATCAGTATTACGATGGAGGTGAGGATACATACTATCTGGTCAGTTGTGGACCAGATGGAATATGCGAAAACGACGATGATATAAGAGTAAAAATCCCTCTTAAATCTTTTCAAGATTTCTGAATAACTTCGACAAGATTACTTTTTTACTTTTGCCACCACTCCCTTCCAGAATATCCAGGGTTTTTTCTGCACAACATACTCAATTTGTAGTGATTTTCTGGATGTTACAATCTCTAAGGGCACATCCATTCTCCAGCCTATTTTCCGACACACAGGGTCCAGTGCTCTTTCTGCAATTGCTATGGGAGTGTAACGGCTCATAAAATGGTTAATAATGAGAATCTGTCCTCCCGGCTTAACCACTCGTTCCATTTCGTCCAGCATTCGCTGAGGATCAGGTACGACAGTAAGTACAAAAGCCGCAACGGCAATGTGGAAAGAGTCGTCCTGAAACCCCAGGTTCAGAGCATCCATTACGCAGAATCGATCTTTTGGAAATTTCTTTTTTGCCCGCTTCAGCATGTCTTCTGACAGATCTATGGCCACCACCCATGCATCTTCCGGGACATAGCCCAATGTCGCCCCGGTCCCCACTCCAATATCAAGAAGGCGGGCTCCCGGAGGGAATTTCAGGTGTTTCATGGCTTTTTTTAGAGGAGCGAGAAAGAAGGGAGCGAACACAAAATCATAAAAATCAGAATAAAAATCATATACCCGCCGAACGTAATGGCTCTGCATGGATGGTATTTAACAAACTTTAACCATAGTTGTCAAAACGTAAACACATTTTACATTTCAACACTGCGTGTTTTCATTGACCAGTATTGAAATTATCACTATAGTAATAACAAGTTTGCACTAAGATAAGTAAAAGGGGGTTAACGATGGTTGAATTTGAATTGACAGAAGAACAGCGCCTGATGGTGGACATGGTGCATTCTTTTGCTCAAGACCAGTTGCTTGATAGGATGCGGGAATTTGAGGATTCTCAGGAAATCGCCGAGGATGTAAGAAAATCTTTCGCAGAACTCGGCTTGGCTCTTATGGAGTTCCCTGCAGAGGTGGGGGGACAGGGTCTCAGCATGATCGACCGCGTGGTTGTTGCAGAGGAACTTGCGTGGGGGGACCCAGGGGCTACCAGAGGTCTTTTTTCTGCACTTCCTGCTGCGTACTTTATCAATGCGCTGGGGACACCTGAACAGGCCAAGACCTTTTTGGAACCCTTATCAAAACCTGATGCTTACAACGATTTTTTGGCCTGTGCCATTGAAGAGGAGTTCGACGTGGTGGACCCGTCACACATGTCTACCGTGGCTAAAAAGTCCGGTGAC
>JAJRZV010000097.1 GCA_024275095.1 bacterium | reverse complement strand
TAAATGAAGGTCCCAGAAAAGCGGCGAATGCCAGTGCAAGTAAAAATCCGGGGAAAGCCTGAAACACTTCCAGAACTCTCATAAACACCGCATCAACCAATCCTCCTGCGTAACCCGAGAGTATCCCGCAAAAGGTTCCGATAAAGAACGAAATTGTTGTGGCAGCCACAGCGATCATAAAAGAATTCCGAATGCCTTCCAGTGAAATCACGAACAAATCTCTACCCAGCCTGTCCGTGCCAAAAGGCAATGATAGAGAAGGTGAGAGAAAGGCATTATCAATGTGAATGCCTGTGTCTCGTACAACAGGGAAAACAAACGAAACACCGCATAAAAGAAGCACGTATACCAGATAATACAGTTCCACATTTACAAGCGAACGTGTCGGCTTCACTTTATACAGCCCTTACACGTGGGTCCACCAGAGTGTAAAGAATGTCCGTCACGAGATTGACGACCACGTAAACCGTGCTGATGGCAATTACACATCCCTGAAGCAGGGGAAAATCGCGTGCCTGAATGGAAAGCACCACCAGATGTCCCAGGCCGGGCCAGGCGAATACTGCCTCCGTAATCACCGCCCCGGTGAGCAGGCTTCCAGCCTCAAGACCCAGAATTGTGATAAACGGCATCAGTGCGTATAGAAAACCCCCCGTAAGCATGGCTGAAAAAAGGCTTCTCCCCCGGGCCATGGCTGCCATGGTAAAAAAGGAATTTCGTGCTTCAAGCAGGTACGCTCGCATGTGGCGGATGAACGCAGCAGATACGGGAATGCTCAGTGTCAGTCCGGGAAGGATAATGGATTCGGCCCCCCGCATCCCACCCACGGGGAGCAACCCCAGATAAATAGAAAATAAAAGGATAAGCATGGGACCACTCCAGAATGTGGGTACCGAAAAAGATACTGCTGTAATAAATGTAACAACTTTATCCAGTTTCCCACCCGGCCTCAGGGCTGCAAAAAAAGCCAGGAAAAAAGCAAGGGGGAGTGATGCAACAACGGCAAAACCAGCCAGTTTGAAAGTATTGAAAATATAATGCCCGAGAATTTTCTCCACCTTCTTGCGGAAGAAAAACGACTTGCCCAGATGGCCCTGCGAAAGAGACTTCAAGAACCACACATATTGCTCCATGAGCGGCTTATCAAGACCCAGTGCCTGCCTCATAGCTTCACGTTCAACAGCTGTAGCTCTCTCTCCAAGCATCACATCGACCGGATCACCTGGCAATACACGTGAAATAAGGAACACAGCTGTAACAGCACCCCATATCACAAAGACTGTTCCTATAAAGCGACGTAGATACACGAGTTTCACTGCACATCCTCCAGGATTACACCCTGGAAATTCATGTAATCACCTGCAGGATGTATCTTCGCACCTTTGACACGGGGGTTCAGGACAAGCACATTTTTCCAGTGCCACAGGCTGATATAGGGGAGTTCGCGTGAGAGGATTTCCTGGACTCTGCGGTATAGTTTTATTCTTTTGAAAGGGTCAAGTGTAAAACGCGCTTCTTCCAGCAAATTATCAACAAGGGGATTCGAGTAACCCACACGGTTTGCACCGGCAGGTGGCTTGCTCGAGGAGTGGAACAAATAATAAAGAAGGTCCGGCTCCACCAGTCCCACCCAGTCCATGGAATACATGTCAAATCGCCCTTTTATGATATCCGAAAACAACGTGCCCCACTCATAGGAACGAACACTGACACCGATCCCCACATTTTCCAGATTCTGAGCAATAACTCTTGCTATCCGGAGACGCAATCTGTTCAGCGAGGTCTTGTATTCAATAACGAACCTGAAACGGCCTTTCTTTTTATACCCTGCCTCATCAAGCAGTTGACTTGCACGTGTTGGATTGTAAGGATAATTTACAGCATCCGGTGCAAAAGCCGGGTGAAAAGAAGGGAACACGCTTCTGGCCAGAGTCGCATAACCCCTGAGAAGATTTTTCACTATAGCAGCACGATTAATTGCAAATGCCATGGCTTTTCTCACACGCACATCGCGAAGTACAGGGTGTTTAAGATTCAAGCCTATGTACGAGTATGTTAACCCCTTCGACTCAATCACCTTTAAACCTTTCTTTTTCAGGTAATCGATGTAATCAGGTGGAACGGCATTCATCGCATAGTCCGCTTCCCCTCGCATTAAATGAAGTACGCGGGACACATCGTTTTCCACGATAATAAATTCAACGCAGGAAGGCCTTGATCCATCTCCGGTAAACACTGGACTACTTTTAAGCAAAAGGTCTTCTCCAGGAGTCCACTTTTCCAACACGTAGGCTCCGGCACCCGGGGGAGGTTCTGTACGTGGATATGAACATCGGGAAGGGTCTGGAACAATGTACAGCGTAAGTGCAAGTGTCTGAAACGGCACATACGGTTTTTTCAGCACAAATT
>JAJRZV010000096.1 GCA_024275095.1 bacterium | reverse complement strand
TGCAAAAAACAAATAATAGACAAACAACCAAATTCAGCCTGTCAAAAACGAGCTTCATTTGGCTCCTATTCTACCACATAGACACGGGAAATTACTGTGAAGGACATCACTCCCTCCCTCCTTCGTAAGGGTAATATTATATAGTTAAGAGGCCGTATTAGTAAATTAAAAATACTATTTTTACTTTATTCTTCTGGCTTCACGAAAAACCTTCTCAATCGTTTCACAAACAAGCTGACTTTCACAAAAAAACGATCAATCCATCCTCTTATTTTCCATTGATTTTCAACAATCACCACAGCAAGAACATCGTGAATATGAAAAGGTCCTTCCACACGTGGCGAAAAATCGCCACCTGTATAGACCCATGGATAATCGATATTAACCACGCGATGACACAAAAGCGTCCCTTTATCCTTCACTATTACCACGTCTCCCTTTTTTATATCTTCTTCAGGAGCCCTTAATTCCACCATATCCCCGGGGCGCAGTAAGGGTAACATGCTGAAACCCCTTATCTTCACACGAAGAGGCACACCAGCAGTGAGCATCTCTTTTACAATTTTTTCTGTAAAACATTCATTCACTGGAACCATCAGGAAAAAACAATCACGTCTTTATCTTTCAATAACCCGAAAAATTCTTTCAGATATGCCACACACTCCTTCTCGCTCACGCAATATTTCTTGATGAGCTCCTTCGCAATATCCCGAATGGTTCGATTCCCATTTACAAGTTCGAGCGCTTCTCCACCCACAGTGTTAACGCGCAGGACAAGACCCCTGCGTGCCTGTACAATAATATATTCTTCTTCTATGCATCTAAACACCGTGTGAGGAGAAAGGCGAGGAACAGCTGCGTCACTTACCCTGTTGTTTTGCACTACAAATCCTCTACATTAGATAATTTTAATAAATTTGCCTTCCAGGTCAAAGCCAAGCTCACAACATTCTACTGTGTCAGAGATGCGATGTGCCAGTAACAGCGCCTGTTCAAGAGATTTCTTCGAGTACGTCACAAAAGGAAGAGAAGACATTAAACGCATTGTCGAGGCTGAAGGATGAAGAGGTTTGCAATAAGGACGTACCGACTTTTTCAAAAACATAATGCACTCCAAACTACACATTGAAGACGGCTTAAGGTTCACAAATGGAATTCGATCGATTTTTACTTTTCCGTGTGTTGAAATGCCTGCCAGGACAAGGTCATCTCCCAGAACCTCGTATCCTGCATTCTGGAGAATCCGGGCAATTGTACTCTTACCTGCTCCCGAGGGTCCGGGAAAAAGCCAGCCCTTGCCACTTGCAGCAACACCTGCCGCATGAACGACTAAATAATTGAAACGGGGTGCCTCAAGAGCCAGAGCCACGCGAAGAAGATTCTCCATTCCTCCAGGGCCTCCGACCCGCGCAGTCCACACCTTTCCATCCCACGACGCCTGAAGGTCAACTGACTCCAGGCAAAGAATCCCGCCTTTTTGTTCAATTTGAAGCACCTCATCCTTTACCCAAGTCCTGAAATCATCACATGTGACATCCAGCGATATTACAACAATTCCCTGAGCCTGGGGTACTGCCAGCTGCATAAATGGGTTAAGATACTCGGGAAACTCTGAATTCCTCTTCGACTTCATGCATATGTGTATACAGAGGGTGCTCCCTGCAGGAATAAAAAATTCCTTACAGAATGGCACGACGCAGTACCTCTTTCACCATGACTCCACCTGGAGCCTTTACATCCAGTAAATCCAGCCTTAAAAACAGTGGAAGAGCTGGTTCCGCCTCTCCAAACAACCAGAAACCCGCCAGCACTTCTGCCACGTGATATGTCCTGTATAAACCATGATCCCTTGCCACATCCTCGGCTGTTTTT
>JAJRZV010000095.1 GCA_024275095.1 bacterium | reverse complement strand
GCCTGATAGTTGAGATGTTCCGCCAGTTTTTCCACCCCCCTGTGCAGATACCCGATTTCCGGGTCTGCACGAAGGATGACCTCTCCATCCAGTTCTACAATCACACGGAGTGTCCCGTGCATGGCCGGATGAGACGGCCCAACGTTAATGATCATCCGTCCATCTTCATCCTTTTCCCAGAACTGCATGCTTGCTATGCCTCCCATCCGTGTCTGCGCGGGTCATTTCTACTGTAACGCTGGTCAGGGAGCAATTTTCCCTTGAGCGGAAAATCCTTCCTCAGCGGATGCCCGTCGAATCCCTCCCACATGAGGAGACGACGAAGATCAGGATGACCCTTAAATACGATGCCGAACATGTCGTATGCTTCACGCTCGAACCAGTCGGCACCCTTCCAGCGAGGAGTGAGAGACGGGACAACCGGATCGTCGAAAGGAACCTTTACGCGAATTCGAATGCGAGCCTTTTCCTTGAGATTTAGCAGCAGATAAACAACCTCCAACCGTTCTTCATCGGGGCGACGGTCCACCCCGAACAGGTCTACAAGCATTTTGAATCCTTTTTCTTCCCGCAAGGTCAAAAGCACATCAACAATTTTATCCCTGGAGACAAAAGCATCCGCGAGTACGTCTCCTGTCTCAAGGAAGCCCTCTAAGGCTTCTCCTGCTACTTCTTCAACCAGCTTTTTGGCGCTTTCTCGATCCATGCCACTCGCCTCTTTGAGCCATTTCTTGAACTTTTACGATGGCGTCAATTAAGGCCTCTGGTCTCGGAGGACATCCTGTCACGTACACATCCACAGGGATTTCCATGTCCACTCCCTGGTGGGTGGAATAGGTGTCGAAAATTCCGCCGGAACAGGCACAATTTCCCATAACGATTACCCATTTGGGTTCGGGCATCTGAGCGTAAATTCGCTTGAGCACAGGCACCTGCTTGTAAGTAATGGTTCCTGCAACAATCATCAGGTCCGCCTGGCGGGGTGAAAAACGCACCACCTCTGCGCCAAAACGCGAAATGTCGTAATGAGAGGACACGGATGACATGAACTCAATGGCGCAACATGCAGTACCAAAAGGAAGAGGCCACAGGGAATACTTACGCCCCCACCCTATAAGCCATTCCAGTTTGCTGATAAAGAAACCTTCGCTCACCGTTCAACCTCAACAGCCCGCCGCAAGATTACATAAATATAGCCGGCAAACAAAATTACAAGAAAAATCAATATTTCCACAAATCCCAGGGTGCCCATGTCCCTGTGAACAACCGCCCAGGGATAAATGAGCGCCACTTCCACATCGAAGATGAGAAAAATCATGGCAATCGTGTAAAAGCGTACGGACAGGCGCTTTCTTGCATCGTGAAAAGGCGGAAAACCACACTCATACGGAGAACTTTTTGTCGGGTCAGGCCTGCGCGGACCCAACAGGTGAGTTAAAACAAGCATTCCTGCTGTAATGGCAAGAACAACAAGAATCCAGAAAGCAAGTCTCAGAAAATCAAGGGGAATACTTCCCATCAAAAAAGCACCCCCAATAACTTTGCCCCGTGGGCGGTGTATTCTATCAACGGGTTGAAACAAATTCCAAGGAAAACCGTCAAGGCTGCCAGAGCCACAAGAACAGGTGAATACACTCGCGGAAGTATGACCTGCTCATCGCTGCGCTCCAGGTATATTTTCTTGAGCATAAGTCCGTAATACCCGAGAGAAATCACACTATTGAGCACCCCCAGCACGGCCAGCCAGTAAAGCTTGCTTTTCACAACAGCACCGAAAACTACGAGTTTTCCCACAAACCCTGCAAAGGGTGGAATCCCTGTGAGAGAGAGAAGAAATATCGCCATCGTGGCTCCGGCAAGAGGGCTGGTCCAGCCAAGACCGCGGATAGAGTCGAGATGAGTACCCTTTCCCGTCTCCTCAACAGCGAGCACAACAAAGAAAGCGCCCAGGTTCATGAGCAAATACGCACCCAGGTAGTAAAGTACACCGGAGGTACCAATTACGTTTTTGGCGGCAAAACCTGCGAGCATGTATCCTGCATGTGCAATTGAAGAGTAAGCAAGCATGCGTTTGAGGTCTTTTTGCAAAAGAGCGGAAAGATTGCCAACCGTCATGGTAAGAGCGGAAATCACCGCGATCACGATGGGCCAATCAATACCCGGTGGAACAATCCAGTCAACGGACATCGTACGTCTTGCAAAGCCGTCCAGCAAGACCCTCCCGATTACAGCAAAAGCCGCCGCTTTCGGCCCTACTGAAAAGTAGGCTGTAACCAGTGTGGGAGAACCCTGATACACGTCAGGAGACCACATGTGAAATGGTACAGCCGCTGCCTTGAAGAAGAGTCCTGTCAAAAAGATTATCAATCCCGCAAATACGAACTGTTTGTACGGACTTATCTGAACCACGGCTGAAAGCTGCTTGAATTCAAGCTGCCCGGTAGCCCAGAAAATCATGCTGATACCAAAAAGGGATATGGCTGTTGAAAATGCTCCGTAAAGCACGTATTTGACCGCAGCCTCTCTGGAGAGGCGTGTACGCGTAAACCCGGCGAGCACATACCCCAGCATACTCACCGTCTCGACAGCCACAACCATGGTAATGAAATCTCCTGCTGAGGCGGCAACCATGGCTCCAACAATGGAAAAACCCAGTAACGAAGCGAATTCTCCTCCTGACTGCAAAGAGCTAATGGAAGGCGTGTGCACTGCCAGAAGAGCAATTACTGTTCCGAGCACCAGGAAAAATCCTTTGAAATATACTGCATAAGCATCAAACATATAGGTGCCCCATAACAGTTTTTGTGGGGCATCTGCTGCGAGAATGACAAGCGTTAACAGGGCTGTAGCAAAGGACACAAGAACCACATAGGGAGTTTGTATTCGTTCTTTGCTCTCCAACAGCGCATTAGCCACCAGCGCGGTAAGCGCACCTGCACTGACAATAATCTCTGGGATTAAAAATCGAATCTGGGACAGTATCGTCATCTCAGAACCCCAGTACGCCTCCTTTGATAGCAATAAGCGTCGCTTTCATTAAGTCTATTAGCGGAGTTGGGTATATTCCCAGGAACACCACGA
Source organism: bacterium (assembly GCA_024275095.1). Lineage (GTDB taxonomy): Bacteria > JAJRZV01 > JAJRZV01 > JAJRZV01 > JAJRZV01 > JAJRZV01. The sequence continues at coordinate 10,675 of JAJRZV010000095.1, read as the reverse complement.
TAACAGCCAGCGGTACCAGGCACAGCATCTCTCGAGCGCTGATCTCTTTAATCCCCTTGTACGCTTCGTTGAGGGGTCCAAGAAACACCCGTTCCATTGTCCAGAGCATGTAACCTGCTGTCAGCACCACCCCTGTTGCAGAAATAATTGTGAGGATCTTGTAAATCTTAAACGCACCGAGAAACGTGAGCGCTTCAGAAATAAATCCGTTGAGCCCGGGTAAACCCATTCCCGCGAAAAAGGCAATGCTCGTAATACCTGCATACAATGGCATTGCCGAAGCGAGGCCTCCAAAGCGGTTGAGGTCGCGATGATGTACCCTGTCGTAAATCACACCTACAATCAAAAAGAGCATGGCTGTGATCACACCGTGATTGAACATCTGCATGGTACCGCCGATAATTCCCTGGTCCGTTAGAGACGCAATCCCCAGCAATACATAGCCCATGTGAGAAATAGAGGAGTAAGCCACCAGTTTTTTGAAATCTGTTTGAGCCATGGCGACAAGTGCACCATATACAATATTGATGGTCCCCATCACGGCGAGAAAGTAAGCAGCGGCACGGGTGGCATCTGGAAGAAGCTGATAATTAAAACGAAGCAATCCATAAGTGCCCATTTTCAGAAGAATCCCTGCAAGAATAACGCTACCGGCGGTAGGAGCTTCCACGTGAGCATCAGGCAACCATGTATGGAAGGGGAACACGGGCACCTTGATGGAAAACGCAATATAAAATGCAGCGAAAAGGATCATCTGAATACGAAGCGGATATCCTGCAGCGGACTGCATGAGTACAGTGAGGTCAAATGTATGAGGATTGGTTGTAAAGTACATGTAGAGCATGCTCAAGAGCATGAACACGCTGCCAAACAGTGTATAGAGAAAGAACTTGATGGCTGCATACTCTTTTCGAGGCCCTCCCCATATTCCGATAATAAAGTACATGGGGAAGAGTCCTACTTCCCAGAAAACGTAGAAGAGAAAGAAATCCAGCGCCTCAAACACCCCCAGCATCCCTGTTTCCAGCATGAGGAAAAGGGCCAGATACCCCTTCAGTCCCGTATCGATTCTCCACGATGCTATAATGCAGATGGTGACAAGAAGGGTGGTAAGGAACACCATGGGCATGGAAAGGCCATCCACCCCCATGTAGTAATGAATGTTAAAAGCAGGGATCCAGAGACCTTTCTCCACAAACTGAAAACTGCTTGAAGAAAAGTTGAACTGAGTGAGTAGATAAACAGATATGCCCAGTGAGGGTAAAGTGGATATTAATGCAACCCACTTCATCAATTCCTTGCGAGAACGCGGCACCAGCAATACGAGTACCGCTCCTGCAAGCGGCAAAAATGTCATCCATGAAAGAAGGTGAGAACCCATGATTCCTTACCCTCCAAAGAAAATTTTATAAGCCACAATACAGGCTACACCGAGTATGAATATCAAGAGATAATTCTGCAGCACCCCTGTTTGAACACGACGAACCCCATCCCCCGCGCCTTCTGTTGCACTCGCTATCGCATTCACAGCTCCATCCACACCTTTAAGATCAAACCAGCCGCTGAACCGGGAGACAAGAACGGTAAAGCGTGCGGAGAAATTGACGAGGAAATCAACAACGCCGAGGTCAAAACGTGCTAAAGAACGGGCCAGCCCCAGAGCACCGTTGACAAACAGTGCCTGATAGATTTCATCCACCCAGTATTTATTCCACAGGAGGCTATAGAGTCCCTTGAACCGTTCGGCAATCCGTGACGGCAACTCAGGTCTCAGAAGATACACATATCCTGCAAGCCCAATGCCGGAGAGAGCAACCACTGTGGACACGAGCATGAGCAAACCAGCGGGTGCTCCTTCAGCATGAACCTCGTAACGGAACAGTTCCTCAAGATACCCTTCCATTAAACTGTGATGAGGAAAGCCCAGCACCGCCCCTCCTATCAGAGAAAGAACTGCCAGTATCATCATGGGTACAATCATCACCCACGGTGATTCGTGAGGATGAACTTTGTGATGGTCAAATCTTTCCTCACCGTGGAAAGTCAAAAACACGAGTCGGAATGTGTAAAAAGCAGTGACAAATGCTCCTGCAAGTCCAATGGCATAAAGCACATAATGGCCCTGTGCAAATGTCTTGAGAAGAATCTCATCCTTGGAGAAAAATCCTGCAAATGGAGGCACTCCAGCGAGAGCAAGAGCACCGAAGAGAAACACCCAGTACGTATACGGAATGTACTTGCGCAAGCCTCCCATTTTCATGATGTCTTCTTCGTCGGCCATGGCGTGCATCACACTGCCGGCTCCTAAAAAGAGAAGGGCTTTGAAAAAAGCGTGGGTCGTGAGGTGAAACATTCCGTCCACGTATGCACCCACGCCCACACCCAGAAACATGTAGCCAAGTTGAGAAATTGTGGAATACGCAAGTACCTTCTTGATCCCGGTGGCCACCACTCCCATCGTCCCTGCGTAAAAGGCGGTGAGCGCACCCACAGCAGCAACAACAAGGGAGGCGGTGGGAGAAAGAGAATACATGAAGTTGAGCCGCGCCACCATGTACACACCGGCCGTTACCATGGTAGCCGCGTGAATAAGAGCACTCACAGGTGTTGGACCGGCCATGGCATCAGGAAGCCACACGTAAAGAGGAATCTGGGCGGATTTGCCTGTGGCCCCAACAAACAAAAGGAGGCAAATAATCGTTATCACCGGTGGTGACATCCGGGTAACAATCTCTTCCAGCGAGTGAAAACTGAGGGTGGGATGTCCCAGCTCCCAGGAAGTCCAGAACAGCAGAAGGATCCCCAGCAAAAAGCCAAAATCGCCCACCCGGTTGACGACAAACGCCTTCATACCGGCGCGGGCTCTTTCCCACTCCTCGAACCAGAACCCGATAAGAAGATACGAACAGAGTCCCACTCCTTCCCATCCGAGAAACATGAGCAAAACATTCTCGGCCATTACAAGAGTAAGCATCATAAAGACGAAAAGGTTAAGGTACGAAAAATACACGTGATAACTCTTGTCGCCGTGCATATAGCCGATGGAATACACGTGAATGAGAAAACCAACACCGGTAACAACCAGAAGCATTACTGCGGAAAGGTGATCAAGCACGTACGCAAAATCCACCTGGAATTGCCCAACGTGCATCCAGGGAAGAACATAGGCGACCAGGCGCTCTTCACCTGAAAGTGAAAGGCTGACAATAACTATTACAGAGAGCAGGAATGCCAGCCCAACCACTCCAGGACCAATCAGAGACACAGCACGCTCTCCCAAACGCCGACCAAAGAAACGATTGATGATAAATCCCGCCATGGGAAGAAGAGGAATAATGACCAGCAGTGTTTGAAGTGAGTGTTCGCTCATCCCTTCATCTCCGCTGCTTCGTCCACATCAATGGACCTGCGAGATTTAAACAGAGCAATAAATATTGCCAGAGCGACAGCCGCCTCCGCCGCCGCGATAACGATGACAAAAACAGCCATGCTGAAACCACTGATGTATGTGCCCGTAAACGCAGCGGCTGCCACGAGATTAAGAGCTGCAGCATTAATCATGAGTTCCAGAGAAAGAAGCATGCTGATGGCATTTCGCCTGACCCGCATTCCAAAAACACCCAATCCAAAAAGCACTGCTGAAACACGGAATATGTGATACGTGTAAAGAATCATTCTTCCCGCCTCACTTCGCGTCTCACAAGATATGCAGCTCCAATAAGCACTCCCACCAGAAGAACAGAAGCAACCTCAAATGCGACGATGTACTTCTTCATAAACAACTCTCCAAGAATGGGGGTGACACTGCGATGTACAGGTGGAAAAGCTTTTCGGGGGAGGAAGTCTGCCAGATGCCACAACCCCCATGTCACAGCACCAGCGACAATAAGTGCAGGCAAAAACTGTCCAAATCCCAGGTAAGGAACTGTCATTTCTACATCCCTTGTAAGCATCACTCCGAACAGCACCAGTACAACCACTCCACCCACGTAAAGGACAATCTGCACCGCGCCCAGAAAATCCGCACCCAGAGCGAAATACATGCCCGCTGTCATGAGCAAAGCAAAAAGCAAGGCCGTCACTGCTCTCACGAGGTCACGTGCCACAATCACACACACAGCAAAAAGCAACGTGAGCATGGCACACAACCAGAAAACAATAATGGCGGGGTTCCCCTTCACTGAGAGCCTCCCTGATCTCCTTCACCCTTCTCTTCAGGTTTCCGTGCGGACTTCTCCGCTTCCTTCTTCGCTTTCTCTGCCTGAGTTCTTTCATACTCTTCAGCTTCACGTACAAAACGTTCCGCCATCTCAGGGGTGACGTATTCAATCTGTAAATCCTCCAGTCCATACCGGGCCATGGTTAACTCCTGAGTGTGCTGCAGGCTCTTCGTCGGACAGGCATCCACACACAACCCGCAAAACATGCACTGGCTGATGGTGATGACGAAGGATTTGGGCTTCCGTGCTTTCCCCTTTCCAACCGGCACCAGAGAAATGCATTTTACGGGGCACGCAAGCACACAGGCTGAACAGGCAGTGCATTTCACCACATCATTGAAAAGAATACCTCTGGTACGCTCGGAAAGGGCTCTCTTTTCTTCGGGATACTGCACGGTAATGGTGGAAGAGGGACTGAACCAATACTTCACAGTAACCTTCAGGCCTTTACCCAGAGACTTCGCCACATCAATAATTTCCTTAATCACTCCCACTTTTTACCCCACTATGAGGTCGTAGATTCCTTTTCCGTGAAACACCACCGTCCACAAGGCTGCACCCATGAGCAGAAAAAGTGCTATGGGAAGCAATCTTTTCCACGAAAGTTCCATGAGCTGGTCCACACGGAGACGCGGAAAGGTCCAGCGTATCCACATCATTACAAGTACAAGCAACAGCGTCTTGGTCAAAAAGATACCCAGCTGAAGAACTGCTTTTAACCAGCCAATCTTTACGAGAGGATCAATAAGAGGAAGCTGCCATCCGCCAAGAAACGCGGCAGAAGCCATGGCTGAAATAATGAACATGTCACCATACTCGCCCATGTAAAAAAAGGCGTACCGAATGGCTGAATATTCCACCGAGTACCCGGCAACGAGTTCAGATTCGGCTTCAGGGAGGTCAAAGGGGGTGCGATTGCACTCCGCCAGGCCGGCTGTAAAAAAGATGAAAAACGCCATAAAAGAAAAAGGATCGTGAAAGATGAACCAGCGCAGTATTCCTCCACCACCGCCCTGGGCACGCACAATTTCATCGAGATTAAGTGTGCCTGCAATAAGCACGGGAATAAGCAAAGCAACGGCATTGGGTACTTCATAACTGATCAATTGTGCCGCAGACCGCATGCCGCCCAGCAATGCCCATTTGTTGTTGGAACCCCAACCTGCAAGCACGATACCCGGTGTCACCATGGCAGTAACGGCTATGATGTAAAGAAGCCCTATATTCATGGGCACCGGTACAAATCTGTCCCACAGCGGCAGGGCTGCAAATGGTAAAAAAGAACCGACAAATACGAAATAAGGAGCAATTCGAAATATGAGTTTATCCGCCTGGGCGGGAATAAAATCTTCCTTGAGAAACAACTTAACACCATCAGCAAGCCACTGCAGCGTTCCGTAAGGACCCACCCTGTTCGGACCAATACGCGACTGAATATCACCCGCCACTTTTCTTTCCACATACGTGGCCACACCCTCGTAAAGAAGGGCAAAGGCAAGGATAATGACCGCCAGCAAGAATGCAGCCACAAAAATCCCGTAATAAGGAGAAAGGCCCAGACTGTAAAATAATTTCGTCAGCTGATCCATGGTCTCATCCCTTTAACATCCTCGTTTGACATTCTCAAGCACGACTCCTTACCTGTCACATTCCGGCAGAATTACATCAAGACTTGCTATCACGGCCACCGCGTCTGCCACCATGAGGCCCGGGAGTATTTTCTCCATCACATGGATGTTGGAAAAGCTGGCACCCCGAATTTTAAGCCGCTCTGGAGATGGTTTGCCGTTGGCGACAATGTAAAACCCGAGCTCACCACGAGGATTTTCTGCGCGGAAATAGATCTCCTTGGGCGGAATTTTGAGCACCCGGGGCACCCGTGCCTGAACATCGCCTTCCGGCATCATGTCCAGACACTGACGAATGATTCTTACGCTCTGCTGCATCTCTTTGATACGAACCATATAACGGTCAAAACAATCTCCCACAGCCCCCGCTTCACCAGTGCCCACTGGAATATCAAATTCCAGACGGTCGTATACATCGTAAGGTTCTTCCTTTCTGATATCGTAAGCCACCCCACTGGCCCGGAGGTTGGGACCTGTAACACCGTAGGCAAGCGCGTCTTCCGGTGTAAGCACACCAATGTTTCCAAGACGCTTCATAAAAATGTAGTTATACGTGAGCAAGTCGTGATATTCCTGAATTTTGGGCTCAAAATAATCGCAAAATTCCCGACACTTGTCTGTCCATCCCGGAGGAAGGTCCCAGCGAACACCGCCAATTTTCATGTAGTTGTAGGTAAGCCGCTGACCACATGCTGCTTCAAACAGGTCTAAGGTCCTTTCTCTTTCCCGAAGACCGTACAAAAAGGGCGTAAATGCTCCCACGTCCATTCCGAAGCTGCCAAAAAACACAAGATGCGATGCGATGCGGTTGAGTTCGCTCATAATCACCCGGATAAACTGGGCTCTCTCCGGAACCTCAATGCCCATGAGACGCTCAACAGCACAGGCATAAGCGTGATTGCAGTTCATGGATGCAAGGTAATCAATGCGGTCGGTATAGGGCATAAACTGGTGGTAATTCACCTTTTCGGCGATTTTTTCTATTCCGCGATGGAGATAACCAACATGAGGCTGGGCTTCTACAATAATTTCTCCGTCTGTATGAAGCAACAATCTCAGCACCCCGTGGGTCGAAGGGTGCTGAGGTCCCATGTTTATTACAAGTTCCTGCGTCTCCAGCATCTCAGTCCGTCTTAATCCCGTGGTACTCTTTTATCTGTTCGTAATCTTTCCGAAGGGGATGTCCAACCCAGTCATCGGGCATGAGTATGCGCCTCAAATCAGGATGACCTTTAAATTTCACTCCCATCAGGTCATAGGCCTCGCGCTCGTGCCACAGTGCCGTTGGATACACATTGCCCACCGAATCAACCTCAGCAGCATCGCGGGGCAGAACGGTTTTAACAGCGAGGGTTGATTTCTCTCCTATTGCTACAAGATGATAAACCACCCATATCTTTTCAGGCGGCTCATCCACTGCAGAAACAGCGGAAAGATGATTGAAACCTTCTTTTTTCAGGTACTCAAGCACAGGAACAATTTTTTCTTTTTTCACAATAATATAAGGTGGTTGTGTGTTTTCTGTGACAACCTCTTCTATCGCACCTTCAACAGCGGCTTGCAAATCCTGTACCAATGTGTTCAGGTCCTTCATGTGTTTCACCTATTTCCTGAAGACCTTGGATGCTTCGATTTTTCTCTGAAGTTTCATAATGCCTTCTATCAGCGCTTCAGGAGGTGGAGGGCAACCGGGAATGTAAACATCAACGGGTATAATCCGGTCCACACCTTTGACCACTGAGTACGTGTGAGGATTAAACGGACACCCTGAGTTCGCACAGGAACCCATGGAAATAACCCACTTGGGTTCAGGCATTTGCTCGTAAAGACGGCGTACCGGGTCTGCCATTTTATACGTAATCGTACCTGCGACAATCATCAAATCCGATTGTCGCGGCGATGCTCGAAATACCGAGCCGAACCGGTCCAGATCAAACCGCGGACCTCCCGTGTGCATGAGTTCTATGCCACAACATGCAGTGGCAAAAAGGAGATACCAGAGAGAGTTTTTGCGTGACCAGTTAACAAAATCATCCGCCATTGCAAAAAACACATTATCCGGCAGCCTGTTATCAAGAACACCCATTTTCTACCTCACAGGGGTTTTTACCCACTTGAGGTCACCGCGTTTCCAGATATAGTAAAGCCCCACAACGAGAATGATGAGAAAAACAAGCATGTCAAAAAATGCAAGATATCGCAGTCTTTTGAGTACCACTGCCCATGGGAAAAAGAAGACGACTTCTGCTTCAAAAATAATAAATGCCAGAGCTATTATGTAAAAACGCATATCAAACCGTATCCGTGCATCACCAACGACTTTTTCTCCACATTCATAAGGTTCTACTTTCAGGGGAGTAACGCGTCGCGGTGCCAACAGGTGATTAATAATAATGGAAATCAGCACAAAACCGATGGCTGTGATTGCAAAAACCGCAACTCCCACAGCAAGATATGCCAACTTCAACCCCCTCTTTATGATGCAGTGCATAAAATATGGTTGAGTACACCCTTTCGTCAAGGGAATTCTGTAATGTCTACACCATGATGTAAAAGAAACTGTGTACCTCTTGGTGATTTGACTGATAAAATGCCGGGTATGAGAATTGACCGAGAAAGACCCGGTACCACAAAGACGATAAAGGCCCTTCAAATAATAAGTTTTTTGCTTTTACCCCTTCACATAACAACAGGCTGCGAAAAAGGCGGTGCCCTTCCCCCTCATCTCGAATATTCCATGGCACCAGAAGGCCCGGCAATGGTTGTTCATACCACTTCGGGAAACTTTTCCTTTCACGTGAAAGGATGCGTGTGGAGGAAAGGAAACCAGCTTCCCGAGTGTGACAACACCTCCATCCGCCTGGATGTAACCCCGGATTCAGAAAAGTTTGCTTCCTCGGCAACTCTTTCAATTACATACACAAACACCTCCACCAAACCCGTAAAAGTGAAATGCTTTCTCGTAGAGTTCAATCCCTCCACAAGCCTCGAGATTACCCGCATGTTTCACGATGGATACCAGTCCTGGTCCCCCGCATTTGTGTGGAACGGCCAGTGGGAATCACCTCCTTCAGAAGACATCTGGTCAAACAGCGGAGAAAACCCCAATGACCCCGTTGTAAATCCCTATGTATCCTGGTGGGATGGAGGATTTGAAAGCCTTTCCTTTGCAGTGATAGCAGGTGCTCTCCGGAGTCACGTTTTTAAAACCCGAGTGCTTCTCCACCCGGGGGGCTCCGTAAAAATCGTCAATGGTTGCAGCGAAGGTGACGCCAAAAGTTTATTCCCCGGGGAGACGCTTTCCTCTGACATACTGGCAGTGGTGGTGGCCGAATCCATAGAAGCAGGGTTAAAAACATACGGGACCCTGCTCGGGAAATTCAACACACGGCCTTCTGCACCTTTTATTCCTGTGGGCTGGAATTCGTGGAATACTTTTTTCTCTTCCATTACAGCCGGTCTGATACTGCAGCAGGCAGAAGCATTAAAAACACTGGTCGAGGACATTCCTCTTGTCATTCAGATCGATGACGGCTGGGAAAAAGCCTGGGGAGAGTGGAAAGGAGATCCCTCTTTTCTCAAACCTTTTTTTACTGCGATGAGCGAAATGGCCCAAAAGCTGATAGACCAAGGATTTATACCGGGCATATGGATTGCACCTTTTCTGTACGATGAATCACTTCCTGGTGCAACATCGCATCCCCACTGGTTCCTCAAAAACCCTGACGGCTCTTTCGTTCGATACCTCAATCCCGGTTCCGGGAAAACATACCTCGTCCTCGACATTACACACCCGGAAGCGGAAAACTTTCTGCGGAGTGTCATACGGGAATTGAGGCATTGGGGGTTCAGGTACCTCAAACTGGATTTTTTATTTGCCGCTGCCATGCCCGGAATCCGGTACAAGCCTTACATGACCTCTATTGAAGCCTACCGGCGAGGGATAGAAATTATTGCGGAAGAGGCCGGACCGGATACCTATTTGCTCGCGTGCGGTGCCCCGCTCCTTCCATCAGCTGGGTTGTTTCACGGTGCGAGAGTCGGTTCTGATATTGCTTTCGAAGCAATGCCGTACGGCTGGCCTTTTGTAAAAAATGAAATGCGCAATGTTTTCTGGCGATTTCACTGGAACCGTGTGTTTGCCGGAGACCCGGACACGGTACTTCTCCGGGATCTTTCTGCAGAAGAGGCACGTACTTTTATCAACGCGGCTCTGCTGGCTGGTAAAATTTTTGCACTCGGAGATGACCTTGTACAGATGGAAACAGAAAAGAAAGAACTGTTGAAACGTATATTTTCCACCGAAATATTCAAAGCACTGGTCACACAACGTACAAGTTTCCCAATCCCTTCCATTGAGAAAGATCATCAAAAACCCGGTGGTGCACCGGCAGATATTCTAACGCAGTTGTTCATGCCTTCCAGATACAGCGTCCCTTCAATTGTATGGAGCACCATCGGCCCGGGCAGCACGATTGTCGGGATCTTCAACTGGACGGATGCACCAAGTACGATCTCATTTGATCTTCGCCGTACCGGCGCGTGCACCGACAGCTGCACAGCAGTTGAAGCCTGGACGGGCCTGTCACAAAAAAGCCCGATACTCCGCGTGCAGCTTTTGCCCCGTGTCAGCCAGCTGTGGGTGGTGGTGGATGAGTAAAACCTTTACCTGGAAAACCTTCATTTATCACGCCCGCTTTTCTCCGGGCAAAAAACCCACATAACACGAATGAGATGTGCATCCCGTGAGAGCACCTCTGGGGGAAGCACAGGATTTAACGGGAGAAGAATCACCTGTTCTCCAACCTGCTGATACACGCCAGCTGC
>JAJRZV010000007.1 GCA_024275095.1 bacterium | reverse complement strand
GCCTGCCGCATATGCACTCTTCATCCGGAGGGCAAGAACAAAGCTCGCTGAAATCCGCCTCTCTGTGAATGAACATAATCACGTCAGCGTCCTGCTCTATGGCCCCGGACTCCCTCAGGTCCGAAAGCATGGGGCGGCTTCTTTCACCTCTTCGTTCTATAGCCCTGTTAAGCTGGGATACAGCAATCACAGGAACACCCAGCTCCTTTGCAAGGGATTTCAACGATCTGGAAATGTACGCCACTTCCTGTTCTCTCGAGTCAAAACGCCTGTAAGGTCGTATAAGCTGGAGATAATCAACAATAATGAGTTTTACATCATGTTCAGCTTTGAGCCGGCGTGCACCTGCACGAATTTCAATAGGAGAAATTGCTGAACTGTCATTGATGAAAATAGGAGAACGTGCAATTTTTGAAGCTTCCCTAAGGAAGCGCGATATATCACTCATTCTCACAAGTCCACGCCTGAGAAGGTGAGAGTTGATCTTGGATGCTGCACAGATCATTCTCAAAAGCAATTGAATGCGCGTCATCTCAAGGGAAAATATAGCCACGGGCATTTGAGCCTTTACACCAACATTGTATGCAATATCCAGGCATAAAGAAGTTTTACCCATACCAGGACGTGCAGCAATAATTATGAGTTCTGAAGGCTGTAGCCCGCCTGTCATTTCATCAAGACGCAAAAAACCTGTGGGAATACCCCCGGGCAGGGTTCGTTCATGGTAAATCTTCTCGATCATTTCATTGATTTCTGTCACCACGTCTTTGGCGGGTGCAAAAAGAGACTGAACCGTTTCCTGGGTGATTTCGAAAACACTCTGCTCTACCCGATCAAAAAATTCGTCTGTATCCTCCGGTTCAGCTGTGGCATCGTCAATAATCTTCGAGCACACATTAATTACCTGACGCATAAGTTTTTTCTCACGGAGAATCTTTGCGTAATGGGGCATCATGGAAATCGTGGGACTGAGAGCAACAAGTTCACTGAGATACTCACTACCACCTGCTTTTTGAAGTTTACCTGTCTTTTTAAGATGCTCTTCCAGCGTTACAGCATCAATAGGGATACCTTCGTTGTAAAGGGAGAAAAGACCCTCGAATATCGTCCGATTGCGTTCGCTGTAAAACGCCTGTTCAGGATTCTTTCCAAGAATTTCCAAAACCTCACTGAATCGTGAGGGATCAAATATCAATACAGAAAGAAGGTTTCTCTCTGCCTCTATGTTCCTGGGAAGATTCTGTTTTACGGGCACAGAAACACCCGCATCTTACTTTTATTCCTGTACAATCCAGACTTTTAACTCCGCCTCTATCTCAGGAGCCAGCCTCACTCTAAGAGTATAATATCCCAATTTCTTAATAGGTTCATCCATTAAAATGTCTTTACGCGACACATTAATCCCTTCATTTTTCAAGGCCTCTTCTATATCTGCTGTTGTTACTGAACCGAAAAGCTTCTCTTCCTGGCCAGCCTTGCGCTTAATAGTTAAAGAAAGTTCTTCGATCCGCTGTTTAAGGCTCTCTGCTGTTCTCACCGCTTTCCGCTTCTTTGCCTCTATAATCCGCTGAGCGTGTTCAAGAGCCTTTAAGTTCTTCTCATCTGCAGGAACAGCCAACTGCCGCGGAAGGAGATAATTACGAGCATATCCATCCTTCACCCGAACGACATCACCCATCTTCCCAAGTCCTTTCACATCCTCTGTAAGAATAACCTTCACTGTCAACCTCCGCTTCTATCTAACAAAAGGCAAAAGAGCAAGAAGCCTTGCTCTTTTGATGGCCCTTTTCAACATTCGCTGGTGTCGTGAACACACACCAGTAATACGACGAGGCAAAATCTTGGCGCGTTCTGTAATGTACTGCTCGAGTAAATCCACGTTTCTGTAATCAATTGTGAGTTCTTTATCCGCGCAAAACCTGCATACTTTTTTACGTGCATAGTAAGCAGGTGCACGTTTCTGCGGCTCGGTCATCAGTTACACCTCCTCTTTATTCAGGTTCTTCAATAACTTCCTCCTCTTCTGGAGGACTCTCTGCAGTCGAGGCGTTTTTCCTGGGGGAAAGAAAACGCATTGTATCGGCAATGATTTCTATTTTGCTTCGTCGCTGGCCATCCTGGGTTTCCCACCTTCTCTCGCGCAAGCTACCATCAACAAATACCATACTTCCTTTCTCGAGAAATTCTGCAGATGCCTGAGCGGTACGACCAAAAGCAACAACATCGAAAAAACTCACTTCTTCAACAACCTCTCCACCCCTTTTAACGCGATGGTTCACCGCAACCCGCATGTTGGCAACAGCCGTGCCGGAAGGCGTATAGCGCACCTCAGGATCCCGAACAAGATTCCCAATAATAATGACCCTACTGTAGCTGGGCATTGTCTTCTTTATCCTCCTTTACTTCTTTTTCAGCAGTATTATCTTCTCCAGCACTTTCCCGGGTTTTTGCTTCTGGTTGAGAATGGCGTTTATCTTCTTTTTTCAAAAGACTGAGAAAGCGGATCACTCTTTCATCTATCCTGAGAACTCTGTGTATCTCATGCTGAGCAGCAGGAAGGGCAGTGAATATTATACGAAAGTAATACCCCATCTTATTTTTTTCTATTTCATATGCCAGCTTTCTCTGACCCCAGTCTTCAAAAGCTTCAATTTCTCCTTCAAAGCGTTTGATAATTCTCTCCAGGCGATCACGAACCTCCTGAAAATCAACATCACCGGCTTTTTCACCCAGTACATACACAAGCTCGTATTTCCGTTTTTTCATACACGAACCTCCCGGTGTAATGAAGATTGTATGGTAATGTGACATCTTAAAGATGTCAAGTTAGCACGCCTCCTGTTTCAAATCAAAATACATTTTATCAAGCCAGTGGAAGGCTAAAAATCGGGGCGAGCCGATTTGAACGGCCGACCTTCCGGTCCCGAACCGGACGCGCTAACCACTGCGCTACGCCCCGGTGTCCGCCTGTTATTTTAGCAAATGTCGTCAGTCCCTCAACGCTCCTTCAACCCCTCGACCGATTTCAGAGCCTTTTAATTTTAAAATTATTCTCTACCAGTTCCCTAAACACCTCTTCTGTAACCTTGAATGTCCCCTCACGCGTTGCCAGAAAAGCGTAACGACCCTTCATAAAAGCCAGCAAACGCTCACTTTCCTCAAATGATATAGGAACAAACTCCACAAGATTTTCTCCTTTTATAAACTGGAGTATTTCATCTTCTGTCATTTTATCCATGATTTTATTATTATACCTGTATTTTCACCTGTGATGAACCTCCCGGGGAGGATTTAACATGGAAAAGGAAGTTTTGAAACCCCGAATTCTTGACAATTTTAGTGAACTTTTGTACCATTTACCCCCAACGCGGAGACGAAAATGGAAGGAAACCTAACAAAATATCTGTTACCAGCGGGACTTGCGTTCGCCACAAACACAAGTATTGAATTTAACAAAAAAATCTGCGAAGTACTGGAGAAACACACGCTCGGCCCTGTTCAGCCTCCTGCTGTAAAATATACGCTCCTCATCAACATTAACCCCCGAGAAAATGACGGAGGCCTGTTTGCTTTCCGTGAAATTCTTTATGAAATCATTAAAGAATACAACCCTTTCGTCATCGCTGTATGTGCTCCTCCGGGTCAGCAGGAATGGATAGATTGGGCCTATGCTGTCGGTATAGACGTACTGTTATTTTATGTTGATACCACTTCTATCTCTTCGCATCGTTTCAGCAAAATATTGGACAGAGCGCTCCGGGTGTTTCCTAAGGGTAACGTGGGCATCATTATAGAAAATGCAGAAGAACTCTACAGGCTACCAGAAATAAACGGCCTGCCTCTTATTACACCGAGAAATGATTGCTTCTACCTCATCTGCGCAGGTAACGGAGGCATTGTAGGAGATATTTTTAAAAACATTTTTAAAGAGAAACACGACAGAAAGAAAGATTTTATCCTGAAATTTAAATATACTTTGTTTAAATTGAGGAGATCTCTCCGCGTGGTTCAAAAATTTGAAGAATAAGAAATGACCGTTAACTCAGATCAGAGTGGTTATGAAAGAGCGCTTCCAGATTGATACACGACCCTTAATCCTGATTCTGCTCCAGCGTTTTTACCGCCATGCGCTATTTTTCACAGGATTAGGATGGGTTGTTTACTTACTGGCAGAAGGAACCCCTCCACCCGGGCTGAGCCCGCAAGCATATAAATGTATTCTGGTATTTCTTTTTACCACGTTCTCCTGGATTCTCAATATCGTACCTCCTGTCATCCCCGCAATAATGGCCGTAGTGCTTTTATGGGGCGGTAAGGCTGTGGAGGCACAGGTGCTGCTGCACTCTTTCGCAAATCCTGTTGTATTTTTTCTCCTCTCAGCTCTCCTGCTTGCAGGTGCCCTCATGGAAAGTGGTACAGGGACACTCATCGCCCGTGGACTCCTGCGAGCAGGCGGCCATTCACCCAGATTGCTACCCCTGCTTATCTATAACGCCGCGGCATTCCTTTCGTTCCTCATACCGGAACATGCGGTAGCTGCCATACTTTTACCTGTTGTTATAGAAACCATCTCTCAGCTGAAACTCCGACGCGGTTCGCTTTATGCCAGGCTTCTCATACTTTCACTTACATGGGGAAGTATTACAGGAGGGATTGCCACACTCTTAGGAGGTGCACGCAACCCCCTCGCCATAGGAATACTCCAGGAAATCACCGGCAAACAAATAGCCTTTGTAGAGTGGCTTCACTACTCTATTATTCCTTCGCTCTTTCTCATTGCAGGAGGCCAGATATTACTGTGGCTCTTCTTCCGCAAAGGATTGGCCGAAGTGGAGGGGAAAGACATCCAGTTGCGAGCAAGACCCGCGGGTATAAGAGCTTATCTTGCAGGTCTGGTATTTGTGGTGGTCATTGTTTTCTGGATAAGATCACATACACCGGTCGCATTGGCCCTCATCGGTTTAACCGGTGCAGCATGCCTTTTTATATTCAACATCGTGCGATGGGTCGACGTTGAAGACACTGTCAACTGGGGAGTCTTTCTCATGTACGGCGGTGCCATTTCACTTGGAAGTGCCATGTATTCCACGGGTGCAGCCCGGTGGATCGCGTCAGCGCTTCTCAACCCCACAGCACATGGGCCTGTATTTACAGTTCTTATACTCGTGGTCGTTACTCTCATACTGACCGAAGGGATGAGCAACAGTGCAGCTGTAGCTGTGATTTTACCAGTGGCTATAGGAGCCTTCGAATCATTAGGGCTTCCTCCCGAACACGCTGTTTTCGTCGTTGCGTTACCAGCGGGACTTCCGTTTATCCTTCCTGCAGGCACACCGGCAACAGCTCTGGCCTTTTCTACCGGCCACATCAGTATTAAAGATACCGGCCGCGTGGGGCTGCTCATGCACCTATTGACCATAACAGTTATCATTGCCTCGTACTTTTTTATCTGGAGGTGAGAAACATTGCGCAAACTTCTCATTTTTTTCAAAGTCACCAACGCTGATGCAAAATTCATTGCCCAGGTAATACATCAAAAAGGAGAAGGCTTTGAAGAATGCCTTATCGCCATATGCATAGATGAGAGAGAAGCAGAATATGCCGAGAAGAAAATCGTGAATATGGGATGGGTGGGAGAAAAAGTGGGAGCAGAGCTTATGGGCATAATCATCAAAATGTTTCGACAGGAGGCCTACGACCGGGCAGCGGAAATTGAACACCTGCTGAGCAGCCATCCTGCCCGCATCCGTATCATCATAGAAAACGGTTACGAAGAAGAACTTCTTGCGCGACTGATAAAAAGAGAAAATCCCGATGCTGTTGTCTGGGTTAAACGCAAGGAGGGCTGGCTACAGCGTTTATTAAAGCGCAAACCATCACTACCTTCTGAACTGCACGAAAAAATACAGGTCATCTTTTTCAACGATAAAATCCTGTCAAAGGAGAGGAAGCCATGAACACCGTATTGAGTTCACTGCTGGAGCAATTCAAAAGGGAAGTCGAGGCCTTCACCAGTGGTAAGTTGCACGGAGAAAAATTTAAACGTTACCGTATAAACCTGGGAGTTTACGCCCAACGTCAACCTGGATTTTATCTTATCCGCACAAGAATTCCTGCTGGTAGGCTCACTGCGAAGCAGCTATCCGTAATTTCACAGGTCGCCCGGCGGTACGGGAGGTCAATAACGCATGTAACGACTAGGCAGGACATTCAGATCCACTGGTTGAAAATATCTGATGTCGTGCCTGCGCTGTATGAACTTGCTGAAGCAGAAGTAACATCCCTTGAAGCAGGTGGCAATGCAGTACGTAATGTCACGACATGTCATCTTGCGGGAATATGTCCCGACGAAATATTTGATGTAAGTGAGGCCTCATGGAGAACCACCACTTTTCTGGTGAACTCCGGATACGGAGGTAATCTACCCAGAAAGTTCAAAATTGCGTTTTCCGGATGTTCAAAAGACTGTGCATACGCACGGGTTAATGATGTGGGGTTGATAGCGTGCACACACGAAGGAAAACGCGGTTTTCGAGTCTACCTTGCAGGAGGACTTGGAGCGCATCCACGCATGGCCCACATATTTAAGGAATTCCTTCCTGAAGCAGAGGTGACAAAATTTACCGCGTCGGTTCTCGCGTTCTTCAACGAATTTGGAGAACGACGCAACCGGGCCCGCGCCCGCATGAAATTTCTCGCGCTGAAATGGGGAGAGAAAGAATTTAACAATAGAGTCTCCCAGTGGCTTCAAAATCATAAAATCGAGACAAGCGTGCACCTCCCGCTAAATTTTATACAGGAAGAACCTCGCACAAGCGCTGTGGAAAACGAGCATATTGAACTTAAAGATCAAAACGAATTTCTGCAATGGGAAAAGGCACGTGTCACTCCTCAGAAACAGGAAGGTTATTTTGCCGTGGAAATCAGAAAGCCTTACGGGATCTTCACCAGTGAAGAGCTCGACGTCATTGCAGAACTCGCTCAGCGCTTTAATGGTGGTTTCCTGAGAACAACGCTGCGACAATCTTTCCTGATTCCGTGGATCGAGAAGAATGCTCTTTATCCTCTATTTTTTGAACTGAAAAAAGCTAACCTTGTGGACACTACTGTCGAAGCAGAAACAGTGACATGCCCCGGTATTTATTCGTGCCGGCTGGCCATAACCAACACACGTGCACTTGCTTCGGAACTTAACAAGGAACTCGACAACCTCGACGGATTAGATATTCGCATCAGCGGATGTCCCAGCAGTTGCGGCCAGCACCAAATTGCAGGGATCGGGCTCTACGGAGCAGCACGGAAGCATCACGGAGATTATGCACCATACTACATGATTCTCTTAGGGGGAACACCATCCGGTGATGTGCCGTCGGCCGCGAAACCACTTTTACGCATTCCTGCCAGGAACATTCCCCGTGCCGTCAAAAGGCTGGTAGAAACCTTCTTTAAGGAACGCAGGAACACCGAAAATTTCTCAGAGTACATCGGACGTGTAGGTACTCACCGTTTCGAGGAGATGTTGTCTGATCTTCTGGAGGTCCCTCCTTTTGAACAGGCTCCCGAATACTACTACGATTTTGGAATCGATAGAAAATTCTCTCTCGAAGAAATCGGGCCAGGCGAGTGTGCTGGAAGCATGGTTGATCTCATGGAAGTCAACCTGCGAGATGCTAAAAAAATTATTAACTCCGTCAAGGAAAATATATTTAACATCGATGAAGAAATCTTTAGAAAGCGTGCAATCTCTGCCGCTGCTGCATGTGCGAGAAGCGTTTTAATTCTCTTCGGCACGGATCCTGTTGACGATGCGGAAGCCGTGCAAACATTCGAAAAAGAACTCTACCAGCGGCACCTGCTGCCTAAGGATTTTAAAAATCTGCACAAGAATCTGACGAAGGAAAAGCGTGAAAACGTATTAAAACTCCTGGAACTCCTTTACAAACGCTGTCAGCACGTGTTTGATGTACTCGACCCCGAAGTAAAAATTGACTTCGGTAAGGACGTGGAGCTGATCGGGGATAATTCCTCTACCGGCGAGGCTTCTGTGGCTGCAGAACTTCTCGACCTCAGCGGAACCCCCTGTCCGCTCAACTATGTAAAAACCAAGCTGAAACTCGAAGAACTGCCTCCTGGTGCGATGCTTGAAGTGATCCTGGATGATGGAGAGCCCATCGAAAATGTTCCCAGAAGTCTCCAAAATGATGGAGTTCCCGTGCTAAAAAAAGAACAACGGCCAGATGGCAGGTGGAAAATCACGGTAAAGAAAAAATAACTTTTAGCTAAGCCGGGAAAGCATCTCCTGAATTTCAGAAGGAATTTCTCCAAGAACGGGTAACTTTTTCCGAAGAAATGAACTGTTCATAATGAGCTTCATGGAACGAATCATGTAATCCCGTTTAAGTCCCTGGGGCCACCTCGACACCTCTTCCATTTTTTTAATGTAGAACCTGCGATAACCTTCCATTATGGCCGCATCCACCTCTTGAAGGCTCATGCGTTCAGGTTTTATTACAGGATCAATAAGGTTGTATTTGCGATAATCATGCACCACTATGTAATCTTTCACTTCCCTGTACAAATCCGCATAGGGCCATGGAGTAATTGCCAGAAAGTGGGCAAAGTCGGGATTATAGTAAAGTGAGAGACGTATAACTTCATCTATACTTTCTGGAGTGTCCCAGGGAAAACCCAGCACAAAAGACGTTTCACTGATGAAATCCCACCTGCGCAGGATTTCCAGAGCCTCTTTGGACTGTTCAACGGATATGTCTTTTTTTATGGCCTCAAGAACATTCTCACTGGGGCTTTCCACTCCTACATACACATGAATAACACCCGCGGCACGGTAAAGCTCCATAATGTCTTCGTCCCTTATGATGTCATCAACCCGCGTCTCTATAAGAAGATACACTTTTAAATTGCGTGAAATGAGTCCCTTTAAAATGCGTATCCACCTGTCACGTTCACTCGTAGGGTACTCGTCAGTAATCAGAAAAACATTTACGCCGAATTCCCGATGTAGCATTTCCACCTCGTCCACAACGAGCTCCGGTTCCCTCGCACGCCATACACGCTGCCAGAACTTTTGCTGGGAACAGAAGGTGCACTCCATAGAACAGCCTCTTGAAGAGCTAACAGCGCCCAAACGCGACCCCGGAATGACAAAATATTTGTAAAGACTCCAATCCAGGATGTTCCAGTCCTGTGCAAGAGAGTCCAGGTTTTGGATAAAGGGACGCGAGGTATTATGAATAATTTCTCCGTGCTTATCTCTCCAGGAAAGTCCCTTTATATCATCAACAGTCGTTCCTGACTCAATGGCCTGAAGAAGCTCCTGAAGGGTTTCCTCGCCCTCGCCACGGATCACGTAATCTATGCAACCTTCGCCCATTTGCATAACTTCATCGGCCATAAAGGTGGGATGCACACCTCCTATAACAGTGACAACATCCGGAAATATTGTTTTGGCCATCCTTAAGACTTCAATAGCATCGGGCAGTGTTGCAGTAATAGCAGACGTGGCGACCACACGGGGATCGACGTCACTAATCTTTGCTCGAATTTCATCCCAACCCGTGAAAGCACTCATGGCATCGTACATTACCGGTTCCCAACCTGCTCGTCGAGCTGCACCTGCCAGATATACAAATTGAAGAGGCACCCATCTGCCAGCCACTTCAACAACACCGCAGTGATAGGGAGGAGTAACAAAAAGGATCCTCGGCTTCAAGACCGACCCGCCAACTTCCAGAATTTCACCGAAAGATAGAGTGCTCCTATGAGTAGTGATGCCAGAATAATATGCTTGGCGACAAGAACACTGATGAGTACGCTTTCATCAACACCAGCAGGCATCTCGTAAGTCCGATAAAAGTACACTCTTACGGCTCCAAAAACAAAAATTCCCGCAAATGAAAAAATGATCAGTCGTCGCAGTTTCAGCAGGATTGAATAATATCCCTGCAAATGATGCAGTTCTCGAGTCAACCAGTAGGCAACCAGTGAAGAAGTAAAAGCCAGGGCTACTGAAAAATCGTGAAGATAGGCATTAAGGGCAACAAGTGCTGCTTTCCAATTACCGCCCATGCGGTTTCACACCTTCATTTTTTATTTCGTTCTGCTGAAGCATTGTAGAGGAAATCACCTTCCACATCCCACCCTCTTTGCTCAACACGTACGACATGTAATACATTACTTCCTTCCATGGTTTCACCTCCTTACCAGAAGCCATGTGCAGATATCGAAACCGCCAGCGTTCTATCGTGTTAACCCTTGCCTTTTCAGGTGTGTCGAATTTGATGCCGGTAAATTTAACATCCAGAATCCTGGATTCCATGATCTGGTGTTTCATGCCCAGCAATCCCACCAGAGCTACTATCTTGTCACGCTCTTTTCCACCTGTGTATTTCTTCACCCCGCTCAATTCCATGTATCTGTACGCATCAGCTAAAGCATTGAGGTATTTCCTTACGGTATCCTTAACAATAGCCTCTTTTATGCGGGGACGACCGTAGAGTGCATCACATGCGGCAACAACAAACAGAAAAAACAATAAGATTGCCCTTCTGTTAATCATGTGCACTCTCACAACAGTTCCGTGTGATATTGCGAAAGAGCACTGACACCAAAAAACGTAATCAACATGGCGACAAATGAAATGATCGTAAGCCATGCAATGCGCCTGCCTTTCCATCCCATCACATAACGCATGTGCAGGTACAGCCCGTAAATAAGCCAGCAAATGAGAGACCATGTCTCCACCGGATCCCAGGACCAGTACGAACCCCACAGGTAATATGCCCATATAGAACCTGTGAGTATCATGAGCCCCTGAGCAACGAATCCCAGTGCTACAAACCGTACGAGCGAGGTTTCGAGGGCATCGCCGGGCTCTTTCCTTTTGGCGATATACATACCACCGAGCACAGCAGAAATTGTAAATGCTCCAAAGGCAAGCCAGGCGAATCCAACATGAAACCACAACCAATTGCTTTTAAAAGCCGGTTCAAGCGGTACCACTTCCACCGAGCCGTTGAAAAGCCCCCAGCCCAACATGAGAAGGATAAACCCTGATACCGTCCATGCAGCTGTTTTGAGCACATCCACACGTCTGGCCGAAAATATGTGAATAAGCAACAAAAAAAAAGCTCCGAGAATTGCATTTTCGAAATTTCCCTGAACCGGAGGATGTCTTGAAGCGATCCACCTGGAAATGATATACGTCCCCAGTGATGTGCAAGAAATTCCATATACCCTCCAGCCCCATGCGCGTAGCTTTGCTTTTTTAAATATATGGGACACGAGAAAAAACACAGTAGAGATAAAAAGCCCTGCATAAATTATAACGAGCAATGTATAAAGAAATACTTTCATTGACGCAATGTTTCAAACACTATATCCATCATATTATTAATTTCATTGTATCCCCGCGCGTAATGCCTTGAAAAGACGCTCCACTGGACCGCGGTGCTTGATATGTCTTTTCGCTGCGTTCGAATGTCTACAATTACATCCGGGTCAAAAAAACGAATTGCAGAAAAGCAGACGGCCGCCAACATTACCCATGCAATCAGAGGGAAAGTGGGATCATATACCACATTGTAACTCGTCCACATGCGCATCTCTGGAATACTGAGAAATAAACTTGAACTCTTTATTCTCTCTCCCGGTGACAGGGTGGTATCCAGCACTGTCATTCCCTTGCGCAGTATCTTTACATCAACGACAAAATGCTCTTTTACCGGTGAAGACTCTCGAAGGGAAACGTGAACCGTAAGAGGAGCAGAGGCTGGAACTACGAAAGTATCCTCATCACCTTTTTGAAAAATCATGAGGTTCACGTACGCGGAAAAATCCAGATTCTGGCTGAAGTCAGTAATTCTAAACAGCGGGGCATAGCCCATGCGCCGAAGGACAAATGTCAGGCGGCCAATTTTTGCTGGCCTGTTAATCAATATTTCTTTGATGTGTTGAACAGATCCTGAATTGACTTTTAAAACAGCGTAATAGTCATAATCGCCTGTGTTCTCATCAATCAACACACCTGCCCTTTGGAGTTCTAGTAGAACACCACCGGGCACGCCGCCAGCACGTGGCATCCTGTAAATCTTTACAAAGGCACCGGGACCCAGAACAACCCGCTGGCCTTCAGATAGAACCACCTCGCCTTTGAAACCAGCAAGACCCCCCCACACCGCAATGCCCACAATAACCACAAGAAGCAGGTGAAAAATGATAGAGGCGTAAAAACCCTTAATACCTTTACGGAAACGAATTCCGGCAACACCCTCTTCCATTATCTTCCAATCCATGTTCCATTTTTTTTGTGAGAATACATCAGCCGCGGTAAGGATCACACGTTCAGGTGTTGAATTGACATCCGCTGAATACGCTCGTGGTAATGGACGCAACCGCACAGGTGGACGTCTCCGGTTCCTCCACTCAAGGAGTCGAAGAAAAGTACAGTAAAAAAGAGCCAATCCGATCGCTGAAAGAATAACGATAAAAGGCCAGGATACCGTCAGCCGGGAAGGGGCAAGGTGGAGAACAAGCTGCCACAGAAAGGGGTGCTTCGATTTAAAATCAACCACCTGAGGATCCGTAAGGTAATCAGGATTGGGAAGAAATGCACCGATAACAAGTAAAATTATAATGACAAGAAGAAGATAGGTGGAAACTTCCCTTATAATGCGGTTATACGCTTTCACACCTTTTTAGATTTTGAAAGCACATACTCCCTGAGGACAAATCTCATGGCTTTCAACCCGGGAGCCCTGTCCTTTACAAGTTTGATGCACTCCACAACACTCCAGAGTAAATATATCACAAGTACTGCCTCTCTCCATGAAGGTACGAAAAACTGTACCGTCCAGAGCAGCAATATCAGGCTTGCATCAATAAAAGAGAACTCATGGTCTAAAAGAATAAGAACGCCCAAGAGAACCTGAGCCAACGTGAGTTCAATTTCAAAAATTTGATTCCTGTCAAAAACCAGAGCCTCGGGAGCACCAAGGGAAACCGCGTAAATAAAGGGTACCATCCCTACAAGAAGTGTCGTCTGGTTAACGGTGGAAGACACCAGATTTATAATTCCCATGGAAGAAAACCGCATCTTGCGGGCCCAGTTAAATGCACTGATTTTCTCAGGAAATTCGGAGAGAAAAGGCGCCACCCACTGCACGAAGTAAAATTCGCTGAATCCCAACACCACAGCCACCACCAGCATGCTTTGAAGAAAGGGTTCTGCCACAAAATAAAGTCCTATCCCGCCTGCAAGAAACAACGATACGGCAAAAACGGATGCAAACCGGGTACCTTTCGAAAGTACAGACTTAACAATTCCGGCCGCCTGTTCGGCATCTTCCTCTGGAGGAAGTTTCATTAAAATGTACAGGTATATGAAATAAAAAACTGAGAGCATGGCACCGTGGAGCATGGACAGGTGAGATAAG
>JAJRZV010000094.1 GCA_024275095.1 bacterium | reverse complement strand
CATCCAGGAATCCCCTGCGGGACTTTACCAGATACTGATCGTAAAAATATTTGCAGCGTTCATCACTGAGTATCTCATAAGCCATTGTTGCCCGGGCGTTGAATTCTTCTCTTTCTCTCTCTGTCATTAAAAAATACGTAATGTGTCTATTGCGAAGTATTTCGAGTATCTGCCTGTATGCACGTTCCACCGCGTGAATATCGGCACAGTTCTCAATGTCCAGCCATTCATAAAAAGTCCGCTTCTTCACCTTACCCGTCCCTATCCATCCATCCTTTCAGTGTCTTAACGATACTGCCCATATCTTCCCGGAGGCCGCTGATGCGCCATAAACTCTTCATTCCTTCCCCCATACGCATTCTGCGCTTTACTTCTTCATAATATCTTATCCCTCCGAGCATCTTTGCATCTACACCCAGATAAGCACGAACTGCTTTCTCCATCTGTTTTCCAATATGTACTTCAGATGGACTCTCCATCATGTTGAGCACAATGCCCACCTTCACGGTTTTAAGGAAATCCCGAATTCTATCACCGTATTGAGGATAGAAATGTTCAATGGTGCTGATCACTTCCTGTGGATTGGGCAACTGCTTCAGGTCGGGATTGTTCATGACCGTATCAACAATTTCCCTTCCGTACTTTTCAAGCTCAAAGCGAAGTTTTCGAAGAAATGCTCCTCTCAAAAAACGATAGAGATTTTCTATCGCTGTCTTCTCTACAGTTGTTACAAGAATACCGGTATCAGAAAAGGCGAAAAAATCCAGGGTTGTATAGGCCGAACCTGAACCCAAATCCAGTACAACACAATCTACCTCTTTACGTCTGAGCTCGTTAAAGAACCGGAGTTTCGAAAAATACGGCAGATTCACCAGCCGATAATTGTGAAGCGAACCACACGCTACCTTCAAACCTCGAAAATCTGTAGACAAAAGAATCTCGTCCAAAAGCGAACCTTTGACACGAAAATACCGTGTAATGGTGGCGGAGTCATCTTCCGGTTCAACCTCAAGAAGGGTATGAACATTGCTTCCGCCGAGGTCCACGTCAATAAGAATAACGCTAAGGCCCATCTCCGCAAGGGAAGCGGCAAGACCCGCAGCGGTTAATGTCTTGCCTACGCCGCCTTTACCTCCGCCAACGGCAATAATGTGACTTTTACGTTTCCTCAACTGTCCTGGTCTAATTCGACACTCCAGTAGGACGCGTCAATAACCTTCAGGAAAGGAGCCCATTCCCTGTATACAGGGGCTCGAGGAAATAGAAGGGAAAAGCTCCACTTCGGTGCTACGGGTTTCTTGAGAAGTTTCATTCCTGCCTCCTCCGGCAGGCGACCACCCTTGCGACGGTTACAGGAAATACAGCAACAGACAACATTCTCCCATACCGTTTTCCCACCCCGCGACTTGGGGATTACGTGGTCTATATTCAGTTCACTGCGCGGAAACCTTCGCCCGCAGTACTGGCACGTGTTGTTATCCCGCAGGAAAATATTGTACCGGTTAAACTTCACCCTCCTGGGCGGCACACGGTCGTAGGTGACAAGTTGAATGACCCGGGGCACGAGAATGGTACGGCCCACAAGTCCAACAACATCTTTTTCTCCTTTGTACGCGGAAAGCTCTGCCCACGAGCTGAAATCATAGGTTCTGAACTGTTCGTCCACTGCCCTGGCAGCCCCTGCCACCAGGAGACAGAACGCACGCTTAACCGTCGTGATATGAACGGGAAAAAATGACCTGTTAAGTACAAGAACGTTTGTATTGAGTACAGACATAAGAGTTTAATATACACAAAATTCCCTTTTTTTCAAGCACTTCCCGCATCAAGCCAGGAAAAGACGTAAAAAAATTAGACTTTCAAACCTGTTATCATTCCTTTTTCGTAAGCGCGGATGAATGCATCAACCACCTGAGGGTCAAATTGACTGCCGGAACACCTTTTCAACTCGTCCAGGGCCACCTCATGGGGCAAGGCCTTCCTGTAGGGCCTGTCAGTGGTCATTGCATCAAATGTATCCACCACTGCAATAATCCGTGCAAAAAGGGGAATGTCGTCATTGCTGAGCCCCATGGGATAACCCGAACCGTTGTATGCTTCCTGATGATGAAGTACCGCGGGAATAATATCCTTCAGGGCCTCCACCTTGGAGAGAATGTCCGCCCCGATCTCGGGATGACGCCGCATCTGGGCAAGCTCGTCCGGCTCCAGCTTTCCTGGCTTTCTCAGTACAGCATCGTCCACACCTATTTTGCCAATATCATGAAGCACCGCAGCAACCTCAAGTTGTTCCAGTTCTTCTTCGTCCAGGCCAAGCTCGCGCCCTACAGCAAGCGAGTAATGCACAACGCGCTTGGTATGCCCGCCTGTGTAAGGGTCACGTGCTTCAATGGATGTGGCAAGCGCCTCGGCTGTCTCAATAAACGTATTTTTCAGCTCTTCATAAAGCCGTGCATTTTCAAGGGCGATAGCCACCTGGGCAGCAAATGTCTGGAAGATTTTAAGGTCGTAATTGTTAAAATCTCCTGTCTTTTTATTCAGTGCCTGGAGCACGCCTTCCACCCGAGTTTTTACCTTTACAGGAACACACAGGATGTTTCGGGTTCTGAATTTTGTTTTTTCATCAGCTTTTCGGTACCATCTCTTATCTCTTTCCACATCGTTAACGACAGTGGGTTTACCCGATTTGGCAACCCACCCGGCAATTCCCTCGCCAATCTTCAGGCGTATCTCTTTTACCCTCGCTCCCCTGTCTCCCAGGGCTATTTCAAAATAGAGTTCACCTTTTTCATGGTCCACCAGCAACAGGGAACCTGCCTCGGCATTGAGGAGTTCGGTGATATATTCCATAGCACGCCTCATAATGGTACGCCTTGAAAGCGTGGAATTGAGAATAAGACCCACCTTTAACACGTATTCCATATCTCTCTGAAACTGCTTGCGCACGAATTCTTCCTGGTACCTGGAGAGAAGGGGCTCCAGCAGATGGGCCGCGCGTGAAAATTTCTCCAGCATGGGTAAGGTATTATCGGTAATTCTGGAGGGAACAAGGACGAAACTCCGCACTCCCTGGCCCACCACCAGATATGGCCAGTTCTTCAGAGAGTTATTACCAGATATCCGGAGAAATCGAATTCCGGGCCGAGTCGAAAAACGTAATCGCTGGTATTTTAGAGCCCTGGGGGCAGACCCCATAATAAAAGACTTCATCCGGTGGGAGTACACGCTTAAACCAGGAAGTGATAATTTTTTAGAAATTTCTTTCAGTACATTTCGTAACGCAGCAGTAACATTTGCATGAGAGGTAACTTCTCCCTTCAGATATCTTTTTAATTCCGAACAGTCACGGACGACCAGCCTTTCCGCGGTCAGCATGAATAAGTGTGTGTATTGTATCTTTAGCACGCTTCTCCACGATCTCCTCTGCCTTCACTCGAACTTCCGGGAACCTCTCGCATATCTGCTCAAATGCCTCGCGTGACATTTTCATCAGGCGAACTTTCGTTATCGCTCGCACCGTAGCCGTCCGGGGACGCCCTGTAATCAAAGCAATCTCTCCAAAGAAATCACCGCCGCCCAGTTCCGCAATTTTCACCTCATTTCCCTCTGCGTCCGTCGTAATCACCTCCACGCGACCGCTCTTAATCACGTAAAGAGCGTCACCCTCCTCGCCTTCCCGCACGATTTCAACTCCTTTATCCACCACCTCGAGCTCAAAAGAAGCCAGCACTTCTTTACGCTCGTGGGGCCTCAACATTCCGAACAATTCTGTGTGGGCCAACAGAGTGTCGAGCACTCGAATTTTGTAAAAATCCACAACAACCTTTGAAAATTCTTCATTCCTTTCTGCGAAATCTTCGAACAAATCCTGTGAAATCTCCAGGCACGTAACCTCTGTTTTTGCTTTAACAGTTGCATGACGGGTACCACCCGTAAAAAGGCTGAATTCACCAAAAAAATCGCCGGTTTTCAAAATATCTAAAAAATGCCTTCCATCTCTGTCGGTAAATACCTCAACCTGACCATCAACTATAAAAAACATGGATGAGCCTTTTTCACCTTCGCGAATAATTATTTCACCGGGCGCAAATTCTTTCACACCGGCACGTTCAAGAAATTCGTTCAGCTCGCCTTCATCAAAAGCCTGGAAGAGGTAACTTTTTTTCATAATTTCTTTAATCTTTTCCGTTGGTAAAGCTGTCATTTGGTCTCAAACCTCCATACCCCGTCCCATTCATCACCGGGCGGGTTTTCTTTCAACCACTGACACCGCTGAATAAAAAGACGACTTGGTGCATCTTTCCCAAGAATTTCTATCACCGTTTCAAAATGTTCTGCGGCAAGATCCCACCGCTGGTTACGGTAATAGTGCAATCCCTTTTCAAATACAGGTATGGCCTCCCGGTAGGCATCTTCCCTGCCATCGAACTTGACAAGTTCGTAAATTTTCACCGGCTCGTCTTTACCCTTGACACGAACAAGATCCAGTTCCCTGAAAAGAAATCCACCTTCCGCTGCTCTCTCTTTAGTAAACTCACTGATGATAATATTGGTCCCGTATATTTTGTTGAGCCCTTCCAGCCGTGAACCCAGGTTGACCGCGTCTCCTATCACTGTATAGTCGAACAGCATACTGGAGCCCATGTTTCCCACAACCATTTCTCCAGAGTTAATTCCAATTCCTATATTAATGGGTGGAAGGTTCTCCTGTCGAAATTTTTCGTTTATCTCTACCAGTCTATCAAGCATTGTCAATGCTGCCCTGCAGGCCAATATCGCATGGTCTTCCCGATAAAGAGGAGCTCCAAATACTGCCATGATGGCATCACCCATGTATTTGTCCAGCATGCCCAGATGATCAAAAATCACCTCTGTCATGGGGGTAAGAAATTCGTGCAGTACATTGGCAACATGAATGGGGTCAAGCCTTTCCGAAATATTCGTGAATCCCCGGATATCTGAAAAAAGTACTGTCAGGTCTCTTTTTTCACCTCCAAGTTTCAGTCTCGACGGGTCTTTAAGTATTTCCTCCACGACTGATGCACTTACATAACGCTGAAACGCCTCTCGGTATTTTTTCCTCGTTCGCTCCTCGGTAAGAAGCTTGAATACCAGTAACGCCACAAACGAGAAAACGTTTACTGAAGACGGGTAAACAACCGAAATGACATATCGCTGGGCTGTAAATGACCAGTATGCAGCGAGCACGTAAGCTGCAAGAGCTGCCACCGATAATGTCACCGCTACAAAGGCGTTGAACCTGGAAAACACCACCGTGATAAATATCCAGAAAACAATCATGGCAGCTGCAGCAAGGAAATCCGCTCCAAATCCCCGCGTGAGAAATTCACGATTGAGGATGTTGTCGATGATATTTGCATGCACCTTTACTCCAGGGTATGTTTTATCAAAAGGGGTGGGTCTCAAGTCGTATATCGCTGTGGCAGTGGCTCCGATAAGAACGTACTTGTCCTTAAAAGTTCCTTTCGGTACTTTCCCATTTATGAGGTCTGCAAAACTGATTGTTGCATAAGTATCCTTGGGTCCCCGGTAATTGATGAACATTTCTCCCTTAAGGCTCAGGGGAATGCTGATATCACCGAGTCGCAAATACGCACCTTCACTGAGCAGGGCGAGAACGGGCTCCTCGCCAAGTCCCACCACAAGCATTTCCAGGGACAAAGACGGCAAATAGTAGTCCCCGTACTTTGCAATAAGCACGCCGTGCCGGAATATTCCATCGTTATCCGGCAATGCATTGAAAAAGCCGGAATACTTACTGGCACGGGAAATGACTTCTATGTTGGGGCGCATGGCCAGCATGTTATACGGCATGAGAACTGTTTTATCCTTTTCCAGTACCACTGGAATTTTTGATTGAAGGATGTATTTGTCCAGTTTTTTTACCTTACTCAAATCCACTGTTTTGAGCTCTTCCGGGCGGGTGTAAAAGAAATACCCGAGCACTATGTTGTCATATTGAGAAATGGTCTGGGCAAGGTATTCATCGTTGTTCATCTTCCCCACGCTCAGGCCAAGCTGCCGCCTCATCTCTTCTTTCAGGCCCTCAAGCACGTCCAGTTCTTTCATGAGCTTGTTGATGGAAGAGACCTGATTCCCCACGGATATAATTCGCTTGCGGAGTGAGGACGGGGCATGGCGATTGAGTAAATACAGCGACCTCGTTAAAGCCTCCATGCGCCCGAGCAGATCTTTCTTGCGGGCCTGAAATTTTGCTTCTATATGGTCAACAACCGTTTCCAGTTCGCGAACCAGATTTTCAATCTTTTCCATACCGATGGTCTTTTCAGGCTCCGCAAACACAATATCGAGCCCGATGGCCTTTGGTTTATCTTTCTCTATAACTTTCAGCCCTTCCGCGATAACCGATCTCTTCCACGGCCAGCGCCCTATCTGTTCAAGGCTCTTTTCGTCAATGGCCACAATCACCACGCGCTCATCTGCATCTCTTTGTCCTCTGAGGTTGAGAAATACATCATAAAACTTCAAATCAAGGTCACGAAAAAAATGAAAACCAATGTTTAAATCCATAAACCAGAGATACATAATAGCGGTGAAAATAATCGTACTGATTGTAACGATGACAAAGGTGTGGCGTCGTTCTTTCATTATGCTCTTTAGAGTATCAACGACACCCCACTTCGTCAACAATAGGAATTGCTATCTTTAAATTTCTCATAAAGACCCAAGTGTTTTAAAATTTTATTGTAGAAAACATCTTTTAAGTGGGGGCACTGATGGCTTATGCCAGGTTAAAAGAACGTCTCAACACTTACAAGGCGCTGGTAAATCTCTCCAGGCTTCTCACATCTGAAACAAATGTGGACAAGCTTCTTGAAATTATCATGGACAAAACAACCGAGCTTCTTGAAGCAGATCGTTCGTCGCTGTTCATCATAGACGAAGAAAAAAACGAGCTCTGGTCAAAAATTGCACAGGGGGCAGAGATCAGCGAAATACGCCTTCCCATGGGAACGGGAATTGCAGGGCATGTCGCCCTTCACGGAGAGACATTGAACATTAAAGATGCATACCAGGACAACAGGTTTTACCGCAACGTGGATGCTCAAACGGGATACAAAACAAAGAATATTCTCTGCGTACCTATACGTAACCGTGCCGGACGCGTGATGGGTGTCATTGAATCCCTTAACAAAAAAGTACCACCTTATTACTTTACAAGAGACGATGAAGAAATTATTTCGGTCATTGCCTCACTTGCAGCCATTGCTCTGGAAAATGCTTTTTCAAGGCAGGAACTCATAAACGAAAATAGAAGTCTACGTGACCAGTTAAAATATCAGGGTGAAGACGAGCTGGTCATCGGCGAAAGTCCGAAAATGAAAGCCATTGCAGACATCATCAAGAAAGTAGCTCCAAGCAATGCCAATGTTCTCATACGCGGAGAAAGTGGTACAGGTAAGGAACTTGTTGCAAAGGCACTTCACCGGTACTCTCGCCGTAAAAATGCACCTTTTGTCAAACTTTCCTGCGCTGCCATCCCTGAGACCCTGCTGGAAAGTGAACTTTTCGGGTACGAAAAAGGAGCCTTTACCGGAGCAACGGCTTCCAAAAAGGGAAGCTTTGAACTGGCCCACGGCGGCACACTGTTCTTAGATGAAATAGGGGATATTTCCCCTTCCGTCCAGGTGAAACTACTGCGTGCCATTCAGGAGAAAGAAATACAGAAACTGGGGGCATCCACCCCAACCCGGGTAGATGTGCGTATCATAGCAGCGACCAACAGAAATCTTGAAGAAATGATAGAAAAAGGCCTGTTCCGTGAAGACCTTTACTACAGACTTAATGTCATATCCATTCATCTACCGCCGCTCAGGGAAAGAAAAGAAGATATACCTCACCTCGTCAAACACATTATCGCCCGCTTTAACATCGAACTTAACAGGCGGTTCGAAGGAATAGAAGACGAAGCGATGAAACGCCTTATAGAATACGAGTGGCCCGGCAATGTGAGGGAGCTGGAAAATGTGCTCGAAAGAGCCATGGTATTGGGTACCGAACCTCTCATCCGTTTGAGGGATATCGGCGAGTTAACCTATTCAAAGAATTCAGAAGATTCGGCCTCACACCATGAAGATCTACCCTCAAGAGTGAGAAACATCGAACGCCAGGAAATTATACGGGCCCTTGAAGAAGCGGGGTACAATATTTCCCGTGCAGCAAAAATTTTGAATATCAAACGAACCACCCTCATTTACAAGATGAAAAAATACGGGGTTGCAACAACGAGAAACACCACACAGAGTTGACTTCTTTCACACCATTCCGGCAATCCATTCGTTGCACAGAGGTAGGATAAAACAGGACAAGCATGCTGAATTTTGCTAAAAGCATTTAACTTGAACATAATTCAATAACTAAACAGCTGAATATCGAGTACCTCAATCTCCTTCCTTAGTGGTATATGTAAAAGGTTCTATTTTCACACACCTGCCTGATTCGATCTCAAGTTCAAGCATAAGTCCCTGCACCATGCACCGTCCGGTAGCCACTTTTAATCGTCCCGGCATTGTGTACAGAAATCGAGACACAGCCTGGGTTATATCCATCCCTATCACAGAATTTACAGGGCCCGTCATACCGGCATCGGTAATGTAACCCGTACCGCCGTCCAGCACACGCGCATCTGATGTCTGAACATGAGTATGAGAACCAATGACTGCACTGACGCGTCCGTCCAGATAATAAGACAAAGCCTGCTTTTCACTGGTTGCTTCCGCATGAAAATCAACAATCACCAGGGGGGTCCGCGCACGAAACACTTCCAGCAGCGCATCAATTGTCTGAAAAGGGCAATCCACAGGCAACATGAACACCCGCCCCATCAGGTTAATTACAGCCACTTCCACATCAATTGCTTCATTCCTGACAGGAATGATAATAGCACCACGTCCCGGCACCCCCGGGGGATAATTGGCAGGTCTTAGCAGACGCTCCATTGCATTAATATGCCCCATAATTTCTTTTTTATCCCATATATGATTCCCAGAGGTAAGAACGTCTATTCCCAGGTGAATCAACTCGTGATAATTCCTCTCCGTAAGACCATAGCCCCCGGAGGCGTTCTCCGCATTGCATATCACCAGGTGGGGGTGAAATCGGGAGATAATACCAGGGAAGTGTTTTTTGAGTGCATTTCGTCCCGCCTCTCCAACAACATCCGCAATGTATACAACTGTAACGGTGTTATCTGGCATAGTCCACGGATCGCCTCTCTCGAATCACCACTACTTTTATCTCTCCGGGATATCGCATATCCGACTCTATTTTCTTGGCTATTTCCCTGGCCAAAAGCACACATTCTTCATCTGAAAGTGAATCCGGATTAACAATCACTCTTACTTCGCGGCCAGCCTGGACAGCGTAAGCCTTTTCTACACCCTCAAATGAACCTGCAATCTCTTCCAGTTCCTCGACACGTTTAACGTACGCTTCGTACATTTCCCGGCGCGCTCCAGGACGAGCTGCTGAAAGTGCATCCGCTGCCTGTACGATCACGGCATAAATATTGGAGGGTTTATCACTGTGGTGGTCCCTTATGGCTACAAGGACCTCTTCCGGCTCCCTGTACCGCCGAACAACGTCATATCCAATTTCTGTGTGCGACCCTTCCACTTCATGGTCAACAGCCTTTCCTATATCGTGCAGCAGGCCTGCACGACGTGCCAGTTTTTCGTCCAGACCGAGTTCAGCCGCAATGATTCCACTGATGTAAGCCACTTCGAGGCTGTGGTGGTAAACGTTCTGTGAGTAACTCGTACGATATTTAAGACGCCCGATCATTTTCACTATATCAGGATGCACCTCACCGAGTCCCAGCTCATTAACCGCCTGGCGTCCCAGATCTCTGATTTTATTCTCAACTTCGTGCTCACTCCGCTTGACCATCTCCTCAATCCTGGCGGGATGTATACGGCCATCAGCCACGAGCTTCTCAAGGGCCATTTTAGCGATCTCGCGCCTGATGGGATTCAACGACGACACAACCACTACTTCAGGAGTATCGTCGACAATTACATCAACACCCGTCGCCGCTTCAAACGCCCGGATATTGCGTCCCTCGCGCCCGATGATACGGCCCTTCATGTCATCACTGGGAAGTGAAACAACAGAAACACTGTTATCATATACATATTCTGCTGCCTGGCGTTGAATGGCAGTTGCTATGATTTCCCTTGCCCTGGCTTCCGCCTCCTCACGTGCCTGAGTTTCCATATCGGCTACCAGTTTCGCAACATCTTTCCTCATTTCTTTATATACGGACTCCATCAATTGCTCCCGGGCCTGTTCCCGTGTCAGGCCTGAAATCTCTTGCAGTCTCTTGGACGCTTCTTCAAACATCGCTTCTACTTCTTTTCGTTTTGCTTCAATGCTCTCCTGCAACTTCTGAAGCTCCCTGTTCTGTTTCTCAATTTCCTGCTCTTTCATGCTGATGTATTCAGCACGTTTTTCCAGATTATCCTCGCGCCGTCGCAGTTTCCGTTCAAACTCTTCTATTTCTCTTCTGCGCCGCGAAAACTCCTTTTCCATTTCCGCACGGGTTTTTATAAGCAGGTCCTTCGATTGAAGCTCGGCTTCCTTGAGTATGCTATCCGCATTTTTTCGAGCTTCCTCGATGATCGTTCGTGCATCTTCACGTTTCTTTACCAGATCGTCCAGTACCTTTTTACGCGCAATTGCACTGCCAGCATAATAGGCAACACCGGCAACAATCAGAGCAAGAATAATTACACCCACCATCATTTCAGTCCCTCCTTGTGGTGTGGAAGACACCGTATTCGGTTACGACCACGTCAACCCTCTCGTCATGGGCGGAACAAGGCAACCTTTCGTAAAATTGAAAATGAAAGCACAGGCCAATCCTGAGTTCACCATGTCCTGTACCGCGAAGATACCTGTCGTAATATCCCCTGCCTCTGCCAAGGCGCACGCCTCTTCTGTCAAAAGCAAGAGCTGGAATTACAAGCAGAGAAGGTGAAATGGGTTCACCATTTTTTTCAGGATGAGGAATACCAAACGGTCCAGGATGAAGTTCTTCTATGGAGGAGATTTTTTTAAAAATCATCTTGTCACCCTCAATTGCCGGAAGGGCCACCCTTATATTTCTACGAAGAAGAGCCTCTATTAATTCCACGGTGCTTACTTCACCATTGGTGGAAAAGTAAAGCCCGATGGACCCCGATGAATTATCCTTCTCAATCATATTCATCAAATTTGAAATAATTTTTCTGCTTTTAGATAAAATTATAGATTGGGGGAGATGGTTTAACTTTTCTTTAATAAATGCTCTCAACCGCTTCTTTTGTTCCACTGTTCCGTTACCCAAGTTTCAGGAAAGGAAAGAACCAGCCTGAGTATAAAAGTTTTAAATATTAACCCCGGACTGCCGTGGGAGCTTAAACCCTGATACCCTGAATCTCAGGTGGGAACAGTTTTACTGCTTCTGAAGTCCCGGCATTCGCCGGGCGTTTCATCCACAGCAAGTGACCGTTCCCTTTTTGTTTTATGTTGGATCAAGGGTTTTATTGCCCTCCACGGACAATCCAGGGAATTGTTCTTCCCTTTCCTGTCCATTTTTTATTTCCCTGTCTAAGCATTCTATTATCCTCTCCAGGCGCATGTCAATGGACCCTTTTTCATCCTGAGAATCGCCACGTTGCAGCCTGTAAAGCCTTTCCGCCATTTCAAGGGCTGCAAGAATCATTACTTCCACAACGCGTGCGTCCGGGAACTTTCCCTTTATCCGCTGGGCTATCTCGCCCACGAGAGAAGTGATATATTCAAAACCTTCATCATCCAGATCAGTAGCAACCCTGAGT